>JAFZKK010000004.1 GCA_017551905.1 Salinivirgaceae bacterium
ACAAGCATCGGCGACGAGGCGTTCTCAGTGTGCAGCAGCCTTACTTCAGTCACCATTCCCGAATCAGTAACAAGTATTGGCGACTATGCGTTCTCAGGGTGCAGCAGCCTTACACCAGTCACCATTCCCGAATCGGTAACAAGCATCGGTGACGAGGCGTTCTCAGGGTGCAACATCACCGATATCGATGAGTCGGCCGCCAACACAGTCACCATCTACGCCAAAGGCCGCACAATTGTTGTCGAAAACGCCACCGATGAAATCAGCGTTTATGACGCAATGGGCAAATTAATATGTAGGGATGCGATTAATCGCGTCAGTGCCGAGATAAATATAAATGGCATAGGCGTTTATATCGTAAAAACCGCCAATACCGTTCAGCGTGTAATGGTTAAATAGGGTTGGAAGAGAGGTGGTTATAACATTTTATCACCTAACAATAACCAATCTCCCGACACCATTCCGCAGACTTGAATAAAATACTAACATGCCGAGCTATACGCTCTTGTAGTAAAATCTGATAAATTTTAAAAAGCAGGAGAATAAGTCAGCGAGAGGTTCACGCCTTAGGGCGAGAGCCGTTTCGTGCTTATTTACAAGCAGCAGGTCGGTCAGCCTTATACGAAACATGGCGTTAAACACTCTGACAAACCTTGTTTATAAGTGTTGGCTACATTTTCCCGGTCCACACAAAGTTGCCGTCAACCTCAAACTGTTTTTTATCGGGCAGCTTGCGGAAAAGCCCGTAGATGGCCGAACCGCTGCCCGACATTGATGCGTAGGCCGCGCCACAAGCGTACAATGCCTCTTTTATCGAGCGCAAGGCCGGGAACATATTGAAAATAGGTTCCTCAAAATCGTTCACAATCTTCCCCGCCCACTCTTCAAGTGGACAATCAAGCATATCAGCAATATGATACTGAGGCGCATGCGGTGTCAGCATCTGATAGGCCTTGGCCGTATTGACATGAACCTGCGGCTTGACAATCAGTATCTTATAAGCCGACAGATTGATATCGACGGTTTGCAGCACCTCACCCCGGCTGGTGGCCAGAGCCGGCTTGTTTTCGACAAACAGAGCGCAGTCGCTGCCAAGCATCGATGCGTATTTCTGCATCTGCGCTACGGAAAGGTTAAGGTCGAACATCTTGTTGAGAGCCGAAATGGTAAAAGCGCAGTCAGAAGAACCGCCACCAAGCCCCGCTCCCATTGGAATCTTCTTGTCGAGCACAGCCTTGACAGGCGGCAGCACAAAATCGGCATTCAAAAGATGATAGGCGCGGCTCACCAGATTGGTGTCGAGCGAGCCATCGACAGGCAGTCCGTCAATCACCAGCTCGAAATGCTTGGCGTAGATGCTTTTGTTGTGCGTCAGTTTGAGCGTGTCGGACAAAGCAAACGGGACCATAAGAGTCTCAAGGTTATGGAAACCGTCGGGGCGGCGCTCGACAATGTTCAGCCCAATGTTGATTTTTGCGTTCGGATGTACTATCATAGCAACAATGTTTATAATATGTTCAATCGTCAGTTAAATCACTGTTTCGCCTTTCCTAAATCGATAAAAGCCAAACCGATAATTTCTGTTTATAAATATAAGCGTATAATTTAAACGTGCGGGCAATATTTCGGTTTAATTTTGACACCGTAAAAACAAAAAATTTATGGCAAAGAAATTCGCACAACAGAAACAAGAGCCGAACGAGAGTTTGTTCGCAGGAACCGGAAAAGTGCCGCCTCAGGCCATTGACTTCGAGGAGTCGGTGCTTGGCGCGCTGATGATTGAGAAAGACGCATACCTTAATATATCGGAGATATTGCGCCCCGAGCATTTCTACAAAGAGGAGCACAGCAAGATTTTCGAAGCCATTATTAAATTGTCGAAAGCCCACAAGCCTATCGACATAAACACCGTGGCATACCAGCTTAAAATAGACAAAGAGCTCGACAATGTTGGCGGCACGGCTTATCTTATCAACCTGACAAACCGCATAGCCTCAACTGCGCACATCGAATATCACGCACGCATCATTGCGCAAAAATACACACAGCGCGAGCTGATACGGATTGGTGCCGAAATTCAGAAGAAAGGTTTTGAGGACACCGACGATGTGGCCATCATGATTGACTCCGCCGAACAAGAGATTTTCGAATTGTCGACCGGCAATGTGAAGAAAGAAGTGGCGCCGGTGAGAACGGTTTTAGCCGAAGCCTACGCACAACTTCTTGAAGCATCGAAACGCGAAGACGGACTTAGCGGCGTGCCAAGCGGATTCAACGCTTTGGACAAGCTGACACTTGGCTGGCAGCCGTCGGATTTGATAATCATTGCAGCCCGACCGGCCATGGGAAAAACCGCCTTTGTGCTGTCGATGGCGCGGAACATGGCTGTCGATAAGAATCGAGGCGTGGCTGTGTTCTCGCTCGAGATGGCAAGCGTGCAGCTGGTAAACCGTATAATAAGTAGCGAGGCCGAAATTGAAAGCCCGGTGCTGAAAACCGGCAAACTAAGCACGGAGCAATGGAGGCATCTTGAAGGAAAAATGAAAGTGCTTGAAAACGCACCTCTTTTTATCGATGACACACCGTCGCTGTCGATAACCGAGTTCCGTTCAAAAATACGGCGACTGGTGCAGACACAACATGTCGAAATAGCCATTATCGACTATCTGCAGCTGATGAGCGCCGGCGACAAGATGCAGAGCCGCGAACAAGAGATAAGCACCATTTCGCGTTCATTGAAAGCGATTGCCAAAGAGGTGAACATCCCTATTATAGCGTTGAGCCAGCTGAACCGGCAGGTTGAAACCCGCACCGGCAACAAACGTCCGCAGCTGTCGGACCTGCGTGAGTCGGGAGCCATTGAGCAAGACGCCGATATGGTTATCTTCATCCACCGCCCCGAATACTACGGACTGCTGACCGACGAGAACGGCAACTCAACCGTTGGCAAGGCTGAGATTATTGTGGCAAAGCACCGTAACGGCGCCGTCGACGATGTGACTCTGGACTTCAAGAGCCAGTTCACCCGCTTCTGCGACCCCGAAGATAACGCGCCGATGACATTCCAGTCGAAGATGAACACTTCGGCGGCAACTGACGCCCAACCAAACATCAGCGCCGGATTTACGCCAAACACCGATTTTGACATTGCCGCTCCGGCCGCGCCAAAAGCCGGTTCGCTGCCAAACGAGAGTAGTGCACCGTTTTGAGTTATAAGTTATAAGTGATAAGTGACAAGGCATAAGTTATAGAGTTTTAAGTTTTTAGTGCAAACATTTTATTCTGAATTCTGAATTCTAAAATCTGAATTTCAATCGTGTCTGTTTTGAAGAAAATATTACTGCTAACTATTCTGCTGTTGGGACTGACAAGGGCGCAGGCCTCCTATCTGCTGATTCCGATGGACGAGAGCCAGACCAACCACCTGAAGGCTTATGGCATTGCGCACTGGGTGCTTGAGAATCAGATTAGCGCACAATGGTTGCTCAACTATCGCGGCGGAAGTTTTCTGGTTCAATACGACAAAGCCATTGAAACTGAATGTGTTATCAGAAATGTCAGCTACGAGATACTTGCCGACGCCAAAGTGACTGGCATATTGAACGATATTGCCCGCGAGGATGTCAACATGGATGCGCTGAAACTTGAGAAAGCGCCGAAGATAGCCGTCTATTCGCCCAAAGACAAGCTGCCTTGGGACGACGCCGTGACAATGGTTCTGACCTACGCCGAGATTCCATACACAGTGATTTACGACGAGGAGATTGTGAACGGCGAACTAAGCAAATACGACTGGTTGCACCTTCACCACGAGGATTTTACGGGGCAGTACGGCAAATTCTACGCCGCTTACAAGAATATGGGCTGGTACACAAGCCAGGTGCGCAACGCCGAAGCCGAAGCTAAAAAACTGGGATTCAACAAAGTATCGCAATTAAAACTATATGTGGCGCAAAGCATAAAACAATATGTCGGCAACGGCGGATTCTTGTTCGCAATGTGCTCAGCCACCGACTCTTACGACATAGCTTTAGCCGCCGAGCAAACAGACATCTGCGAATATATGTACGACGGCGACGGAATGGACCCGCAAGCCCAAGAGAAACTCGACTACAGCAAGACCTTCGCCTTCCAGAATTTCACTCTGGAGCGCAACCCGCTGGTTTACGAATATTCCGACATCGATGTCACCACCTACCGCAAAGTGAGTAGCGAGAACGACTACTTTACGCTGTTTGAGTTCTCGGCCAAATGGGACCAAGTGCCCACAATGCTCTGCCAAAACCACGAGACGACAATCCGCGCATTTATGGGGCAAACAACCGCCTTCAACTCAAAACTGATAAAACCCAACGTGCTGATTATGGGCGAGAACAAAGCCGCCGGCGAGGCGCGATACATCCACGGCGAGTACGGGCAAGGCACTTGGACATTCTATGGCGGCCACGACCCTGAAGACTATCAGCATTTTGTAGGCGACAAGCCGACAAACCTTGAGATGCACCCCAACTCACCCGGCTACAGGCTGATACTGAACAACGTGCTGTTTCCGGCTGCAAAAAAGAAGAAACAGAAGACGTGAGACAAGCCGTTCGACACGGAAAACAACCCATCCGCCCGTCACAAACCGCCATTCGTCACTTTATAGCGCGGAAATGGAATATTGTCCGACAATCAGCGTTACATTTGCGTAACTAAATTTTTATTAACAAAAAAAAATCTTATTCAAAATGAGAAAACTTATCTATTTGGTAGCTGGTTCTCTGTGTATGAGCGCCGCTATGACATCATGCGTTGACGACGAAGAGTCGAACGAAGTAAAAGAAATGCGTCAAGTGCAACTCAATCAGATGAAACTTGACTTGGAGCAAGACAAAGCTGACTTGGACCAAACTTATTGGAACATGTACAACAGCGCAATCTCTAAAGTAAAAGCTCTTGAGAACGACAAAAAGAATTTCCAACTCCAATTGGACGATGTTAAATCGGGAAATGTAACCCTTGCCGATGCTAAAGATGCTATTGTAAAATACAACGACATCCGCATTGCACAAGCCGAGAAAGACATTCAAGATGAGGAAGCTGTAAAAACCATCTACAAAAACATGGATATCAAGAGCGCTGAAGACCTCAAAGAAGAGGAAATAAAAGCTGAGATTGAAATGAACAAAGCCAATTCAGCAAGAATGAGCAAATGGACCGAGATTACAAACGATGGTTACAACTATAATGGTGTTGATGCCGACGCTTATTGGAGCTCAAAACTTAACGAATTGCTTGGCGGTTATACCTCATGGAACAATTATTTTGAACCAACCAACCACAAATTGCAAGGCACTGATTTTATTGCCGCAGCTAAAGATTTATTCGACAATTCCAACGATTTCAGTTTTTATGACAGATATCGCAAAGACGCAAATTACAGCTATTATTATCTGGAAAATGTCATTGAGTATGAGACAGTTGATTTGAAAGACGAAGGTGTAGTTTATAAAAGCTACACTAAATACAAAATCAACACTGAAGACTATACTGAAATGTTGGGCTTTTTGAAAGCTAATGTTGATTCGCTGCAAAAGTATAACCTGCTTCACGACAACGCTTGGGAGGATGAATATAATGAATACATGGAAAAGAAAACTGCTATCGAAGCTAAATACAAAGCTCTTACAGACAACATCGCAGCTTACAACACACTGCTGACCACAATAGAAGGTTTGGCAAAAGAAGTTTACGCTTTAGAAATGGCTTACAACAAAGCTACCAATATCTATAACGCTTACGGCTACTCATCAATGGACAAAGAGGTACTCGTTATGCAATGCGAGTCAAATATCAACAACCTAAGAGAAGACATTGTGCGCTATAAAGATTTGAAGGAGCAAGCCGACAACGACATTGTTGACAATGCCACTCTGAACACTTACTACACTTTGGTTATCTCGCAGATTGACAACGATATCAAGATTCAACAGTCGATTGCTGACAAATACTACAAACTGTTAACCAGCAGCAACAACAGCTCATCGGAAAGCGCAAACACACCTGCCAACACCGAAGAGTAATTAACTGTACAATAAATAGTTACTAATATGAAAAAGCTAATATCAGCAACTGTTGTCATTCTGCTTGCCTCCATTGGCACGGCAACCGCACAGAGCGGGCCGTTTCTGGCGGCGACAGTAAGCTACAACAGCTACTTAAGCGTAGATGCTCCTAATGGTAACAGCCTTTACTATAGCGGAGCCGAGGTCGCAACTCCAAGTTGGACCGACAAGACACTGATGGTTGGCTTTGAAGGTGGTGTTTATGCATCGGAGGCATTGCGCATTCTTGCCGGCGGCGGCTTCAACCGCACCGTTGCTCCCGGACACGATGTGTATCCAGGAAACGCGGCCGCAGGTATCCCGAGCTACGACCAAACACCAAGCAAAGCATCGACAAACTACACCGTATTCTTGGGCGGAGACTTCTGCCTTGGCTCGAAGAACACGAAACCGTTTGTTGGAGTACGAGCCCGCGGCGCATACGGCAACAACCAGATGAAATACAAATACTCGTATGACTCGAAAGGCAACTCGGTAGCCGAAACCTGGACTGTTGGCGGAGCCATTGTCGTAGGTGCCGACTACACATTCCAAGGCGGATTGATTCTGGGCTGCCAGTGCGATTTATTCTCGTACACCTACGGCGCAGTGCGCTACAAACCGCAACCCGGCTTGGCCACCAACGCCGCTCACTGCAACAACTTTGGAGTATTTGCGGCACCAACTATCAGAATTGGATTTAACTTTTAAATCATTCATAATCGTTACTAAAGGGCCGTTTGGAAACAGACGGCCTTTTTTATTGCCAATCGCATTTATAAACCAATGGTCGCAAAAAGTGACAATTTGAAACCCAACGCCTCATAATTGGTTAATAAAATTGCAGCCGACATCGGTTTTATACAGATTAATTGATTTTCTTTGCCGCACATAAATTCAATACTATGAACAGCACTCCGAACATTGACGAACTCGACAAAAAGATTCTGTCAATTATATCGAAGAACGCACGCACTCCTTTCCTGGAGGTTGCGAGAGAATGTGGCATTTCAGGCCCGGCAGTGCACCAGAGGGTGCAAAGGCTTATGAACATCGGCATCATCACCGGGTCAGAGTTTATTGTCAGCCCGCAGAATCTGGGCTACAAAACCTGCGCCTTTGTGGGCATCAACCTGAAAAAGGCCTGCTTGTATCAAGACATTGCCGAAGAGTTGTACAAAATTCCCGAAATTATTGAATGCCACTACGTTACAGGCAACTACTCACTATTCATCAAGGTGATGGCGCACGACAACGAGCACCTGCGTAAAATACTGTCGGACAAGCTGCAAAGGCTCGACATTGTTGAGCGCACCGAGACCATCATCTCGCTCGAAGAGAGTTTCCGCCGGCAGTTCCCAATCGAATCAAAAGAATAACAAATAATTATAATTCAAACATTTACATCGATATGACAAGAGACAAT
>JAFZKK010000038.1 GCA_017551905.1 Salinivirgaceae bacterium
ATAGATAATGGACACATTATTAAAAACACGAAATTCCTTTATGGTTGGGACATATATTTTGAGTATAACAATAATTATTTCTTATGGTACGGGAATCCTAATGAAACAGATTTGGATATTTATTTAATGGAAAAAAAGAAAAATTATTATTATTTTATCGAACGAACCAATCCAACAAAAAACAAACATACTGATGCCGATAATTATTTTTGTTTCAAAGTAACCGATGAAATGTATGAAGATGATAAGAGATTTTTGAAGGCTCTTGACAAACTAATTCGTGAAAAGAAAAAAGATGAAAAACATTAAAAATATACAAAATGAAAAAGTCAATTGAACCAGCTGTCGTTACGCCAAATTTGAGCGACATCATAAAAAAAGCAGAGAAACAAGATTTCGACCCGAAGACATATCATAAACTATTGCTTGATAAACAGTTCTTTGCTGCGACCAAGACGAGAAGGAACTTTTGTAAAGGAGTCTATTATGACACAGCAAACAGTTTATGCGTTGCGTTGACCGATTGCCAAATGGTTGTTCGCTCGTATGATAGTTCAAATCCGAAGTTCCTAATGCTTAATAATAAACTTGTCAATCCGGATTGTAAATCAGAAAAATATGACAAAGGAATTGGTGGGTATTATATGCGAAACAGTAAGTATCCGGATTATCTTAACGAGGACATTATTTATAAAAACTACGCTTGCCAGTTTACGCTTCCGCACACTGCATTAAAAGAGTTGTCTTTGCTTGTGAAGAAGGCAATCAAAAAATCATCTGAAGAAGAAACCGAAATTTGCTTTACGGTAAATGGCAAATGGTTCGCTTTCAGCGCAACATATCTTCTTGCTGGTCTTGAAATTCTAAATAGTTCAAATAATAACGAAAGTGATGCTAATGTTTTCTTCCCGATAGAAGCTAACAATCCTAATATTACAATTCTATGTGGTAATATGCTGTATGTGCTTATGGGGCTAGTATTTGATGATGAAGACTTGGAGTCTGATATCTATTTAGGTGCTTTTGAATCGATTGTTGAGAAACTATTATCATAATTATTGCTCCAGAATCAAAACTTGCATAGAGAAGGATGTTGTATATCAATAAGTTGCGAATCTGTGGTTTATGCAATGCGTAAAACGTTAGCTTATTTCCCCATTTTCCCTTCCTGCCACTCATTAAACTTTCTCGCCAGCCAATGCGCAAGGAACAGATTGGCGCCAACAGCAATTGCAGCCACAAGGCTGTAAGCAACAATTTCAAAAACTGAACCGTCGATTGTGCCGATGCAATCAATTGCTATACAGATGCTTATCGGCAGAAGAAGAATACTTGTAGCAAGTGCGGGAATGTATTTCCGGATGACAATGGCCTGCCCAATGTGAACCACCAGATGCAGCGTGAAGGCAATAAACGTGCCCAGCCACAGTAGGTTGAACGCGCGGATGCCGGTGAATGTCAAACCGCAGATTATCAGCAATAAAACCAATTCCTCGGCCACGGCAAGAGCAAAGCCCTCAGTGCTGAAATTGTTGAAGATGAAAGCGATTTTCGGGAATCGTTGGGTTATGGCGGCGCCGTTTTTGGTTACAAACAATTTGCATCCAATAATTTCCTCGAAATCGTGGAAGACAAACAGTATCGGGAAAAGCCAGAGATATTGTTCCATTTTGCAATGTTTAAATAGTTGTCGGTCAATTGTTTTGCATCACGTACATAATTGAGTGACAACCGTTTCCAAAAATCAGCACATAGTTAGCAATTTTTTTAGATTCCTTGAAAATTAAGCAAAAAACGTAAAATCCCGCAACCGTAGGAAAACTGCCCCTAAATTGCTATCTTTGCAATTTAAAACGGGTGACAGCACATTTATGCGGAATGGTTGCATAAATATGTGGGCATCGGTTTTGGAATGGTTGTTTAAAACATTGATTTTCAATAATCGGGGAGAGGGTTCTTCCCAACAAACACATATAAATAATGCTATTCGATTATGAAATGATTGCGCAATTCTACAACGAATTGCCGTCGAAAGTGGCCGAGGCGCGAAAGCTGCTGGGCCGTCCGCTGACTTTGAGTGAGAAGATTCTATACGCGCACCTGTCGGGCGAGGCCGAGCGCAAGGCTTACGCACGCGGTGCCGACTACGCGCTGTTTGCGCCCAACCGCGTGGCTATGCAGGACGCTACCGCGCAAATGGCTCTTCTTCAGTTCATCAACGCTGGTAAAAGCCGCACAATTGTGCCTTCGACAGTGCACTGCGACCACTTGATTCAGGCCAACGTAGGTGCCGAGAAAGACCTTGGCGTGGCCAACGAACAGAACAAGGAGGTTTACAACTTCCTGCACGACGTGGCTGCCAAATATGGCATCGGTTTCTGGAAACCTGGAGCTGGCATCATCCATCAGGTGCTGCTTGAGAACTACGCTTTCCCTGGCGGAATGATGATTGGCACCGACTCGCACACCGTCAACGCAGGCGGTTTGGGTATGGTGGCCATTGGTGTTGGCGGCGCCGACGCTGTCGACGTTATGGTTGGTCTGCCGTGGGAGCTGAAAATGCCGAAGCTTATCGGTATCAAACTCACAGGCAAACTCAACGGTTGGGCATCGCCGAAGGACATCATCCTGAAGGTGGCTGGACTGCTCACCGTCAAAGGCGGAACGGGCTGCATTGTTGAGTATTTCGGCGAGGGCGCGGCAACATTGTCGGCAACAGGCAAAGGCACCATCTGCAATATGGGCGCTGAAATCGGTGCAACCACATCAATCTTCGCCTACGACAGCAAAATACACGACTATCTGTGCGCCACTGGCCGCGAGAAAGTGGCTGAACTGGCCGACCGCAACGCCGAACATCTGGCAAGCGACAATGAAGTTTACGCCAATCCCGAGAAGTTCTACGACCAAATTATCGAAATCGACCTTTCGACGCTTGAGCCGTATGTCAACGGACCGTTCTCGCCCGACCTTGCAACGCCAATCTCGCAGTTTGCCGACTATATCCGCAAGAACAACTATCCCGAGAAAATGGAGGTTGGTCTGATTGGCTCGTGCACCAACTCATCGTACGAGGATTTGGACCGTGCGGCATCTGTCGCTCGTCAGGCTAAAGAAAAGAATATCAAGGTTAAAGCCGAGTTCATCGTATCACCTGGTTCAACTCAAGTGAAGAAGACCACGGAGCGCGACGGACAACTCGACGCCTTTAAATCGATAGGCGGCCTGGTAATGGCCAACGCCTGCGGCCCCTGCATTGGTCAGTGGGCACGCCACACCGCCGACCCGACGGCCAAGAACAGTATCATTCACTCGTTCAACCGCAACTTTGCCAAACGTACCGACGGCAACCCCAACACCCACGGGTTTGTGGCTTCGCCCGAGCTGGTTACGGCAATGGCGATTTCGGGTTCAATGCTGTTCAACCCGTTGAAAGACAAACTCATGACCGAAGACGGCCGCGAGGTTATGCTTGACGCGCCTGTTGGCGACGAGCTGCCTGCAAACGGCTTCGTTACCGACCCCGACGGCTTTATTGCACCGCCTGCCGACGGTTCGGGCATCGTGATTAAGGTGGACCCGAACAGCGAGCGTCTGCAACTGCTTGAGCCGTTTGCCGAGTGGGACGGCAAGGATTTTGATAACTTGCAGTTGCTCATCAAGGCCAAGGGCAAGTGCACAACCGACCATATCAGTATGGCTGGCAAGTGGCTGCGCTTCCGCGGACATCTCGACAACATCAGCAACAACCTTCTGATTGGCGCCATCAACGCGTTCAACGGCGAGGCCAACAAGGTGCTCGACACCGCAAGCGGCAACTACACCGCCGTTCCCGACCTTGCTCGCTCGTACAAGGCACGCGGCCTGCGCAGCATCATCATCGGTGACGAGAACTACGGCGAGGGTTCGAGCCGTGAGCACGCCGCTATGGAGCCGCGTCATTTGGGCGTTAATGTGGTGCTGGCAAAATCGTTCGCACGCATCCACGAAACCAACCTTAAGAAACAGGGTATGCTGGCGCTCACTTTCGCCGACAAGGCCGATTATGACCGCATCCGCGAGAACGACACCTTCGCCATCAGCGGCCTGACAACCTTCAGCGCGGGCGTGCCATTGAAAATGACCATCCGCCACGCCGACGGAACATCGGAACAAATAACTGTAAATCATACTTATAACGCTGCACAGATTGAGTGGTTCAAGTTGGGCGGCGCATTGAATCAAATTCGTAAACAATCAAAATAAATTGAATATTATGGCAGAAAAAATCACTATCAGCAACGGAAAACTTAATGTGCCGAACAACCCCGTAATCCCTTTCATCGAGGGTGACGGAATTGGCCGCGACATCTGGCCTGCATCGCAAAAAGTAATGGACGCGGCTGTGGCCAAATACTACGGCGGCAAACGCAAAATTGAGTGGAAAGAGGTTCTGGCGGGCGAGAAAGCATTCAACGCCACTGGCAGCTGGCTTCCCGACGAGACTCTCGACGCTTTCCGCGAGTATCTGGTGGGCATCAAAGGCCCGCTCACAACCCCGATTGGCGGCGGCATCCGCTCGCTCAACGTGGCTCTGCGTCAGACTCTCGACCTTTACGTATGCCTGCGCCCCGTGCAGTATTACGAGGGCACACCGTCGCCTGTAAAGCGCCCCGAGTTGGTTGATATGTGCATCTTCCGCGAGAACACCGAAGACATCTACGCTGGCATCGAATATATGAACGGCACGCCCGAGAACCTGAAAATCAAAAAGTTCCTGATTGAGGAAATGGGCGTGAAGAAAATCCGTTTCCCCGAATCGTCGAGCATCGGCATCAAGCCTGTGAGCCAAGAGGGCACCGAGCGCCTTGTCCGCGCCGCCATTCAGTACGCCATCGACCACAAGAAACCGTCGGTGACGTTCGTCCACAAGGGCAACATTATGAAGTTCACCGAGGGCGCGTTCAAGATTTGGGGCTACGAACTGGCCGAGCGCGAGTTCGCCGACAAGGTTTACACCTGGAACCAATGGGAGAAACGCAAGAAAGAGATTGGCGAAGAGGCCGCTAACGCCGAAATGGACGCAGCCGCAAAATCGGGCCGCATCATCATAAAAGACTGCATTGCAGACGCATTCCTGCAACAGATTCTGACCCGTCCTGCCGAGTATTCGGTCATCGCCACACTGAACCTTAACGGCGATTACATTTCTGACGCTCTGGCAGCGTGCGTGGGCGGCATCGGCATTGCCCCGGGCGCCAACATCAACTATCAGAGCGGTTTCGCCATTTTCGAGGCTACACACGGAACAGCACCGAAATATACGGGCAAGAACGTGTCGAACCCTGGCTCGCTGCTGCTTTCGGGCGCAATGATGCTCGATTATATGGGCTGGACCGAGGCCGCCGACGGCATCCGCAAGGCTATGAGCAAGACCATCTCGCAGAAGACCGTAACATACGACCTTCACCGTATGATGGAAGGCGCCACAAAACTCTCGACATCGGAGTTTGCTGACGCGCTGATAAAGAATTTATAATTAAGGCATTAGACATTAGCCAATAGGCATTAGATTAAGGAGTTTTAAATAACGAATATGTAAATGGTGTTGGGTTTTGGGTGTTAGGTGTTGGTAGGGACGCGATTTATCGCGTCCGATTTGCCGAAATAACCGATTCACCGATTAACCAAAATACGATTCACCGATTCAACAGTTAAACGATTAAACAACAAGAAAATGGAGAATTTCATTTCCGACGTTTCAAGATTAGTAAACCAATCGTGTCAGATTGACAAGGACCTGTTCGACAAGTACAACGTGAAGCGTGGTCTGCGCAACGCCGACGGTTCGGGCGTGCTTGTGGGTCTGACCAACATTGGCGACGTTGTTGGCTACCGCCGCGAGGGTGACGTGCTGATTCCAACCGAGGGCGACCTGCGCTACCGCGGATTCCCAATCCGTGAGCTGGTCAGGGGCTTTCAGAAGGAGAACCGCCACGGCTTTGAGGAGACAACCTTCCTGCTGCTCACAGGCAAACTGCCAACGCCGCTGCAATTGGCCGAAATGACAACCCATTTGGCTGGCAAGCGCGACCTTGACGATTCGTTCGTCAATATGATTCTGTCGTTGCGTGGCCGCGACCTGATGAATATGTTGTCGCGTTCGGTGCTGATTCTCTATACTTTAGACGATACTGCCGAAGATTATTCGCTACCGTCGCTCGTCAAACAGTCGCTCAACCTGATTGCCAAACTGCCTGTGATTGTGGCATACTCGTATCAGGGAATGCGTCACGCTTTCTATCGCAAATCGCTGGTAATCAGACACCCGCAAGCCAATCTGTCGGCTGCCGAGAACTTCTTGTATATGCTCAAAGGCAACAAATACACGCCGCTCGAGGCCGAGATTCTCGACCTGATGATGATTCTACACGCAGAGCACGGCGGCGGTAACAACTCAACGTTCACAATGCGCCTTGTGTCGTCGGCAATGACTGACACCTATTCGGCCACAGCCGCAGCCATTGGCTCGCTGAAAGGCCGCTTGCACGGCGGCGCCAATCTGCAGGTTTTGGAGATGATGACCAACATTAAGAAGAACGTAAAGAACTGGAACGACAAGGAGGAGATAAAATCGTACCTGATGAAGATTCTGCGCAAGGAGGCTTACGACCGCTCTGGCAAGATTTACGGAATCGGACACGCCGTTTACACATTGTCGGACCCGCGCGCCCAACTGCTGAAAACCAAGGCGATAGAGTTGGCCAAAGAGAAAGGTCTCGACGCCGAACTGCAACTTTACCTGAACATTGAGGAACTTGCACCCAAGGCTCTGGCCGAGTACAAAAACGGCAACGTGAAGCCCGTCTGCGCCAATGTGGATTTCTTCAGCGGCTTTGTGTACGAGGCTATCGACATTCCGCGCGAACTGTTCACACCAATGTTCGCCATTGCACGTATGTCGGGTTGGGCGGCCCACCGTCTGGAGGAGATGACCTTCGCATCGCGCCGCATTATCCGTCCCGCCTACAAGAACGTGATACAGAACGAGTATCATTATGTGCCGTTGCAGGATAGGTGATTGAGTGAATGATTGAATAAATAAAAGCGGAGTCGGATAGGGGCTTCGCTTTTTTTGTGGGGTATAAATACGAAGAGGCGACCACATTGGCCGCCTCTTGTTTTTTTATTTGCTATGGTTATATCTCAAATCATCCCCACAATCACATTCACAGCCTTGTCCAATCCATCGGCGTTTTTGCCGCCAGCCGAAGCAAAGAACGGCTGACCGCCGCCGCCACCTTGAATCTCTTTGGCAGCCTCGCGAATCATCTGCGAAGCGTTCAGGCCAGTGGCAACCAGAGCGTCACTCATTGCAATGGTCAGCGACGGTTTGCCATCAGATTTGGCGCCAGCCACAAACAGGAATTTATCTTTCACTTCGGCGCGGATTCTGAATGCCAAATCCTTCAGCGCGTCAGGGGCCATTTCAATGCCCACAGGCAGACGGAACAGTTTCACATCGCCCTTCATTTCGACATTGGCAATAACATCGGCTTTTATCTTCAGCACCTTCTCCTGCATAAACTTCTCAATGTCGCGCTTCAGTTCGGCGTTCTCGTCAACGGTCTTTTTAATGGTCTGCGCCAGATTGGGCACGTTGTTGAACATCTCCTTCAGCGAGCGAAGAACATCCTGCTGCGCGTCGAACATCGCTTCTGCCTTTTCGGCGGTCACAGCCTCGATACGGCGGACGCCAGCGGCAACCGAACTCTCCGACACAACCTTTATCAGGCCAATCTCGCCCGTGGCGTGAACGTGCGTACCGCCGCACAACTCAATTGACGGGCCGTATTTGATAACACGTACCGTGTCGCCGTATTTCTCACCAAACAGCGCCATCGCGCCAAGCGCTTTTGCTTCGGCGATAGGCATATTGCGGTTCTCCTCCAAAATCAGATTCTGACGGACAAGCTTGTTGGCAATGTGCTCCGCCTTGCGAATCTCCTCGTCGGTAACCTTTTGGAAATGAGAGAAATCGAAGCGCAGGCAATCGGGCGAAACCATTGAGCCTTTCTGCTCAACGTGAGTGCCAAGTACCTGACGCAGAGCGTAATGCAGCAAGTGAGTGGCCGTGTGGTTGTTGGCTGTCTGTTGGCGGTGCTCCACATCGACAATGGCGCGGAACGTGGCCGTCGGGTCTTTCGGCATCGATTTTGCCAAATGAACGCTCAATTTGTTTTCTTTCTTTGTATCAATAATTTCGACGCGCTCACCGTTGCACTCCAGCCAGCCAGTATCGCCCAGCTGACCGCCCATTTCGGCGTAGAACGGTGTGCGGTTGAGCACAATCTGATAGAGCTCCTGATTCTTCTGTTTCACCTTGCGGTAGCGCAGAATCTCAACATCGGCCTCAAGCAAGTCGTAGCCGACAAACTCCGACTCGCCCTCCTGCAAGTAAACCCAGTCGCCAGTCTCGACGGCTGCGGCGTTGCGGGCGCGCTCCTTCTGCTTCTGCATTTCGGCGTTGAACTCGTCGTTGTTGGCGGTCAGGCCGTTCTCGCGAAGGATAAGCTCCGTCAGGTCGAGCGGGAATCCGTAAGTGTCGTATAGTGTAAAGGCCTCGACGCCAGTAATTTCGGTCTTGCCAGCGGCTTTTGTATCGGCCATAATCTTGTCCAACAGACGGATACCTGTCTCAAGCGTGCGAAGGAATGCTTCCTCCTCTTCTTTCATCACCTTCGCAACAAGCTCCTGTTGAGCCAGAAGTTCGGGATAAGCCTCGCCCATTGTGTCGTTCAGCACGGGCAACAGCTTGTACATAAACGCTTTACGCTGACCAAGGAACGTGTATCCGTAGCGGACGGCGCGGCGCAGGATTCGGCGGATAACGTAACCTGCCTTCGCGTTCGACGGCAACTGCCCGTCGGTTATCGAGAAGGCGATTGTGCGCACGTGGTCGGCAATGACGCGCATCGCCACATCGGTTTTGGCGTCCTTTCCGTATTGGCA
This sequence comes from Salinivirgaceae bacterium, assembly GCA_017551905.1. GTDB lineage: Bacteria > Bacteroidota > Bacteroidia > Bacteroidales > SZUA-534 > RUG13583. The sequence continues at coordinate 8,992 of JAFZKK010000038.1, forward strand.
GTCGCAAATGCGGCCTATCTCCTTGATAATCGGTTGGAAAACATCAGTGTCGTAGTTCGATTTCTTGCCTTGCAGAGCCATACACAGGCGCTCGAAGCCCATACCAGTATCGACGTGCTTGTGCGGCAGAAGCTCGAGCGAGCCGTCGGCCTTGCGGTTATACTGCATAAACACAAGGTTCCAGATTTCGATAACCAGCGGGTTGCTTTGGTTCACAAGCTTGCGGCCAGGCAGTTTGGCGCGTTCGGCGTCGTCGCGCAGGTCGATATGGATTTCAGAGCAAGGACCGCAGGGGCCTGTGGCGCCCATCTCCCAGAAGTTGTCGTGCTTGTTGCCGTGGATAACGCGGTCTTTCGGCAGATACTGCAACCAAATCTGCTCCGCTTCGGTGTCAAGGTCGAGATTTTCCGACGCATCGCCTTCAAAAACAGTAGCATACAGGCGGTCGACTGGAAGTTTGTAAACTTCGGTGAGCAACTCCCACGCCCAGGCAATGGCCTCTTTCTTGAAATAGTCGCCAAACGACCAGTTGCCGAGCATCTCGAACATTGTGTGGTGATAGGTGTCGTGACCAACCTCCTCAAGGTCGTTGTGCTTGCCCGACACGCGCAGGCATTTCTGACTGTTGGCCACACGCGGCCACTTGCGCGGCGATATGCCAAGGAAAATATCCTTGAACTGGTTCATACCGGCGTTGGTGAACATCAGCGTCGGGTCGTCTTTTATAACCATCGGCGCACTGCTCACAATTTGGTGCTGTTTCGACGCAAAAAAATCTTTGAATTGATTGCGTATCTCTTTAGACGTCATATTGTTATATGTTTAATTGTTTCATTTTACAGAGAGTTGCAAACTTATTCGTTTTTTCATTAGTTTTGTGTTTTGAAAATCAAGTTTCTAAAAAAATAATGTCGAAAGTCAGGTTTAGCTTCGATTCGGACAAGCTGAGTTACGATAAGATAACCTTGTCGGCAGGTCAGAAAATTTTTCGTTTTCTGCGCCGGACCTTTGTGGTTCTCATCTTTGCGGTCTTGATGCTGTACGGCTTGTCGCTGATTTTTGAGACATCGGGAGAGAAGATTCAGAAGCGCGAAAACAAGCAACTGGTGTTTCAATACGAGTTGCTGAACAAGAAAGTGGAGGGAATGGAACGCAGCATTAACGACATTCAGCAACACGACGACAACATCTACCGTATGATTTTCGGCATTGAACCCAATTCGGAACCCGAAGTCAAAACATTGTCTTATAACGATTTGAAACGATATTCCAATTCGGAGCTGATTGCAATGGCATCGCACAAGCTTGACACGGTTTTAATGCGAGTGGATTCGAAAGCGGATGTTTACGACAATGTCATAAATGAGTCGCAGAAAAGGACCAAGTTCCTTGCGGCTGTTCCGGCGGTTTTCCCGGTCGATAACACCCACAGCATCGCGCGTGTGGCGTCGGGTTACGGTTATCGCATTCATCCTATTTACCAGACGTTGAAGATGCACACCGGCATCGATATTGCGGCTCCGGCCGGCACTAGCGTCTATGCGACAGGAAACGGGAGAGTGGCGAGTGTCGAAAATCACCCGACAACCCGAGGAAGAGTTATCGTTATTGACCACGGATACGGATACAAAACTGTTTATGAGCATCTTGGAAAAGCAAAGGTGCGTACCGGCCAGCGTGTGACGCGCGGCGATGTGATAGGCGAGGTGGGCAGCACGGGCCGCTCAACGGCGCCGCATCTACATTACGAGGTGCACAAACGCAACAAGACCGAGAATCCCATAAACTACTATTACGCCGATTTGTCGCCTGAACAGTACGATAATCTGATAAAGGCCTCGAGCCTGACAACAATGAGTTTTGACTAAATCAATTCTGATAATTATGCCATACAAGGAACAAAAAATCGAAAAGCTGTTTTACAGCATAGGAGAGGTGGCCGAAATGTTCGGCGTCAACACATCGCTGATACGCTATTGGGAGCGCGAGTTCGACATCATCAAGCCGCAGCGAAACAAAAAAGGCAACCGGCTGTTCACCAAGAAGGATGTCGAGAACTTCTACATCATCTATAATCTGGTGAAAGAGAGAAAGATGACACTTGACGGCGCCAAAAAGAAGCTGAAGGAGAACAAGGAGGATACCATAAATAATATTGAGGTACTGCGCTCACTTGAGTCGATAAAACAGATGCTGATAGAGGTGAAGGAGCAACTGTAAATTGTTGTGGCACACATAAAAAAAGCACCCCGAAAGAGGTGCTTTTTTCGTATCAATAATATGTGTCTAATTTTCCAACGGGAAGAACTTGAACGGAAGGTCAACCAAGTCGCGGAAATACTCACCCTGGTCGAGCATATCCTCGTCGTCTTGCTGATAATACCAGTGAATCTCGACATTGGCGCCGGTTTTCGACAATTGGTTCATACGTTTGATGATGTTGAAGAACATCTTCGACGAAGCGGTGTTGTAATAACGCATCTTGAATTCCAATGTCGTTTTTGCTGCCGGATTTTTTGAGTATTCCTCAATCCATTCAAGCACTGAGCCATAAAGCAATGTGGCGTTCTCGGGAAGCGATTGTCCGGCTATAGTCAAGTCGCCTGAGGTGCTGAAGCGCAAATCAGGGTTTTGTTTGCTTGGTGTTATTGTCAAGTCGTTCATATCAATTTTAATTTTTCCAAAAATAGAAACTAAACCTAAAACATATTCAAAAACCACAATATTTTTTGAACGGGTTGTTAATAACAATTTGAAACCCACGCCACGGCGCAATGGGAGCGAGGTGGAGCACGATACGTGTAACACCTAAAAACCTTGGAGGCCTATAACACTCGAATAAAATGTCTACATTTGCGCTCCGTTTTTTGAAAACAGCATTTATAATTCATTTTTGAATCATGAGAAAACACATCTTTAATGCAGGACCTTGCAAGTTGTCGGATATGACTTTGGAAAACACAGCCAAAGCTGTTATCGAACTCGGCAACTGCGGACAATCGATTTTGGAAGTATCGCACCGTTCGAAGGATTTTCAGGCCGTGATTGACGAGGCCGACGCCTTGTTCCACGAGGTGATGAACATCCCCGCCAACTATCACGTTTTGTTCCTTGGCGGCGGCGCAAGTACCCAATTCGCTATGCTGCCATTCAACTTCTTGAAAAAGAAGGCGGCATACATCGACACCGGCACGTGGTCATCCAAGGCTATAAAGGAAGCAAAACTCTTCGGCGAGGTTGAGATTATCGCTTCGTCAGAGGCATCGAACCATACCTACTACCCGAAACCGGGTTCTTACACTATCCCGACAGACGTTGATTATCTGCATATTACAACCAACAACACCATCCGCGGAACAGAGATTCTGACCGACATCGACTCGCCGGTTCCATTGTTCGCCGATATGTCGTCGGACATTTTGAGCCGTCCGGTTGACGTTTCGAAATACGGTGTTATCTACGCCGGTGCACAAAAGAACGTTGGCCCTGCAGGATGTACGGTTGTCATCATCCGCGACGATATGCTCGACCGCGTTGTTACTGACCGCGCCATTCCGTCGATGCTCCGCTACGACATCCATATGAAGAACGGCTCAATGTACAACACACCGCCGTGCATCAACATCTTCGCTATCCGCGAGACTCTGAAATGGATTAAATCTGTTGGCGGTCTTGAGGCTATGGAAAAACTCGCCATCGAGCGCGCAAACATTGTTTACGCCGAGATTGAGCGCAACTCGCTCTTCACATCGCCTGTTCAGAAGGATTCGCGTTCGCGTATGAACATTCCGTTCGTCTGGACTCCTGGCAACGAGCAATATCAGGACGAGTTCCTTGAGTTTGCAAAGAAATGCAACATTGTGGGCATCAAGGGTCACCGTTCGGTTGGCGGCTTCCGCGCTTCGTGCTACAACGCCTGCACCGTCGAGGATTGCCAGGCTCTTGTGAACTGTATGGCAGAGTTTGAAAAACAAGTTAAAAAGTAAGAAATGAAGACGATATTAGTTGCAACAGAGAAACCTTTTGCAAAACAGGCTGTTGACGGCATTAAAGAAATTGTCGAGAAATCGGGCAACAAATTCAAACTGCTCGAGAACTACACCGACAAACAGCAACTGCTTGACGCTGTGGCCGATGCCGACGCTATCATAATCCGTTCCGACAAAGTTACCGACGAGGTAATGGCCGCAGGAAAGAATCTGAAGATTGTTGTTCGCGCAGGCGCAGGCTACGACAATGTTGACCTTGACGCCGCCACTAAACGCGGCATTGTGGTGATGAACACTCCAGGTCAGAACTCGAACGCTGTGGCCGAATTGGTATTCGGTCTGCTTGTGTTCGCCGTTCGTAACTTCTACAACGGCAAATCGGGTACCGAGTTGAAAGGCAAAAAGTTAGGCATTCTCGCCTTCGGTCAGGTTGGCCGCAATGTTGCTCGCGTGGCAAAAGGCTTCGATATGGACGTTTACGCCTACGACGCTTTCTGCCCGAAAGAAGTTATTGAGGCCGCAGGTGTTAAAGCCGTTGACAATCAGGACGCTCTGTTCGAGAACTGCGATATTGTATCGCTCCACATTCCCGCAACTCCCGAGACAAAAGAGAGCATCAACTACGCGCTTGTGAACAAAATGAAAAAAGGCGGCATTGTTATCAACACCGCCCGCAAAGAGGTTATCAACGAGGCCGAGCTTATCAAGCTTATGGAAGAACGTACTGATATCAAGTACATTACCGACATTGCCCCTGACGCTGACGCCGACTTCAAAGCAAAATTCGAGGGCCGCTACTTTGCAACCCCGAAGAAAATGGGCGCACAAACCGCCGAGGCGAACATCAACGCTGGTCTGGCCGCAGCCAACCAAATTGTTGATTTCTTTGCAACGGGGAATAAGAAATTCCAGGTGAATAAGTAATAGTTTGTAACAAACTGATAATCAAAAAAGGGCTGCTCTTTGGGGCGGCCTTTTTTGTTGGGTTTGAACTACGAAAAGCGCGAAAATTTTAACCACGGAACGCACTGAAAACACAGAATTTTAGCCACCTAAAGGTGGCTTTTACTTTGTTTAATACTTATAGTCCCACAAAGCCGAAAAAAAATGATACTTTTGACGTTATGGAACAAAAGGTTCAGCAAATAGAGACACCTACAGAGCAACCCACGTTTGTGGCGTTCGACCCGTTTTCGGCAATTGTTATCAAACACTTGAACGACAGAAAGAATTTGAAAGATAAAATCAAACTTTTCAATGAAATATTGGAAGATGGCAGAGCCGAAACTATATCGGAAACAGAAACGGCCAAAACAGTAGTGTTTCCTGGTCACAAAGGCTCTCAACACGAGACGTGGCAGGGTATCAAGCAAATGGCAAAAGACATTAACGCAAGCGGCGAGAATGTGATTTTTCTGCCTGAATTGAAAAACGGAACAAGCGCCGATGCTCTGATTTTGTTTCGTGGCAAGCCAGTTGTAGCCGATTTCAAATATTGCATAACCACAAACAGCAATACCCTTGCTGGCGATTTGGCCGAAGGATACCGCCAAGCCAAAACCATTGTCCTGAAACTTGAAAATATGGATTGCGGGCAGTTGTGCGACGCTATCGATTACTTAAACCGAAACGGCATTGAACGTGGCAACTTGCTTCTGATAAACAAATACGGCAAACTCAAATACTTATCGCTTTCCGAGATAATAAGCGATAAATATCAAAAACTTGTGAAAGGGTTCCTATAAAAAAAAGAGAGACGCGCTTGGCATCTCTCTAAATGTGTCTCGGCTTAACATCGGTCGCTTGCGTACCGCTTCGCATTCCCGACACTGGTGGATTTGAAATCTCCACTGCAAATATGGGAAAAATATTTGAATTACAAAAACTTTTGTAAGTCTCACGACGCAAAAACACCGATTTATGCAAGATAAATCTACCTATAATAGGAAATTATACACTTTATTATATCAACAGTTTCCTTAAAGGTAAGCACTTTGGTTACTTTTTTCTTATAAATCCAATTGCCAAAGTTGTCATATTTATAAGTA
>JAFZKK010000039.1 GCA_017551905.1 Salinivirgaceae bacterium
TCGTTTGAGGCATTGTTTCCGGATGTGTTATTATTGCAATTATTTGTTACACTATTATCAATGTCAAAATTCTTCACACTGTTATCAATATGTTGGTTAAATGTTTGTTCAGTGTGAATGTTAGTTATTTGCTGATTTATTCTTTGTTCTGAACTTATATTTGAATAATGAGCATTGTTTATTGTTATGCTATTGGTTTTTGATAATTCTTCTTTTGGGCAGTACGGCAAAAGAAGCTCTTTGATTTTTGTGCATAGCAAAAAAATGTTTGAGATTGCTGTGTCACATTTTTCCCAATAGACTTCTGCATGGCGTTTTTGTTCATGAGCTTTATCGTAATCTGACCGGTATCTCTTGTACACTTCATTTTCTGGATCATTATAATCCCTAATTATACTATCGTATTTTTTTATTGTATTCCCAATACCTTTTGTTTTCTTCTTCGTAATCATCTTTTGCTCTTTCTAAATCTCGTTCCAATTCATATTTGAACTTATCCGTTCTTCTTTTATATATCTCGTTTTGGGAACGTTGACAAATGGCGCTGACAATTTGATAAAGTCTATCTAAGTCGGTCTCACTATTCTTTAATTCATCTTCAAATAGAATGGCAAAATCCGAGTCGCGATACTTTTCGTAAAAATCAATCAAATTGGAATAAATGGCGTAAGTCATTTCTTTCTCCGTTAGGTAAACCAAGATTCCATTAACTTGATTAAAGTCGGTAATTATTGCATTTGATCCCATGAAAAAAAACCTCAAAAAAGTTTCAGTATTGTTTCAGTAGGTAAAAAATAACAGCTCGCAAAATATTGTCTTGCAAGCTGTTAAATGTTAAATCGGTTGGCGTACAAGGACTCGAACCTTGACTGGCAGAACCAAAATCTGATGTGCTACCATTACACCATACGCCAATGCGTGAATGCGGGTGCAAAAGTAATGCAAGTTTTTGTAAGTGCAAGAGTTTTGTTTTGCTGCCGGCTAAAAAAGTAGGAGACGAAATGAGTGTTTGCAAATGTTTGATATATAATATTTTGCAGTGCGATTATTGTCTTGCTGGGAACATCGTTGCTATTGATTCGAAAACGCTGGCGGCTTTTTCGACATCGTCTTTTGTGTGGCTTGCCGATAGGCTTAGAATCAGCCGGCATTGGTCTTTGCCGATGTGCGGCGTGGCAAGTGCTGTTACAAGCACACCTTTTTTCGCCAATGTTTCGGCGATTGTTTCAGTGCGGTCGCTGTCGCCTGTCATCACAGCAAAGTGCGATGTTTGCGTTGGTGGAATTTCGAGCCCTAAGCAGTAGAGTTTCTTTATGAAATAGTTGGTAATCTGTAATATATATTGCCGTTCGGTGTCCATGTCTGCAATGGCGTCAATGGTGGCGCAGGTGGCGGCAATGTCGCGTGGTGTTATTGGCGCCGATGTTTGGAAGGCCGAAGTTTGTTGGCGAAGGTAATCGACAATCTCGCGCCGACCGGCAATGTAGGCGCCGCTGCAGCCAATATTTTGCAGCGAACCAGTCTGTATTTCGGCTGTGACATCGGTGTCGAAAAGTGTGCAGACGCCTTTTCCGCTTTTACCGATGAGTCCGGCTGAAAGTGTCTGGTCGATTGCCACAAGTGCGTTGTATTTGGCCGCCAGCCCAAAAATCCGATTCAGCGGAGCAATGTTGCCTGTCGCAATATCAACGGCGTCAATTATCAGGAGTCGGTTTTGTTGTGCCTGCGCCAATTTCAACTGTTTCTCAATATCTTCGGCGTCGAATCCGTGATACTTGTATTTTGTGGCGCGGCAGAAAACCGGGCTTCCGCTTATTGCGAATTGACCTAACGAATTGTATATGAGCGCGTCGGTGCGGCTTAACAGATGGTTGGCAATGGCGCAACCGGCATCGGCTGGCGAGTTATAGAGTAGGCAATCGTCTGTGTTGAGCTGATTGGCGATTTTCTTTTCGAGTGTGGCCACGGATGCGCTATTAACATATTGCTCTGACGGACAGATGTTTAGCTGAAAAGGGTAGGGGCTTCGGAAATTCAGCAACTGGCTGTTGTCAGTGTCGATAACGGCTTTGCCCGACATAATTGTGCCGCGCTCGTTGAAGAGCCCCGCATCGTTGATGGCGGCCAGTTTGCTTTGAAGTTGCTTTCGAAAGTCGGTGTACATTGTTCAGCTGTTTCGCGAGGCAAAACTACATCGAATATTTATCGTTTCAAAGATTGTAATTCAGACATTGGCGCAACGCTTTTCAAAGCAGCATAAAAAATGCCGCCCCGACAATTCGAAGCGGCATTTTGCCGTGTTATATACTCTGTAATTAGTATTCAACCAGCACTTTACCATCCATTTCAGCAGGAATCTCAAGACCCATAAGCGAGAGAACGGTTGGGGCAACGTCGGCCAAACGACCGCTGTTCACCTTCTTCACGTCGTCCGACACCACAATCACAGGAACGGGGTTCAGCGAGTGTGCTGTGTTAGGCGTGCCGTCGGGGTTGATGGCGTTGTCGGCGTTGCCGTGGTCGGCGATGATGACGGTGTTGTAGCCGTTCTTTTTGGCGGCTGCAACAACCTCGCCTACACACGAATCGACAGCCTTAACGGCCTTGCAGATGGCATCGTAAACGCCCGTGTGACCAACCATATCGCCATTGGCAAAGTTCACCACAATAAAGTCGTATTTATTGGTGTTGATGCTTGCTATCAGCTTGTCTTTCACCTCGTAAGCGCTCATTTCGGGCTGCAAGTCGTAGGTTGCGACTTTCGGCGATGCTACCAATGTGCGTTCCTCGCCGTCGTACGGTGCCTCGCGGCCGCCGTTGAAGAAGAACGTCACGTGAGCGTATTTCTCGGTCTCGGCAGTGTGCAGCTGTTTCAGGCCTTTGCTGCTCAAATATTCACCTAAAGTATTGGTAACGTTCTCTTTAGGGAACAAAATATGCACGCCTTTGAAAGTTGCGTCGTACGGTGTCATACAATAATATTGCAAACCAGGGATGGTCTTCATTCCCTCTTCGGGCATATCTTGTTGAGTCAGAACGATTGTCAGCTCTTTGGCGCGGTCGTTGCGATAGTTGAAGAAAATAACCACATCGCCCTCTTTGATGCGACCGTCAACCTTCGAGTTGATGAGCGGTTCCATAAACTCGTCGGTATCCTTATGTTCCTCGGTATCAGCGTCATAGCAGCTCTGCACGCCAGCAACCATATCGTCAACCTTGCGGCCGACGCCGTTAACTAATTGGTCGTAAGCCACTTTGATGCGGTTCCAACGTTTGTCGCGGTCCATAGCATAGAAGCGGCCGATGATGCTTGCAATGTGGCCGATGGTGGCGTCGCAGTGCTTCTGCAGGTCGGCAATAAAGCCCTTGCCGCTCTTCGGGTCGGTGTCGCGGCCGTCCATAAAGCAGTGAACGTAAGTGTTTTGGATGCCGTACTCTTTTGCAATGTCAATGAGTTTGAACAGGTGGTCGAGCGACGAGTGTACACCGCCGTTCGATGTCAGGCCCATCAGGTGGATGCTCTTGCCAGTCTTTTTAGCGTACTCGTAAGCCGAAACAATCTCGGGATTTTTCAGGATGCTGTTATCGGCGCAGGCGCGATTGATTTTCACAAGGTCCTGATACACAACACGTCCAGCGCCAATGTTAAGGTGACCAACTTCAGAGTTGCCCATCTGTCCGTTAGGCAGACCAACGTCCTCGCCGCAAGTGAGCAGTTGTGCGTTGGGGTAAGTGGCGGCCAATTTTTCCATATTCGGCGCGCCGGCGGTGTAAATTGCATCGCTCTTTGTTTTGTTGCCGATTCCCCATCCATCGAGAATCATCAACAGTGCTTTTCCTTTTGACATTTTGTATTTGTTTTAGTTATTAATAATCTAACATTCAATAATTTGCATAGCAACTGCGCTTCCGCAAAATCCGACTGCAAAATTATTAAAAAAAGTGAGTAAGGTGTTAAGTGTAATGAGTAAAGTTTAGGCATATCATACCAGCATAAGATTATGCCGTATTAGCGCATCAATCTGTTTATAAACTTACCCGATGCACAGGCTTGTATCGTTTTCTTTAGGATTGCCGTGAAGAATATTCGCCACCTCGCGGCATCCGCAGTCACATTTTGAAATCATTTTACACCCCGAACACATCGTAGGTTTATATTCGCTTTTCGCAAACAAGTTCCAATAATCGACATCCGTTACCATCGGGTCGCTGAATATATGTCCGACAATATGCGGCGAATGATTGCAAGTTCTGACATTTCCCGATGGGTCGATAACAAAAAATCCTTTAGCCGCAGCGCATTGATAACCAACCCGAAGGCGTTTATATTTTTCGGGCTGTTTTATTGCGCAATATGCCACTTCCGTCCCGACATTACCGTATCTTTTTGATAACGAAAGTATTTCCTCTGCCGTGCCGAACATTCCATTCACTTGTTCAGGTGTCAGCAGCAAGTCATCCGCATAACTTAATCCTCTGCCGCCCGGCAAGAACCGATTTAACAATACCGATGTCGCACCGCTCAACAACCCCATCGATATTGTCTCAAACAATTCGTGGTAGTTTTTCCTTGTTACTGTGACGTTTACGGTTGTCCGCAAGCCTATCGTTTTAGCTTTTTCAAACCACCCCAATACGCCATCGGCATTATCAACGCCAGTATGTTCTTTGAATGTTTTGTATCCCGGAAGGCTCATACTCAAATGCACATTGCATTTTTTGAATAGACGCAAGTATTCGTCTTTCATTGCCAATCCGTTCGATATCAAAACAATAGGCGTTTCTCGGCGTCTTTTCAAACCTTCAGCGTAGATATACTCAACAATTTCGGGCATACAGTCTTTCAAAAGAGCCTCGCCGCCCGATATTGAAAACGATTGGATTCCTTGCCGATATAAAATGTCGATTGTTTTGCGCCACGCGCCAAAGTCCATTTCCTTCCCTTTCGGATACTCTGAATTTGGGGCTTCCCACGGACACGAACAAAACACACAACGATGATTGCACCTGTATGTCAGTTCCAAAACGGCGGATGGCGGCAGTACAATTTTATGCATCGATTTTGATTCCTGTCATAAATTCGATTGTGTCAATCTCATCGGCAAGGTAATTACATTCGTGATATTCATTATAGTATTTCTTTTCATTTTGAAGAAAAGCCAGCAACGTCCTGTATTGGCTTTCATCGTTTGCAATAGCCCTGTGGTATTCTTCGTCAGCCGATGTCCTAAAGAAGAAGATATGATTGATTTCAGATAGCCAAATATCATCAACGTCGTCAGGTTTCATATTTGGATAAATTTCTTTCTTAATTTTTCTCGCACAAGATTCACAAACAGTTTCGACCTTTACATCATAACCGAGCGAAGCTATTCCTTTTACATAATCCGAAATTTTATCATCCCCCCAACCAAAATAACATATCTCACTACCACAAATATCACATTTGGTTTTTTGCATTGGCGGCATACTTGGGCTGTAACACATTGCACTCATTGCCTCCTCACGTGGTGAATCATCGGCGGCAATTGCTTTGAGTCTTTCTATCATTTCTTCTTTCGATAAAGGTTTATTTGCCATAATATCTGCATTTTAAGTTTATTTAACAATTTTATTCATCCATCGCCAGCCTGAAGCCGCAGATGTCGCTTTTGTAGGCGGCGTCGCTCTTGGTGGCATTCCAAACCCAGCAGGCTTGCGAGGTGCTGTTCCAACAGCCGCCGCGCATCACGTGCTGGTCATCGGCAAACTCATCGGAGCACCATTCCCAAAGGTTGCCACTCATGTCGTAAATGCCTAATTCATTAGCTGTTTTGGTGGCTACAGGTTGCGGCTCACCATTCGAGTTGCCATTATACCATCCAATCTTACCCATGGCCGTGCCGCCGCTCAGTTTATAATTATGTGTCTTTTTTCCGCCGCGTGCCGCATACTCCCACTCGGCCTCAGTAGGCAAGCGAAAATTAGCACCCGTAATCTGGTTGAGCTTCGATATAAACTCTTGGCAATCGTTCCAACTTATCTGGTCGGCGGGGCAGTTTTTTCCACGGCTCAAAGCATTCGATTTCTTTCCCATTATCGCTTTCCAGAGGTTTTGGGTTACTTCGGTTTGTGCAATGTAAAAGTTTCCGACACTTGCGTCTTCGGGTTTGGCAGGGTCACCTTTGGCGTAGGTTCCGCCTTCAACATAAATCATTTCGAAACGGATGCCGTTTGCCTCGAATGTCTTGTTTTGCGCTGATACACAGCCCGAAACAACGATTGCAACCAATGCTAAAAAAGTCTTTTTCATATCGATACCGGTTCGTTAAAAATCATTAATTCGAATAACACCATATATAATATGGTATCAGACTATAAAGATGGCAAAAAAAATCATCAAACAAAAAAGCGCTCAACAAATGTTTTTGTCTATTTGAATTTTGAAAAAAATACCGATATTTGCGGTTCGAAATTCGAAAGGAAACATTAACAGATTTATAAAAAAGTAGATATGTATCTCACAGCAGAAAAAAAACAAGAGTTTTTCTCAACTTACGGAAAATCAGCAAAAGACACCGGCTCAACCGAAGGTCAGATTGCAATGTTCAGCTACAAAATCAACCACCTGACTGAACATATGAAGAACAACAAGAAGGACGTTGGCACACAGCGCTCGCTGCTTCAGATGGTTGGTAAACGCCGTAACCTGTTGGCTTATCTGAAGAAACAGGACATTGAGAAATATCGCGAACTTATTAAGGCACTGAACTTAAGGAAGTAACAAAAAGAGGCACTTCGGTTGCCTTTTTTTGTTTATAATCGTTTCTGCAGCGTTCAGCCGCACCGAATCCGATTTTTTCAAATCACAGTATAAATTGTCTGTCGGCCTAAAGACGAATCCGGCGGACCAAAATGGATGAATTATGAACATAGTAAAGAAAGAAATCACACTTCCCGATGGCAGGGTGATTGAAATTGAAACCGGAAAGTTGGCCAAGCAAGCCGACGGTGCGGTTATGGTAAAATGCGGCAGCACAATGCTGCTGGCAACCGTCTGCTCGGCTCAAGACGCTGTTCCGGGCACCGATTTTATGCCGTTGACAGTCGAGTACAAAGAGAAATTCGCGTCGAACGGCCGATTCCCGGGCGGATTCACCCGCCGCGAGGGCAAGGCTTCGGATTACGAAATCCTGATTGCCCGACTCATTGACCGCGCTCTGCGCCCGCTCTTCCCTTCGAACTATCACGCTGAAACATTTGTGAATGTGACGCTTTACTCGTCGGACGGCGTTGATATGCCCGACAACTTCGCCGGTCTGGCCGCTTCGGCCGCTCTGGCAGTTTCCGACATTCCGTTCGAAGGCCCGATTTCGGAGGTCCGCGTGGCCCGCGTCAATGGCGAATTTATTATCGACCCGACATTTGAACAAGCAGAAAATGCTGATATCGAGTTGGTTGTAGCTGCAACGCTCGACAACATAATGATGGTTGAAGGCGAAATGAACGAGGTTAGCGAGCACGATATGCTCGAGGCCATCAAAGCCGCTCACGAAGCCATCAAACCGCAGTGCCAAGCTCAACTTGAGCTGATGGAAGCTGCAGGAAAAACCGTTAAACGCGAATATTGCCACGAGGAGAACGACGAGGAGTTTCGTCAGCAAGTTCACGACGCTTGCTACGCAAAAGCATACGAGCAGGCAACCGCCGCCGACACCGACAAACATCACCGTGAGGCGATGTTCACCGCTATCCGTGACGAATTCAAAGCACAGTTCACCGAAGAGGAACTTGAAACTAAAGGCGCACTTATCGACCGCTACTATCACGATGTAGAGAAAGAGGCAATGCGCCGCGCCGTACTCGACGAAGGCAAACGTCTCGATGGCCGTAAGACCAACGAAATCCGCCCAATCTGGTCGGAGGTTGGTTACCTGCCAGGTCCTCACGGTTCATCAATCTTCACCCGCGGTGAGACGCAATCGCTCTGCACCGTCACTCTGGGTACAAAACTCGACGAGAAGATTATCGACGAGGCTCTTATCCAAGGCCGCGACAGATTCCTTCTCCACTATAACTTCCCGCCGTTCTCGACTGGCGAGGCCAAAGCACAACGTGGTGTAGGCCGCCGCGAGATTGGTCACGGAAACCTTGCCTGCCGCGCATTGAAGAAAATGGTTCCGGCAGACTACCCGTATGTAGTTCGTGTTGTTTCTGACATTCTTGAGTCGAACGGTTCATCGTCAATGGCAACAGTTTGCGCTGGTACTCTGGCACTTATGGACGCCGGCGTCAAAATCAAGAAACCTGTTTCGGGTATCGCAATGGGCTTGATTTCGGAGAACAAGGGAACCAACTACGCCGTTCTGTCCGACATTCTCGGCGACGAGGACCACCTTGGCGATATGGACTTCAAGACCACCGGTACACGCGACGGCTTGACCGCTTGCCAAATGGATATCAAGGTCGACGGTCTGTCGTACGAGATTCTTGAAAACGCACTTGCACAGGCTCATGAGGGCCGTATGTATATCTTGGACAAGATTCAGGAGACAATCGCCGAGCCGCGTGCTGACTTGAAACCGCACGCACCGCGCATTGTCACAATGACGATTCCGAAAGACTGCATTGGCGCAGTTATCGGCCCCGGCGGAAAGATTATTCAGGAAATCCAATCGTCGACCGGCACTATCATTACAATCGATGAGGTTGAAAACGAGGGCAAGGTTGAGGTTGTTGCAGCCAACAAAGATTCTATCGATGCAGCAATCGCACGTATCAAGGGAATTGTTGCAGTTCCTGAAGTAGGCGAGATTTACAAAGGCAAAATCAAATCGGTTGTTCAATTCGGCGTATTTGTCGAGATTCTGCCGGGCAAAGAAGGCCTGCTGCACATTTCGGAAATCGAATGGCGCCGTCTTGAGAAGATTGAGGACGCCGGTCTGAAGGAAGGCGACGAGATTGAGGTTAAGTTGCTCGAAATCGACAAAGCCGGAAAACTTCGTCTGTCGCACAAAGTGCTGATTCCGAAACCGGAAGGCTACGTTGAGCGCGAGCGTCCCGAGCGTGGCGAACGCCGCGAGGGCGGTGAGCGCCGCGAGGGCGGCCGTCCGCATCATTCGCACCACGGCAATCGTCCGGATAAAGACAACAAACAAGAATAATTGTCACAAATGATTGATAAGAAGAAGAGTCGCAAACGCGGCTCTTTTTTTTGACTTATTTGGGTTTGAAATTCAACAAATAAATGCATTTTTATAAATCGTTTTAAAATTTGAAATTATGGTTAACAATCTTGGCGCACAAAACAGTATTCTGAATCAGTTTATGGCCGAACTGCGCGATAGCGGTATTCAGCGCGACCGCATGCGTTTCCGCAAGAACATGGAGCGCATTGGCGAGGTGATAGCATACGAAATAAGCAAACAGATGAAGTTTGAAGTTGCCGATGTCGCCACTCCTCTTGGCGTGGCTCAGGTGCCAAAACTTGTGTCGCAGCCTGTGATAGCAAGTGTTTTGCGGGCTGGTCTGCCTATTCACAATGGTTTTTTGAATGTGTTCGATAATGCCGAAAACGCTTTCATTTCGGCCTATCGCAAGTATGAAAAAGACGGCACGTTCCATATCAACTTTGGCAATGTGTCGGGACCGTCAATTGAAGGCAAAACGCTCATTCTTGTTGACCCGATGCTGGCCAGTGGAGCTTCAACGGTGCTTTCGTATCAGGAGTTGTTGAAGAAAGGAACGCCAGTCCACACGCATATTGTATCGGTGATTGCAAGTACCGAGGGGCTTGATTATCTGCAGCGCAACACATACGGCAAGCCAGTTACTATTTGGACAGCCGCCATTGACAGCGAGATGACTGCAAAATCGTACATTGTGCCAGGCCTTGGCGATGCCGGCGACCTCTGCTTTGGCGAAAAAGAATAGTTGTGAGTAAAGATTAATGATAAATGATTAAAGAGTAATGAAATGTAGAACACTTTGAAAACTTTGCTCTTTACACATTAATATTCAGATGTTAATCAAGATTTATCCAGAGAATCCTAATCCGCGCGAAATCAAAAAGATAGCGCAGATAATTGATGACGGCGGGCTTGTGATTTATCCCACCGACACCATATACGGCATCGGCTGCGACATAACCAAGCCGAAAGCTGTGGCGCGGTTGGCGCAGATTCAGGGATTGGATATGGATAAAGCCTTCTTTTCGTTTATTTTCAATGATTTAAGCCAGTTGTCGGAATATACAAAACCGATGTCGAATCCGGCGTTTAAATTGTTGAAACGCAACGTGCCCGGGCCATTCACTTTCATTTTTGAGGCTAACAACAACATTCCCAAACTGTTCAAGACACGCCGTAAGACCATCGGTATACGTGTGCCCGACAACAGCATAGTCCGCGCTATTGTGTCGGAATTGGGGAGACCGTTGCTATCGTCGTCGGTGCATGACGACGAAGACGAAGTGACGGAATATATTACCGACCCCGAACTGATACATGAGCGCTACGGCAACGTTGTCGATGTGGTTATCGACGGCGGATATGGTGATAATCAGCCTTCTACCGTTATCGACTGCACCACCGACGATTTTGAGATTATCAGGCAGGGAAAAGGCGAAGTGTGTTGAAATTCAAAGATTTTCGACATAACTTATAGAAAGTCCGGCAAGCCGTTTGCGCAAAGCCGGATTTTTTTATTATATTTATCTGCTTTTTGCAGATTGATATGAAACTGCTACGGAAAATATCAGTTCTGATTAGCGCGGCACTACTATTCAGCGCTTGCGGCAGCAAAACTCCCGATGCTGCAATAGAAGGCCATGACCTGCCAGATATAACCAAGCGTGGCAAATTGGTTGCGACAACCGATTACAACTCGATAAGCTATTTCATCTATCGCGGCACGCTTATGGGCTACCAGTACGAGCTACTGCGCGATTTTGCCAAGTCGCTCAACTTAGACCTTGAAGTTAAAGTGTCGAACAATCTGGAGAATGATTTTGAGGAACTGATAAATCACGAAACCGATATTATCGCTATAAATCTGACAGTTACATCCGACCGTCAGAAACAGATGAGTTTCACGACGCCAATTATGCAGACGCGGCAAGTGCTTGTGCAACTGTCGGAACGCCAGCGGCAGCGCAACAACCGCAACTACAAAGGCGATATGCACATAAAATCGACTCTCGACATGGCCGGAAAGACCATTCATGTGGTTAAGAACTCCGCTTTTGCCGAAAGGCTTCGCAACATAGAGTCGGAGATAGGCGACACTATCAATATTGTCGAGGTGGAAAATATTGATTCAGAACAGCTTATTGAACAAGTGGCGAAAGGTGAGATTGACTATTGCGTTACCGACGAGGATGTCGCCATGATAAACCAGACTTATTATCCGGTGCTGGATATCGCCACGGCAGTGTCGTTTCCGCAGAACATGGCGTGGGCTGTCAGCAAGGATAATCCGCAGTTGCTTGAGGCCGCCAACAACTGGATTGCCGGAATGCGGAACTCGGCTTTCCACA
>JAFZKK010000040.1 GCA_017551905.1 Salinivirgaceae bacterium
ACCTCATTGAGGACGGGACCTTGCTGCCCTTTGCCATCGAGAGTGCTAACCGTGACAAAAAACTGATTTATGAGAGAACCGCTTAAAGACCGTGTCCGACTGGAACATATTCAGACGGCCATCAACAACATTCCACACAACGGCGCTGTCTATCTGAAAATACTCGTGCACTATGTAGTTTCGCATTCCGCGAACCATTTTCCACGGTGTATCGGGGTGAGTTTCAATGAACTTTTTAGAAAGCATATTGGCCGCTTCCCCAATAATTTCGATATTCTTCACCACGGCATAATACATCATATCATCCCTGATAATATCATCATAAGTTTTGCCTGTAGTATAACGGACAATCCTATCGACAGCGGCTATAATATGATTGAGTCGTTCACGGTCTTTAAGCGGTTCTCTCATAAATCAGTTTTTTATCGTGTTCGACACTGTCTTTTGCAAATTCCGCCAACGACGGTTCTGTAACCAAATCTACATTACGTCCTAACATTCCTTTCAAATCTTCAAACATTCCGAAAAATTCAAACCCAACAGGTTGCGAATAATCGAGCGCTACAAGAATGTCCACATCGCTGTCAGCGCGTTCTTCACCCCTAGCGAAAGAACCGAAAAGCCAAGCTTTCAAAACAGGTTGAGTCTTGAAATAGTCGGCCATCATCTTTGTCATCGTCGGTGTGTCCATAGCTCGAATTGTTTGGACTTGCAATATACGTATTTTTTGACAGACAATAACCGCCGATTCACAGATTGACAGCAAATTTACTCACTCATCACCTCATCGACACTTTGGCGCGGCGCGTAGCATTTGGGTGCATCGGCATAGCCAAGTCGCAGAATGATAGATGGATAACCCGACAAACCGAGTTCCGAGCGCATTTTTTCGGTCAGTGTCGGAATCTCGCAGGGCTGATTGCTGAAATTGTATGCCAACCCCGAGCCGCAGACCGTAAGTAGCAGTAGTTCAAGTTTTTTGCCAAGGTCGATGTAATCTTTTTCTGTTGTTCCGTTGGTTGTCAGTACGCAAAAATGTGATGCTGAAGCATTTACCTTGTCATCGGTTTTGTTTTGCGATTTTGGGTTAAGCGCCATTTTCACTATTGTGCGCCCCATTGGTTGCGGTGTCGCAGGAAAGCCCAGCACATTGTAGCACAAACCATTATGCGTTTGCTCGATATGTTTTTTGTTGAACCGCATCCACGACAGTAGTTCACGCTTGAAAGCCGTGTCGTTCATCTGAATATCGTTTCCGTCAGATATGCCGTGGCAAATGAAATCAGCCTCTGCCGTGCCAGATGCGAAAATATGTATGCAGTTATTACTTTCATTATCAATAGCTTTTAGCAAATCAATCTTTGATTGCGGAATCTTCTCGCCTGAAAAACTTCCTCTGTGTGTATGCCGCGCTTTTATCTGCTCAAAAAGTGCATCAGCCGCGCAACTGTCCGATTTTGTGAATGTTACAACAATTCGCCCGTCCTTGTAATCGTACTCCGACAAGTAGCCGTAGTTGGTGGCGGCAATCTGCAAATTCTCGAGCGCACAGCCAAGACTGATGAACAACTCCTTGTCCGACGAATCGACAACGGCGAGCCGCTTCGTAAAATCGGGCGTTATAACTATCGTATTATCAACGATTTGAAATTTCCACGGTTGCGAGTTGTGCCCCGACGGCGCACATACGGCAAACGAAATCAAGATTTTGGCGATTTCAAAAAAAGTGAGTGTCTCCATTTTTCTACAATATTTTATCAAACATAAAATCGATGGTTTCCAGCAACTTATTCCAGCCCGAATCGCTGGTTATTTCTAAAGAGTTATAAACGCCGCAATTCTCCGAAAGAATGCAAAGATATGGTACTGAAGCCGTTACAAGCGTTGAGATTCCAGCCACGCGTTCAAGGCTCTCGCCCGACATTTGGCACACGGCATTGATGATGCCCATTGCCGTTTCCTCGCGGCGTTGGCGCAGTTTTTCGATTGACGGATTGTTGGTTGTGAGTTCCCAGCGGTAAAGTTTGCGCAGTGCGGGCGACTTCCGCAACATATCGATATATGCGCGGAAAACCGCCTTTGCGAAATCCTTCACGTTGTTGTGTTGCAAGGCAGGGAACTCTGTGTTGAGCCAAAAATCGTTGTCTTCCAGATATTTGGCCAAAAGTTGTTCGATTGAACCAAAATACCTGTAAATCAAAACCTTCGATACACCTGACACATTTGCCACGGCATTTACGCCCACGGCCTCAAAGCCTTCGGTCTCAACAATTTTCCCTACAGCGTCGAGTATACGCTGCTCCGTCTGATTTCTATCTCTTGTTGTCATAATTAATATTTGTTACTTTGCGGTTACAAAAGTATGTAACCTATCGGTAACAAGCAAGCGTTTTTCAAAGAAAAAACACAGAAGAAAGATAATTGTTTGTTATTCAAGCAATATTCGTTATTGATTTTTCGTATCATCGTTATAAAAATCTGCTATTTTTAACATATCAAAAACGTAAAACAATGAAGAGATTAGCATTATTGGCTATTGGCCTGTGCGCGTGCATATATGCATCGGCACAAAAAGTGATTGTGAAAGGCGACCTGAGTGGCGTGAAAAACGCTGACGCCGTAAGCTTCAACTTCACCTACAACAACATGACCGTCGGGAAGATGAGCGAGGCTGACTACATCAACAAAAAAGTGACGGACTACAACAACAAAGAGGCTGGCCGCGGCGACAAATGGCAGGCAGCTTGGGAAAGCGACAAACAAAACGTATACCCTGGGCGTTTCTGCGAATTGTTCTCGAAATACAGCGACATTATTTGCAAAGACGAGAAACAAAAGTATGATATTCAAGTAAATACAGATTTCTTCGAGCCTGGATTCAACGTCGGCGTTATGCGTCAAGACGCTTTTATCAATGTGACAATCAAGATTATAGAGACATCATCGAACAGCGAAGTTGCCACTGTCCAAATTCTGAAAGCACCGGGCACAACGTTCTGGGGCGATGACTTTTCTGTTGCAAGCCGCGTTGGCGAGGCATACGCAAAAGCCGGAAAAGTATTTGGCGCAAGAGTGAAGAAAGGCAAATAAAGCTCATAAACAGACTTTTACATAAAAGAAAATCCCCGACAAAATCGGGGATTTTTTTGTTTTATCCGTTTGTTGTTCCGTCAACGCTTGAGGACGCCTCTCTCCTATTTTTTTGTTGTAATAAGAATCACGCCATTGGCGCTTTCGGCACCGTAAATGGCTGAAGAACTTGCGTCTTTAAGTATCGTAATGTTCTCGACAAGTTGCGGATTAATATCGTTAAAAGTTTCAACCCGCACACCATCGACAATAATCAGCGCGCAATTGTTTGCCGACTGTGAAATAGTGTTGATGCCCCGAATCACTACGCAATTATCTGATATAAGCAAACTTGCATCGGTCGCTTTAAGAGCATCAGTCATGTTATTAAAACGAGTGTATTTGTTTTGCATTTCGAGATGCCTGATAGCTGTTGTGCGGTCTTTCTCACTGATATAGCCGTAACCTATAGCCATATCGATTTCCGCTTGCGTACGCAACGAGTTCAAATTCACATCCACCTTTTCATCAGCTTTATTCACTTTGACTCGTTTGGTGCCGAAAACCTTGCTCTTGAACAAAAGCACGTCTTTGTCGTTGCAGACAATGCTGAAATTACCGAGCGAATCGGTGCGAATCTTCGTCTTGGCCTTCAAAGCCTCAACCTCGACATTAGCAACTTTAAGCGAATCGAAAACGAATACCGAACCTTGCACAGCGTGCGTTTGAGCGAACGATTCAACAGAAAGAAGAACCAATGCCGCAAGAATTAACTTTTTCATTTTATGTAGTTTTTAAAGGTTTAACAAGAGCGCTCGACACAACCCAAATAATGTGTCTAAATTACTCATTTTGACGAGAAAACAATATCTACGGCAGAAAAATGCTCAGAATGTCCATTTTGCGGCCAGTGTTGGCACTGCATAGAACCCCTCACCCACAAAATTGTTCGACAACTCGACTTCTGAGCCAACGCTTAAGTTGATTTTCTCCATCCGACTTATCTTGTTCATATTCAGCCAAATTTGCGGCTCCGACAAAAGGATATGCGTTGTGTTCTGCCACGGGCGCGGCTCGCTCCAAAAATCGATAAAGCCCGAAAACGACATCCAACCTCCAAGCATCGACAGGTTCCAAACCCCGGTCAGCTGATAGTTGTGCGTGTGGTCGGCACCGTTGCGGTCTTTGGTGTGCGGAATGTTCTTGTACATTGCGCTAAGCGACCACGTGGCCGAAAAGTCAGCATTGTGCCCCGAGTAGGTAGCGCCTAATAAATATGCATTATTGAATGAGCCGACGGCAGTGTTCAACCCGCCATTGTACTCAATATGAGCCGACAACCACTCCACGCTTGTGCCTTTCCAAAAGCACAATTCGCGCGCAATCTCCCAATAAGCGCCTGAAACACCATCGTTATAATCCATATCGACAAAGAAGAAAGTGCTGCCCCAATCGTCGGGACGGAACATCTCGACAGTCGAAGTGTAGGGCGCGCGGTTGGCGTGGTCACTGTCCAAATCGGAATACAAAAGATGACCGAAATCGTAGTGAAGCTGCACATTTTGAGCCGAAACGCCAGCCGACAAAACGGCAAGAGTAAATGCAAACGATAGTTTTCGTTTCATAAAGCACTGATTGTCAGTTTGAGTTTATTTTCAAAAATCTGACTGCAAAAATAGATTTTGTCCGACAATCAGCATCATTATTGTTGAAGAAACACAATAAAATGCCGAGACATATCGAAATATAAAGATTTATCGGCGTTACATTTTGATTATCAGTATATTACTAAAACGAAAAATATTGCGTTTTTTGTTTGTCGAATTCAAACAACAATGTACTTTTGCAACCGCAAGAATATTCAATATTATTGCATAAATATACAAGAATATAAGACGAAACATTTGTTGGAAAAATGGAACAGTACAACGACAACATTAAAATTCTGGTGGCCGACAAGGAACACTACACCTATGTTGACGAGATTCTGGCAACCATTGCGGCTGCCGCAAAAGTACGTGGCACGGGCATTGCAAAACGCAACCCTGGCTACGTGAAACAAAAAATGAGCGAGGGCAAGGCTGTCATCGCACTCGACGGCGACAAATTCGCAGGGTTCAGCTACATTGAGACGTGGGGCGGCAAGCACTACGTCACCACATCGGGTTTGATTGTGCCCGAAGCCTACCGCGGACACGGTCTGGCACGGCGCATCAAGCACGTAACGTTCACGCTGGCGCGTATGCGTTGGCCGCAGGCGAAGATTTTCAGTCTGACATCGGGCGCCGCTGTTATGAAACTCAACACTGACCACGGATATGTGCCTGTAACTTTTGCGCAACTCACTGACGATGAGACATTTTGGAAGGGCTGCGAAGGCTGCATAAATCAGGATATTTTGAAACGCACCGACCGCCGTTACTGTGTATGTACGGGTATGCTCTACGACCCCGAGCGTCCGCGCAGCGTTCGTGACGCCGACGAAGAACTGTCGCACGACCCTGGCGTTGAGGAAATCATCAAGGCTCGTTTCCCTGACGGTTTTCCTGAAGACTAATTATATTTAGGAGTTAGGAATTAGGAGTTATAATTGAAAGTTGAAAAGGCATAAGGCATAAGGCACAAGTAATTAAAAATGAAAAATTAAAAATGTAATCTGTGTTGTCTGTGTCGTCAGTGCGAAAATCATCAATCAAAAAAATCGAAATTCAAAAATCAAAAATCAATAGAAAATGGAACAGAAAAAGAAAGTGGTAGTGGCCTTCAGTGGCGGTCTCGACACATCGTACACCGTTATGTATCTGGCCAAAGAGAAGGGCTACGAGGTTCACGCGGCTTGCGCCAACACTGGCGGATTCAGCGCCGAGCAACTCAAGACAAACGAGGAGAACGCCTACAAATTGGGCGCGACAAAATATGTAACTCTCGACGTTACAAAGGAATACTACGACAAGAGTTTGAAATATATGGTCTTTGGCAACGTGCTGCGCAACAACTGCTACCCGATTTCGGTGTCGTCGGAGCGCATTTTCCAAGCCATCGCCATCGCCCGCTACGCTAAAGAGATTGGCGCATCGGCCATTGCACACGGCTCAACGGGTGCTGGCAACGACCAAATCCGTTTCGATATGACTTTCCTTGTTATGTGCCCTGGCGTTGAGATTATCACGCTTACGCGCGACGGCAACTTGAGCCGTCAGGAAGAGGTTGATTATCTGAACAAAAACGGATTTTTCGCCGATTTTACCAAACTCAAATATTCGTACAACGTGGGCATTTGGGGCACGTCAATCTGCGGCGGTGAGATTCTCGACTCGAAGCAAGGTCTGCCCGAATCGGCCTATCTGAAACACCCCACCAAAGAAGGTCCCGAATTGCTGAAATTGGGCTTCGAGAAAGGCGAGTTGTGCAGTGTCAACGGCAAGCACTATAACGATAAAATTGCTGCTATTCAGGCAGTTGAAGCAATTGGCGCAGCCTACGGCATCGGCCGCGACTGCCACGTGGGCGACACAATAATCGGCATCAAAGGCCGCGTAGGTTTCGAGGCCGCCGCACCAATGCTGATTATCGGCGCACACCGCTTCCTTGAGAAATACACTCTCTCGAAATGGCAGCAATACTGGAAGGACCAAGTGTCGAACTGGTACGGAATGTTCCTGCACGAGAGTCAGTATCTTGAGCCTGTTATGCCCGACATCGAGGCTATGCTCACAAGTAGCCAACGCAACGTTACGGGCGAGGTGACGTTGGAACTGCACCCGCTGTGCTTCCAAACTGTCGGTGTTGATTCGCCTAACGATTTGGTTAAGAATAAATTGGGCGAATACGGCGAGACTGCCAAAGCCTGGTCGTCGGAAGACGCAAAGGGCTTCATCAAGGTTACATCGACGGCTTTGAGAGCATATTACCTTGCTCATCCTAATGAAAGAGTTTAAAGTTTAAATCGCATTAGTTCAAATGATTAAAGTTGGAATTTTGGGCGCTGCTGGATATACGGGCGGCGAGTTGATTCGGCTGCTGATAAACCACCCCGAAGCCGAGATTGTGTTCGCCAACAGCGAGTCGAACGCAGGGAACCTTGTGTGCGACGTGCACGAAGGCCTTTTGGGCGAAACCGACCTTCGGTTTACCGCCGAAATGCCGTTCGACAAGGTTGACGTTGTGTTCTTCTGCTTCGGACACGGCAAAAGTTGGGCGTTCCTGAACGAGCACACCATACCTAACAATGTGAAAATCATCGATATGGCGCAGGATTTCCGCATTGCCGCGCCAACGCACGACTATGTTTATGGTCTGCCCGAAATCCATCGCGAAGAGATTAAAAAATGCGCGCACCTTGCCAATCCTGGCTGCTTTGCCACCTGCATTCAGTTGGGACTGCTGCCGCTTGCCAAGGCTGGACTGCTCTGCCACGACGTGGCTGTGAACGCCATCACTGGTTCAACAGGCGCGGGACAGAAACCGTCGGCCACGACACATTTCTCGTGGCGCAACAACAATATGAGTGTCTACAAAGTGTTTGAGCATCAGCATCTTCACGAGATTTGCCAAAGTCTGAACGAACTGCGCCCGAAGAATGCACCCAAAGTCGCTGACACACTTGCCGAAAAGCCGTCCGCTGGTGACATCACCGTCGATTTCATACCATACCGTGGTGATTTTGCACGCGGCATTTTCTGCACCGAAGTTGTGCGTTTCGACGGCGAGGAAGGTTCTGCCACCAACCCGACAGCCGAACAATTATCTGCCTTATACTGTGATTTTTACAAAGACGCAGCTTTCACCCACTATTGCAACGCCGCCATCGACCTAAAACAGGTGGTGAACACCAACAAGGCGCTTGTTCACGTTGACAAGTTCGGCAACAAAGCCGTCATCACATCAATGATTGACAATCTGCTGAAAGGCGCTGTGGGACAGGCTGTTCAGAATATGAACCTAATGTTCGGCATTGACGAGAAGGCGGGGTTGAATTTGAAGGCAGCGGCATTTTGATAGAATGATTAATGTTTAATGATTAATGATTAATTCCAAATTACTAATTATTAAACAGTTGTAACTTGCTTTTGATTATGGGAGCAAATGTTCTGAAAGAAAAAAGTTTTCAATTCTCCATTAAAATGGTTGATTTATACAAACATCTTACTGAAGAAAAAAAGGAGTTTATTCTATCAAAACAATTGCTGCGCTCTGGTACATCAATAGGCGCAATGGTCAGA
>JAFZKK010000041.1 GCA_017551905.1 Salinivirgaceae bacterium
ACTGGTGAGGTTGGCTGCCTTGGCACCGACTTCAACGACGCTCTGCTGGCCGCTCTCTACTCGGTAGGCTTCCACAAGCCTGAGAAGGGCGTTCTGGTTTCGTCAGGCGACGTTCGCGGCAAGGTTGATTTGCTCGACTCGTGCAAAATGCTGCAAGAGAAAGGTTTGAAGATTTACGCAACCGCAGGCACGCAGAAGTTCCTGGCCGACAACGGTGTCAAGGCAGAGCGCGTGAGCTGGCCCGACGAGCACACCGCCGACGCCAACATCACGGAGCTTATGCAGGAACACAAGATTGATTTGGTTGTCAATATCCCGAAAAACCATACGCACCGCGAGCTGACCAACGGCTACAAAATCCGCCGCGCAGCCATCGACCATAACATTCCGTTGCTCACCAACGCCCGCCTTGCAAGCGCGTTCATCCACGCAAGCTGCGTCCGCGAAATGGGCGACATTCAGATTAAGAGCTGGCAGGAGTATTGATTGAACGCTGACACTAACGCTGACACTGACGTAAACGCTGACGTAAACGAAAACCTTTGTTTAAAGGATTATTGATAGAAGGCCGCGCCTATTTTGGGTGCGGTCTTTTTTTGTGGGGATATATATTGTAATATCTGTAATTCAGTTTATTACTGTGTGCCGTAAAAAATGTTTTGTCAATTGATAAAAAATAATGCGTTTTTTGCGCGGCGGTTTGCAAAAACTTTTACTTTTACACCGTTACTAATACAAAAACCTCAGGATATGAAAAAATATGCAGTAATATTGGTTGCAGTGGCTGCAATTGCTATTGTTTCGGCTTGCTCTTCGTCGAAAGGAACTTGCCCGGCATATTCGCAGAATGATGCCCAACAAATAGAACAATTGGCACAACGCTAAATAAAAAACCTCTCAATGCAGAGGTTTTTTATTGTGGCGGCTGTCGTTTTTGCAAACGAGAGCCATTTTTTGTCTTGTCTGCTTTTTCTTTCCCCCTATTCCTAATTCCTTATTCTGAATTCTGACATTCTATTGCGTCAGTCCCTCAATAACATTGCCTGTGGTGCCGTTGGGGAACGGAATGTCTAAGAAATTTGATATTGTTGGCGCAATGTCGCGCATATCAACTTGCTGGCTCAGCCGTGTGCGTTTTATTTTCCAGCCGTACCAAATCAGCGGCACATGGGTGTCGTAGTTATAGCCCGAATTTGCATTGCTGACGCCCGTTCCTTGCTCAATCCAGCCCGGTTCAAGGCTGATGATGACATCGCCCGAGCGCTTGGGGTTGAATGAGTTCTGCAGCTTCAGCATAGCGCCGTCGGAGAAGGTGGTGGTGCGTAGCGTTGACGCCGACACCGCATTGGCGACACCCGAAAACTGCAGCATAAACCCGCACACAACATCCTCAAATTCGTGCAAGCTGATGCCTGAGCTTTCTATCAGATTGTGGTTCAAATAAATCTGATTGTTATAATAAGCCGATACCCATTTGCCTTTATCGTATTTGGCATTCAGATAAGTGCCCAGAAGCATCACGGCGCGGTCGGCGTTGAACATACCCGAAGGGATGTTGTTGCTGCGCAGAAGTTCGGGATTGTTCGATGTGCCGTGGTCTGATGTCAGATAAATAAGCACATTGTTGCGCCCGATATTCTCGTCGATGAATTGCAGGAAATGCTCCAAATCCTTGTCCAGACGGAGGTACAAATCTTCAAGCTCAACCGAATTGGGACCGCATGCATTGCTGATGTCGGCAGAGGCTGCAAAAGACACATTCAGATAGTCGGTGACATCGTCCTGCCCAAGATTCTCATTCACAATAACATTGACGCACAAATCCTTCGTAAGGCTGTTGCCCGACGGATTGGCTTTCAGCCGGCTGTATTGCTTGTTCTTCTTGATAAAACTATTGATTTTTTTGCCGAGCACGTGGTCGTCGCTGAAACCGGCGTTGCGCGATTTTCCTTTTTCGGAACCATCACGGTATTTTTCAATCGGCAGCATCGGCAGCCAATCTTTTTCGACATACATATCGGGGAACTTCTTGGCATTGAAGTCTTTAAGCCACTGCGGAAGTGAGTCGGCATAGTAACTGCTTGTAACCCAGTTGCCCGACACATCGTCGAACCAATATGCGGCATCGGCCATGTGACCGGCCGGAAGTATTGCCGACGCAGGATTCAGCGACACCGACACAATTTTCGATTTTCCGTTGTTGAACAGCTTTAACTCGTCTGTAAATGTGGTGGTTAAGATGTTGCGCGGCGAATAGTTGGCGTTATCGGCATTGACTCCGACGCATTTTTCCTTGGCATCGAAAACCGAGCCCACCTGCTGCTCCTGCAGCTGCATATACCACTCGTTGCTGACAATGCCGTGAATGAGCGGATTGCAGCCTGTGGCAATGGTGGCATATCCGGGCGATGTCTGCGTGAGCATATAGCTATAGTTGGCGTTGCGGCAGACCGCGCCCTCCTCAATAAGCTTGCGGAAACCGCCGTCGCTGAAATTGTTCCAATAGCGGTGAATATAATCGTAGCGCATACCCTCAACCACAATGCCGATGATAAGCTGCGGCTTGTCGGACGGTATCGACTTGCGCTTCTGCGCCATTGCCGGCTCCGTTAGTAACAAAACGACAAACGCGCCAACCAAAATGTTCTTCAGATTCATAAACTGTTGTTTGCCGCAAATGTAAAAGAAGTTTGGAAGATGATAGATGCAGTTTGTGTTATTGTAATCGTTATCGTTTTTTATTTTTGCATTTCAAAACACGATGAGTCATGGACAAAAAGTTTACCATTGCATTGCTGCAACTGTCGCTCAACGACACGCCGGACAACAACCGCTCCAAATGCAGCGAGTGGATAAGCCGCGCCGCCGCCAAAGGCGCACAGGTGATATGTCTGCCTGAGCTTTACAGCGCGCATTATTTCTGTCAGAAAGAAGACATTGACAACTTTAAATACGCCGAACCGCTCGACGGGCCTACATATCAGACATTCAGTGCATTAGCCTCAAAACTTGGCGTTGCGCTTGTGATTCCGTTTTTTGAGCGCCGCGCAACGGGGCTGTACCACAACAGCGCGTTCATTTTTGATGCCGACGGCTCGCAAGCCGGCCTCTATCGCAAGATGCACATCCCCGACGACCCGGCCTTCTACGAGAAATTTTACTTTGCTCCGGGCGACATCGGCTTTAAGGCTTTCGACACCCGATATGGTAAAATAGGCACGCTTATCTGTTGGGACCAATGGTATCCTGAGGGAGCCCGCCTAACGGCTCTGCAAGGCGCTGAGGTGCTTTTCTACCCAACGGCCATTGGCTGGCATCCGGCCGAGAAAGAGCAATATGGCAAGCGCCAGCATGAGGCGTGGATGACCGTGCAGCGCGGACACGCCGTGGCCAACGGCATCTATGTGGCGGCTGTCAACCGTGTCGGTTTTGAGCGCCCTGTGCCTGAGCAAGCCGGACTGGAGTTCTGGGGCTCGTCGTTCATTGCCGGGCCACAGGGCGAGATAATAGCTCAAGCGTCGCACGACAAGGAGGAGATTCTGATTGCCGACATCGACCGCGCGCTTATGGAGGATGTGCGCCAAAACTGGCCGTTCCTCCGCGACCGCCGCATCGACGCTTACGGCGACATCACCAAACGATTCATCGATTAACCATGGCCGAGCGATACCTACCCGCCGAATGGGAGCGCCACCTGGCCACGTTGCTCTCGTTTCCGCACGAAGGCCGCGACTGGCCGGGTAAATACGAGGCCGTGAAATGGGCTTTTGTCGAGATTGTCCGCAAAGTGGCTCTTTTTGAGCCTGTGCTACTTATGGTGAAAGACGACCGTCATCAGGCGCAAGTGGCTGATATGCTGCAACGTGCACATGTCGATATGAACCGAATCCGTTTCTTTCAGCTCGACACCAACCGCAACTGGATGCGCGACTCTGGTCCGATAACCGTCCGCAATGGCGACAATCTTGAGATGCTGCACTTCGGATTTACCGGCTGGGCAAAATATCCTAACAACTTGAAAGACCGACACGTACCTGCCACAGTTGCCGATGTGCTTGGTCTGCCTTGCACCAAAGTGACGCACCGCGGGAAACATGTTGTTCTTGAGGGCGGCGCCATTGACCACAACGGATGCGGAACGCTTGTGACAACAACCGAATGTCTGTTGCACCCCACGCAACAGGTGCGCAACGCCGGATTCACCAAAGAAGATTACGAGCAAGTTTTTGCCAAATATCTGGGAATGAAACAGGTAATCTGGCTTGGCGACGGCATCGACGGTGACGACACCCATGGCCACGTTGACGACATCTGCCGTTTTGTTTCACCCGAAACCGTTGTCGCTTGTTACGAGCCCGACACCACCGACCCCAACCATCAAAAACTTGAGGACAATCTCAAAATTCTGCGCAAAACAAAGCTCGCCAACGGTCGCAAGCTGAAGGTGATTCCGATGCCCATGCCCGGCCGCATCGACTTTGAAGATATGCGTCTGCCGGCAAGCTATGTCAACTTCATCTATGTGAACGGCGGGTTGCTTGTGCCCACCTTCAACGACGCTCACGACACCGACGCACTAAACATCTATCGAAAGATTTTCCCCGACCGGCAAATTATCGGCATTAACGCCACCGACCTTATTTGGGGGCTGGGAACGTTGCATTGTTTGAGTCACGAGATACCAACGGTATAAGCATTATTCTTTTTCCTAACCGTTTTTTGCCGATTCAAAAACGAATAGAACGCCGTAGGGATGGTGTGCGACAAAATTACAAATATCCGTCTTGACGGATAAGTGCTTCCAATGTATTTAAGAAAGATTCAGCCTGCGGCTCCAAAGGTTTTATATCGTTCTCTGTCACTACTTTCCAATCGTCATAGTCGCCTGTTTGCCTTAATTCGAACAACTGGCTGTAAAATTTTCCCATCTCGTGACTGATAATGCCAGACTTTATGAAATGCAAGCCGAACAGACCAATAATGCCTCCATGGGTGTTGGCGCTCAAACCTTTTTTAAGAAGCAAAGCCGACACCATATAATAGCAAGCATAATACATTCTGTTGGCAGCCGCATACCAATAACCGCCCGCGATTATTCCTTTGGCTTCTGCCCACGTTTCGCGAGAGCGCTTTACCTTATTGGCAACCAACGTTTTGCGTTCCTCATCTGTCAGCATAAAACAATTCCGTCTTTATTGATGTTTTCATAAAAAGGTGTTCCCTTACGCCGTTTCCATTCGGCATTGGTATAGATTTTAGGGCTGAAATATGCGCCATAATTCCACCCCAATTCGACAAAAGGATAAGCGAATGCACCAAATTTATCTTCTTGTAAAGAATTGTCATTCAATAATATAAGTAAATCCCAATCGGATTCTGAATGAACATCACCTCTTGCTTGAGAACCAAACAGAATCAGCCTTGCATCTTTAGGCAGGACTTGTGCTCCCAAATCACGAATCGATTGTAATATGTTCTCTTTTGTCATAAACATCAAATAAACATTGTAAAGGTAAAAATTTTCCAGACCTATTTTTCTATTGAAACACAATTTCAACCATATTTAAAAACGTAGAGACGCCATATTATGACGCCTCTACACACATTATCAATTATTTACCAAATTTTCAATTCACCATAACCCTTTTTACGATGCTGCCGGTTTTTACAATGTAAACGCCTGAATTATTGATTTTTATTGTAGAGACGTTGCGCGCAACGTCTCTACCGACAATGCGCCCCATTGCATCATAAACACGGATTTCCTCCGTGGCGTTTTCAACAACAATTGTATTGCCGTGGGCGTAGATGTTGACTGCGTTGGCAGCTGATTCAGCAACTGCGGTGGCTGGGGTGTTTTCATTTCCACCTTGGTTCTCGTTGCCTCCTTCATTGTTTCCTCCTTGGTTTTCATTTCCTCCTTCGTTGTTTCCGCCTTGATTCTCGTTTTCGTTACCATTTTCTCCTCCTTGTTCGTTGCCACCTTGGTTTCCCTCGTTACCATTTTGGTTTTTTCCACCTTGGTTTTCGTTACCTTCTTGGTTTTCATTTCCACCTTCATTGGTTCCACCTTGGTTCTCGTTTCCGTTGTCTTGCTCACCCAAAGCCGGGATAACCGTTTGTGCAACAAACACTTTTCCACAGACCGAACAATGTGAACCTTCGGTTAAACCATCGGTAGTTGCTGTTGCAGCAACGGCGGCATCTGTAACAATTGTATGCGCCGCCATTGGTGTTTCTGTTTGCGCTACTAAAACCTTTCCACAAACTGAGCAATGCGAACCTTCGGTTAAGCCTTTTTTTGTGCAAGTTGCTGCAACGGCGACATCAGTAACAACAATGTGCGCCGCCATTGACGTTTCGGTTTGTGCAACTATAACCGTTCCACAAACCGAGCAATGCGAACCTTCGGTTAGGCCTTTTTTCGTGCAAGTTGCGGCAACAGCGGCATCAGTAACAACATTGTGTGCAACCATTGGCGTTTCCGTTTGTTCAACCAAAACCTTTCCGCAAACTGAGCAATGCGAGCCTTCGGTTAACCCTGTTGCTGTGCAAGTTGCAGGAACTGCCGCATCCGATTCTTCTATATGCGCTCCAAAGGTTGCGGTATACGTTTGATTTTCTGTCACATTTATTGTTCGTGGATTATCTGTATTGTTATCATTCCATTTGATAAAGTGATACCCTTCTTCAGCTGTTGCTGTCAGCGTAGCTGAGCCATCTGTTGTTGCATTCAAATACCATAACGAACCATCATCGCCTTTAACCGCATAATTCGACCCTTCGATATTAACACATCCACTATCATTATTTGCTACGGGCCGTATTACTTTACATCCCCATTTAACGGTTAAACTACTGCGATTCCAATAATACCCCCAACTCGATTGTTTGTTATTTACCTGGCAATACAAAGTAGTATTATTGCCACATCCTTTGAATGCATCGTTGCCAATGCTTGCCACTGTTTCTGGAATTACTACCGATGTCAATCCCGTGCAACCCTCAAATGCATTTTGCCCGATACCAACAAGCAAATTTGGAATAGTCATAGATGTCAATCCTGTGCATTTATAGAATGCATAATCTCCAATTTCCTGCAACTCTATTATTCTTACTGATTCCAACCCTGTGCAGTTTTCAAAGGCATATTGGGGTATCTTATAATCTCCTGTTATTGTTACCGTTTTTAATGCTTGTGGTATACAGTATGCAGTACTTTTTGTTTGGTGCAATGAATTATCATGATACTGTTGGTTTATAAATATTCCTCTTGCGTAAGAAGATGTTCCAAAAATATAACCGAAACAATAGTAATCTTGGTCTTCTGGTGTATTACCTGCAAACGGCAACCTCATAGACTCCAACGATGCGCAGCCGTTAAATGCACCTGCACCAATATATGTGACTGTGTTTGGTATTACTATCGAAGTAAGACTACTGCAATTCATAAATGCAGATGGGGCAATTGTTGCAACAGATTCAGAAATTATAATTGATGTGATATTCTTGCAATTCATGAACGCGTATTTTGATATAATGCTGCCAGTTATTGTTACCGACTTTAAGGATTTTGGAATATAGTATTCTCCTTTTACCGTTCCTCCTATTTCATGAGCCGCCACTCTGTTCTGTTCTGTTTTTTCTCCATCCAGATAACTGTCTGTACCAAAAATCCAACCAATTGGCGATTGGTAATTGTCATTCAACTCAAACTGTGAGCCACTGGCAAAAGGCAACGTCATTGATTCCAAAGAAGAACATCCATTGAAAGCTCCATCTCCAATGTTGGTAACAGAATTGGGTACAATTACCGATTTAAGATTGGCGCTATTTTTAAACGCACCACCACTAATGTATGTTACCGTATTTGGAACAATGTATGATGTGTCGGATTTGCTTGCAGGATAACACATCAACGTTGTTTTATCAGCATTGAATAGCACACCGTCCACAGATACATAGTTATTGTTTCCGCTTTCAATATTAATAACAGACAAACTTGGGCAATTCAAAAAAGCACCAGCGCCAATGCTCGTAACAGAATTAGGAATGGTTATGGTTGTCAGTTTGCTACATCCATTGAACGCACTAGCACCAATACTTGTCACAGAACTAGGTATTAATACTGATATCAAATTATTGCAGTTAAAAAATGTGCCATAAGCTATATGATTACAATCTGTTATGGTTACATATTTTAATGATGATGGGATATAATATGTGGTACTTGTCAAACTGTTACTATTTCCACCATAATAAGTCTGCGTTGTTGCCACACTTCCCGAATAATTGACTATTCCGAAAAGATACCCCAACGGAAATTGATTATAAAGATATGAAGCTGAATATTTCTTTGTTCCAACAAATGGCAACGTCATTGATTCCAGCATAGAGCATCCTTTAAAAGCGCTTGCGCCTATGCTGATTACAGAATTGGGAATAATTACCGATGTAATTTTCCAACAATCGACAAATGCTTGTTCTCTAATGCTTGTAACAGTGTAAGTTATACCATCGTCTTCCACTGTTGATTCAATCACAAGCTCGCCTGTTGGATTGGTATCTGCCTTACCAACAGATACTTTATGGTTTTCAAAATCCGTTATGGTGTATTTCAAATTTCCTATTGTAAAATCCTGTGACAACGCTTGCCCGGCAAGCATTGTGGCAACAATTACAGAAAACAACCTTTTCATAGCAATATACACTACATTGTGTCGTGCGCAACATCTTTCCGCCGACTCCCCAATTGCGGTATATATAAAAGAAAAACGTGGGAATCATGTTACTCGCTCCCACGAACCACGGCTCTCGCATTGCCTTCATCTGTAAGATTGAGCAACGAGAAGCCCACGCAAGAATATATTGATTGACAAATCAATACACACTAACGTAAGCGTTCACCGCTGCATCTCTCTGACAGACGATTCAAATCTTGCGAGATTTTGGTTCGTCAAAGGAAAACGTCAGTAAACGTCTTTCTATATGTCACTCTTCATTCAGCCTATTGCGAGACAGAACGCAGAGCAAGACAAATGTATAAAAATCGGTTTGGAAATGGAAAATGTTTTTTGATAGCTGACAGAGGAAAACCTTTTACAGCCTCGCCATAATGTCAGCAATGAAAGAAGAATCGAACACATCGAAAGCGAAGCAACGTTTGCCCAAATCTTTAAGCGAGGCGCCAATGTGGTAGAGCGTTTGGTTGTCGATTATCAGGAAACGGTCGTGCATTGTGGTGGTGTGCTTCACTTCGAGCAACGGATATTGCGCGTTGAAACGTTGGACATCTTGCGCTGTAATTGGTGTTTGCGGATGGGTGTAAATTGTCACCTGAACGCCTGCGTTCTTTTTGGTGAAACGCTCAAGAACTGAAAGGTCGATATAATTATCAATCAGAACTATAGAGTGCTGTGCCTGTGCAATGAAACTTTCGAATTTTGCGTAGGCGTCAAAAATCTGCCCTTGAAAAAATATGCCTTGTGTGTTGTCAATTGCGTAGCGGTCCATTCGGTCGAAAAGTTCGTCGATGCGCTTGTCGGATTCAATACGGTGCATTTCAAGAGAATCGAGCCGTTGGAAAATTTGTGCGTTCGTCAAAAGAAACTTTCGCATAGCAACGAAAGCCTTAACTATTTGAATGCTTGCCTTGACAGCTGTTTCGCTTTTTAAAACGGTGGCAAGCATTGTCACACCGTGCTCTGTAAATGCGTAAGGCTTTTTGCGAAGACCCATTTTGTCAGAATTGGAAGTCGCAAATTGCGACTTCCAATTCTTGAATTCATTGTCATTCAACTGAAAACAAAACTCATCGGGGAACCGCTCAATATTACGTTTCACTTGCTCGTTTAAGCGTTTTGTTTCCACACCATACAACTCGGCAATGTCGCGGTCAATCATAACTTGTTGGTTACGAATCACCAATATCTTGTTTTGTATGATTGCTATTTCGTTTGTCATTGATTAAAAACGCAGAGCAAGACAAATGTATAAAAATCAGTTTAGAACAGGAAACTGTTTTCCCCGAAACTTACACAGAGCCTTTTCTCCCAACTTTTCAACAATCATTTCAAACGTCGAATCATTTTCCTACAATTGCCGCACCATTAAAAAATCGGCCGACCGATGGGCAAAAACCTATATATTGCAGAGAAACCGAGTGTGGCTCAAGAGTTTGCGAAGGCGCTCAAAGAGGGAATGTCGCGCGGCGACGGGTACCTTGAGGGCGACCGCAGCATTGTGACGTGGTGCGTGGGCCACCTGGTGACGATGAGTTACCCCGACGCCTACGACCCCACGCTCAAACGTTGGGACGAGAGCACTCTGCCGTTTCTGCCGCAACAGTTTCTGTATGAGGTGATTCCGAACGTCAACAAACAGTTTGGGATTGTGAGCGGGTTGCTCAACCGCGCCGATGTCGATTGCATTTACGTCTGCACCGACTCTGGCCGCGAGGGTGAGTATATCTATCGCCTTGTGGACCAAATGGCCAAGGTGCCCGCCGACCGTCAGCGCCGCCGCGTGTGGATTGACTCGCAGACCGAAGAGGAAATCCTGCGCGGAATCCGCGAGGCCAAGCCGCTCACCGAATACAACAACCTATCCGACGCCGCCTATCTGCGCGCCAAAGAGGACTACCTGATGGGTATCAACTTCAGCCGAATCCTGACCTTGAAATACGGCTACACGGTGCGCCGATTCCTGAATCTCGACAAGATTGGCGCCATTTCGGTGGGCCGCGTGATGACCTGCGTTTTGGGAATGGTGGTGCGCCGCGAGCGCGAAATCCGAGCCTTCGTCAAAACGCCGTTCTACCGCATTATGGGCGCTTTCGCGATGGGCGACAACGCGCAGTTCGACGGCGAATGGCGGGCCGTTGAAGGGTCGCGATATTTTGAGTCGCCGCTGTTATATAAGGAAAATGGATTCCGCCGCCGCGAAGATGCCGAGCAGTGTATTTCGATGCTGGAACAGACTGCAACAGAGGCTGTTATCGCCAATATCGACAAAAAGAAAGAGAAGAAAAATCCGCCGTTGCTGTTCAACCTTGCCGAGTTGCAGAACGAGTGCTCGAAACTCTTCAAAGTGAGTCCCGACGAGACTTTGCAGATTGTTCAGGACCTGTACGAGAAGAAGTTGGTGACCTATCCGCGTACCGACGCGCGCGTGCTGTCGTCGGCTGTGGCAAAAGAGATTACGAAGAATCTGCACGGATTGGCCACACAGCCTGAATATCTGGAACTTACAAAGCAAGTGAAGCAGCACGGACTCTACGCCACCATTGGCAAGAGCCGCTACACCGACGACAAACAGATAACCGACCACTACGCCATAATCCCCACGGGGCAAGGCTTTCAGGCGCTTGCAGGCTGCAGCGAGACGGCGCGCGGCGTTTACGACCGCATTGTCCGCCGCTTTCTGGCGATATTCTTCCCGCCCGCCGAGTACAGCAAGGTCAGCATTGAACTGACGGTGGGCAGCGAGCACTTCTTCTCTAATTTCAAAATCCTGACTTCGCCTGGCTATCTGACAGTTATGGGCGACACACCAAAAACCGACGACGACAAGCAGACCGACGAGGTGCTCGACACCAACCAATTCGAACTGGTGAGCAAACTCAAAAAAGGCTCTGTGCTGCCCGTGGCTGGATACGAGATAAAAGAGGGCGAGACGTCGCCACCCAAGCGCTACAATTCGGGCTCGCTGATTCTGGCAATGGAAAACGCAGGCCAACTGATTGAGGACGAAGAACTTCGGGCGCAAATCAAGGGAAGCGGCATTGGCACAAGCGCCACCCGCGCCGAGATATTGAGCAAATTGGTGAAAATCGACTATCTGAACCTGAACAAAAAGACGCAGATTGTGACGCCCGCCAAGTTGGGCGAAATTGTGTATGAGGTTGTTAGCGCGTCGATTAGGCCGTTGCTGAACGCCGAACTCACCGCAAGTTGGGAAAAAGGCCTGACAATGGTGGCCAACGGCGAAATCGGCGAACAAGAGTATATGACCAAACTCGAGGCCTTTGTCCGCAAACTCACCGACAGCGTGAAAACCGTGCAGAACCAAGCCTCGCTGACAGCGGTGTTTGGGGCGTTTGAGGGATATTATAAATGAACGTAAACTACAAACGTAAACGTAAACAATTTAAGCCCCAATTCTTTTACGCATTGCCGAGAGTATCAGCAATATAGCTCCAACAACCACAAATATCGTCCACAAAAGCATTCTGCCTTCATCATAGACAAGCAAATAAGTGTTGCCCGGAACAACATCGAAAATAATGCAACCGTCATCCAATTTAGAATCAATAACTTTGCCGTTATGAGTAACAATGGCACCCTTGCCATTTGGCAGGCGGCGCTTGATTGTAACCGGATAATCTAATTTGGTGACTTTGCTTTCCGCCGTAGCCTCAACCAGAATCTCAGTCTCTTCGCCCTGTTGTTTCTCGCTAATTTTCAACGAATTGCGTTCAATGATATATTTCGACACCTCGGCAAAAGTGCCAACCCAGAATGTCGGGTCGTTCTCCTGCACAAATTTAAGATGCGAATCGAGGTCGACCGATTTGATTGGCGAATAACCGCCATCGTTGTCAATTCCGTGAATCAAGAACACACACCAGCCGTTATCCTTAACAGCCAGTTTCGCCCACATATTGAAGTCGTAAGTATTCTTAAGATACTGACTTTCAGTTCCTACCAAGCGCGAAGCAATGGCAAACATATTCTGCGGCGAAGGCGAGCTGAACGACTCACAACAGATGCGTGCCGAAATGTAATAATCGGCCACAATAGAGTCGATGCCGCGCACACAATACGGATAAACCATTGTGATACACTCTTTTCCGATATTCTGTTCAATTATTTCTTTCGATTTTGCAAGCTCGGCGGTTTGTTGCTCGGCTGTCAATTTGTCCAGATAAGGGTGCGTAACGGTGTGCGAGGCTATCTCGTGTCCGTTGTCAGAAATCGTCTTCCAGCCGTCCCATTCTTTAACCCAATCGGTTACCAAGTTGAAAGTTCCGCGATAGCCGTACTTTTCGAGCGTTGGAACAGCCGCCGGAATCTGGTTCGGAGTGCCGTCGTCGAACGAGTAGGTGATTGCCGCCTGACGGAAGTCCTTCCATTGTGCAACTTCGTATCCTTCAGGTATTTGCGCACTTATAATGTTTGATATAGCCATTGCCGTAATCAATAAAATATTCTTCTTCATATCAGTTGTGTTTTTCATTTCACATAAAAATCAAATCAAACACTAAATTATTGTATATGCGCAAATATTCAAGTTTACATTTGCAAAAATTACGATAAAATGAAAACTATCAATTGCAGAGGCCGGTTGCTCGATTTAAGCACCCCAAAAATAATGGCTATTGTCAACCTGACGCCCGACAGTTTTTATAGCGAAAGCCGCAACACAAGCGCCGAGTCGGCCTTGAGCCGAATTGAAAATGCGTTGGCGCAAGGGGCCGATATAATCGATTTGGGAGCTTGCTCGACACGCCCAGGCGCCGAGGTGCCAAGCGCCGACGAAGAATGGCGCCGTATGAAGGATGTCCTGACGACGGCGAGGCGTAATTTCCCCGATGCCATTTTTTCTATCGACACATTCCGCAGCCAAGTTGCCGAGCAAGCCGTTGATGCCGGCGCCGACATCATAAACGACATCTCTGGCGGACAAATTGACGAACAGATGTTCGGCACCGTTGCCAAACTGCAAGTGCCATACGTGCTGATGCACATGCGCGGAACGCCAGCCACAATGCAGCAATTCACTAATTATCAGAATGTAACAGTCGATGTCATAGTTGAGCTGTCGCAAAAACTGCGCCAACTGACCGACCTTGGCGTTCACGATGTCATCATCGACCCAGGCTTCGGTTTTGCCAAAACTCTGGAGCAAAACTACGAGCTTTTCGCCCACCTGTCCGATTTCAAAATCTTTGAGCTGCCTTTGCTTGTCGGCATATCGCGCAAATCGATGATTTACAAATTGTTTGGCACAACACCCGAAAAGTCGCTGAACGGCACAACCATATTGAACACTTTTGCGTTGCAAAACGGCGCGTCAATCCTGCGCGTGCACGATGTACCCGAAGCGGTTGAAGCGAGAAAAATTGTCGGAATTCTGCAAGGATACCTATAGTATCTGTTTCAGTTCCAGCAAGCTGCGTATTTCGTAAGTTACAGGACAGCCAGCCGGTTGGTTACGCGTGTTGAAATAAACTTGGTCAATTCCGGCCTGCCGGGCGCCAAAAATGTCGATAGGCCACTCGTCGCCAATCATCAGGCTCTCACGCTTCCGCGCATTGACGCATTTCACAGCATAATCGAAGGCCGATTTGTGCGGCTTTTTGTAGCCCGACTCATCGGATGTGAACACCTTCTCAAAATAAGGCGCCAAGCCCGATTGCGTTGTCTTAATATGCTGTATCTCAGTAAATCCGTTGGTCAGCAAATACAAATGGTACTCTTTCTGTTTCAGATAATCGAGCACCTCGAACGTGTGCTCAACAACGCGCGTCTGATAAGGCGACATCGATATGTATTTCTCGCCAAATTCAACGGCTAACTGCCTGTCGTCCAAGCCAAACTGACGGAAAACCTCGTAAAATCGCTTCCATCGCAGCTCCTCTTTCGATATCCGGCCTTCGCCGTATTCAATCCAAAGAAAATCGTTGTAGTGGCGGTATGCGGCAAGAAACTCCGCTTCACGGTCAACCAAAGCGGGCGTCAGCTGACGGATAAGCAACTGCAAAGTGTATTCTGAATTGCTGTTGAAATCCCACAATGTGCCGTCCAAATCGAAGAACAGCCATTTGTAACGTTGCGCTGGCAATGGACTATTTTTTAGGTTTGACTACCGCGTTGATGTTTTCTATTTTCTTGCCCGGAGCATTAGGCACATTCAGCTTGGTCGAATAAGGCTCGATGCTCGCTCCTTCGATTTGCAAAACATAGTTGCCCGGAAGCAACGCCACATTAACAATGCTTGTCGTCGGGTTATAAACGTATGTTCCGTAAACCGTCGAGCCTTTGGTCTGAACAGTGATTTTCAAATCTTGTCCTGCACTGCCAAGCGGCACTTTTTGCTCGCCCTCTTGAGTGACAAGTTTCACCTGATAGAGTTTCACCAACGGGTCGCGGTCGTTGAAAATGACGCGGTATATGTCGGCGCCGCCAAACGATTCTGACTTAATGGCCGAAACATAAGCGTAGTTGCCGTCGGCGGTGTAAGCTATTGTCTTGTTGTCGTAAACATCGTTGAGCGGATAACCGATGTTGCGCGGCTCCGACAAAGCGCGTGTCTTAGGGTCGATGTTGCAGACAAAAATATCGTAGCCACCCATTGATTTTGTGCCGTTGCTGCAGAAATAGAGCTTGCGGCCGTCGGATGAAACCATTGGGTACGACTCGTCATATTCGGTGTTGATTTTATTGCCGAGACTCTCTGCGTCGCTCCACTCGCCGGTTGGCAGCTGCACTGCAAAATAGAGGTCGAGGCCACCCAAACCGCCTTCGCGGCTACTTGAGAAGAAGAGTGTGTCGCCCACACGCCAGGCTGCCTGTTCCTCTTTTTTGGTGTTAATCTTCTCCGACAGTTTGGTTTTTCCTTTCACGGTGTTCTTCTGAATCTCAGTCCACATCAAATCCTGAAAAGCATCGAGTCCGTCTAACCGGAAATAAAGTGTCGAGCCGTCGTCCGACAAGCCGCCCGCAAACTCATCGTCGAGTGTGCATATTGGCGACAAAACGCGGCCTTTTTTGAAATCGCCTTCTTCGGAATAAGACGAGAAAATGTCGGTGGTGTAAAGCTTCAATTGTGTGTCAAACTTCTGATTTGAAGTATAATACAGATTGTCGTTGGCCGAAGTAATCATTGGCGTGGTCTCGTCGAGGGCGCTGTTTATGTCTTTACCTAAATTCACAAAAGTGACATCGGCCGGCTTCTGCACCATTTTCTCGGCATTGCCGATATATGCCGACAACAGCTTCAGTTCCCTGTCGTTTTTCAGCTTGGCCTCAGCTTTTTTGAGAGCCTCGCGCGCTTTGGCAAACTCGCCGCGATAAAAATAGGCATACACCATAGCCACCAGAAAATCGCCGTCCTGCCCGTATTTTTTCTCGGCTTTCAACAGATAATCCAAGGCCTCGTCGGGCTTTGAGTATGTTTTGGTTTTGCAGATGCCTATCGAGTAGGCATAATCGACATTCGACGTATCTTTCTTATATGCACCAAGATACAGCTTCAGCGCATATTGATAGTTTTCTTGCTTGAATTGGAAATTAGCCTCGCGGACGTCCTGGGCGGCAACACTTGCCGGCAACAGCGCCGCAACAATCGACAGTCGGAACAGAAACCCTTTTTTCATATCTGTTGATTTATTTGTTGGTCAATTATTTAACAGGTTTCAAGAGGATTGTCTTCTCAATCCAATCGCCCTCTTTTATATTGATAGATTCCTTATAACCTGTTGTCTGTCCTTCAAACTTAACCTCCAAATCGTATTTCCCCGGGAAAAGTGACGCGAAGAATTGCCCCTCTTCAACCACCCATTGAGCGTAGATGTTTCCGTGCTGGTCGTAAACCGTTGCGTATGCCTTTTGGAACTGGTCGGAATGAGGAACGGCTGTGCCTTCGCTTTCACCAACATTCACTGTGCCAATATAAATTGACGGCTGCATCTCGGGGTCGCCAAAATCAATCCGGTAGATGTCGAGGTTGCCCATTCCCTCTTTGCGTTTGGCAGCCACGTAAGCGGTTTTGCCATCGGCGGTGAACGAAATTTTAGTGTTGTCGAGCGGTGTGTTTATCGGGAAACCAAGATTCTGAGGCCTCGTCCAACTGTTGCTGGCCTCATCGAAATAAGAACGGAAAATGTCATAACCGCCTATGCAGTCGTGGCCTTTGGAAGCGAAATAGAGTGTCTTGCCGTCGGCGCTCAGACTCGGATAATTCTCATCGTATTCGGTATTGATTACGGAGCTCATCAATTCCGAAGGTCCCCATTTGCCATCGGCGCCCTTGCGCGACATATACAAATCCAAACCACCGCGTCCACCGGGTTTGTCGCTGGCATAGTAAAGAGTGCTGCCGTCGGGCGAGAAGCACGCGCCCATCTCAACATCCTCGGTGTTCATATCGGCCGGCAAATCGGTTGCCTGCGCCTTTGTGAATTTGACTCCCTTGCGATGATACATTTTGATATCGTGGGTGGCATAATCGCCGTTGGCGTAAACCAGCACTTTGGTGCCGTCGTTGCTGACGCCAACCACATTCTCGTTGTCATAGCTACTTATCGGTATTCTGACAGCGCTCTGCCATGAGCCTTTCTTCATCTCGCTGTAGAAACCGCTGTAGATGTAATCTTCGTATTCCTTAATGTAGTTGCTGTTGCTCGAGAAGTAAAGCATTGTGTTGTCGTAGCTTACCACGGGCACCATCTCGTCGTATTTTGTGTTAATGGTGGTGTCAAGACGAGTGAACGTAACGTTTTGCGGCACGTTTATCAACTCCAACACATAGTAACACATGTCAATCATTCGGTCGGTTTCCAAAAGGTCTTTCTCATCGACGCCGATTGTCTTGTACTCGTAGAAAGCCTCTATTGCCTCGGTAAACCGATAGTTGTACATATAGGCGCGGCCAAGGAAAAAGGCTGTGCGGATTGGCTTGTTGTTGAAGCTGGCCACATACTCCAGAAACGGAACGGCTTTCTCCTTATCGATATTGGTCTCGGTGTAGCATATTCCGATTTTATAATTGACATCGATATTCTCTTTGTCGTATTTGTAAAGCTGGAGATAGTTTTCGAGCGCGAACTCGTAATCCTTTCCGTTAAAGGCATTTTCGGCATATTTGCGAATCATGCTTATATCTTGCTGGTCTTGCGCTGATGCTGATATCACCAATGACAGCATAGAAAAAACAATAGCCAGCAACCTTTTGTTTAATAACATAATTGAATGTGTGAATAAAAATTTCAGCAAATATAAAAATTTAGGGCAATTGTCAATCGCCAATCGTCCATTATTGAAGTGCCTTGTATTTGTTTGTGTTCCACTCCACAATTGTGTCGGCAAGGCTTAACGCCGATGTGCTTTCAAGTAAGCTGCGCATCTGCCCCGTTTCAGCCGACGACACAAACAAATCGGTGCCGCGTCCAT
This sequence comes from Salinivirgaceae bacterium, assembly GCA_017551905.1. Lineage (GTDB taxonomy): Bacteria > Bacteroidota > Bacteroidia > Bacteroidales > SZUA-534 > RUG13583. The sequence goes on from JAFZKK010000041.1 coordinate 18,174, forward strand.
TACCGGCAAGCAAACCGCCGGCTTCAAGCAATTCATGAGCGCGTTTGGCAACCGCCGGCGCCGGGTCGATTACGGCGACTTCAGCACCCGCAATAGCCTCAATTTGTGTCTTGTAGAACGGATAATGCGTGCAGCCCAGCACTATTTGGTCGGCACCGCTATCCACCATTGGGCGCACATATTTTTTCAAAAGCGAATCGGCTTCGGGCGAGTTTATTTTATTCGACTCAACAAGCTCCACCAGCCCGTCGCCAACCTGCACAAGCACCTCAATGCCTTGTGCATACTTCTCGCTTGTGGCTTTATATAGCCGGCCGTCGAAAGTTCCTTTGGTGGCCAACACTCCAACCACTCCGGTTTTAGTGTGCAAGGCTGCCTGTTTTATTGCCGGCTCCATTCCGACAAACGGCACATCGTACTCGCTGCGCAGCGTGTCGATGGCGGCGGCGGTGGCGGTGTTGCAAGCCACAATAATCAGCTTGCAGCCAAATTTGCCGAGCAAAAAATCGGTGATTCCGCTTGTCAGGTCAATGATTTTGTCCACAGGCTTGTGTCCATAGGGGCAATGAAGGCTGTCGGCAAAATAGACGATGTCCTCGCCAGGCATCAGCCGCCGCACCTCGCGCCAGACGGTGAGCCCGCCCAAACCCGAGTCAAATATGCCGATAGGATTGCTGTTCATTACCGAATTGTCGGAAAAAACAATATCCAATGGAAAACCACTGGATATTGCCAAAAAATACTATAAACAATAAATCATAAACCCAATTTCTTCAGTACAAGCGGCATCAAATCGACGCTCTGGTCAGACTGATACAAAACAGCGCCAGCCGAAAGGTCGAACACGTAGGTGAATTTGTTTTCGTAAGCCACATCGTTGATAGCCTGACGCGCCTTGTCGATAATCGGTTGGATGAGTTTTGCTTCTTGCTCGCTCAGCTCTTTCTGTGCGCTCTGTTGGAACATTTGGAAACGTTGCTGAATATCAGTCAATTCGCGCTCTTTAGCTTCACGCAGCACCTGTGGCAGCGAGTCGGCTTGCTCAAGATATTGCTGATACTTTGTTTCGAACTCACTCTGCATTGCAGCCATTTGGTCCTCAAGCTGTTTTGCATATTTCTCCAATTGGGTACGAGCCTGTTCACGCTCCGGCATTTGCTGAAGCAATTTGCTTGAATCTATATGTCCAAATTTAAGATTCTGAGCGTTAGCCACTGTTGCAAACGCCGATAATGCAACGACTGCAACGATTGTTAAAATCCTTTTCATTATAAATCTGTTTAATTTTTGTGTTTACAAATATAGAAAAATACGTTACAAATATTCGCTAACTAATTCTTATAGCCCAATTTTTGAAGCACATCGTCACTTTTGTCGTACTTCGGGTCGGAATAGAGGAACGAAGCACCGCCGGCGGCATCAAAAATGAAAGCGTAGTTACCCGATGTGGCTATCTCCTTTATGGCGTTGAAGATGTCGTCCTGAATAGGTTTTATCAGCTCCTGACGTTTTTTGTACAAGCTGCCTTCAGCACCGAAATATTTTTTCTGCAACTCTTTGGTCTGACGCTCTTTCTGCACAATCTCCTCCTCGCGTTTCTGTTTCATCTCTTCGGTAAGAAGCACTTTTTCAGCCTGATACTCTTTATACATTTTCTCGATTTCGGCGTATGCCGTCTCTATTTCGCCTTGCCACTCTTTCGACATTATCTCAAGTTGTTCCTGAGCCGACTCATACGAGGGGATGCTCTTCAAAATGTAATCGGTATCGACATAAGCGAATTTCTGTGCAAAAGCCTGCGTTCCAAGCGCAAGGGCGAAAGCTGCAATTAATAAACGTTTCATGACTAAAAATTTTAAAAAGTTAAGAGTTAAACGTTAAAATGCCTGTCCTATTGTGAATGCGAACTGACTTCCGTTCGAACCCGGGTTACGTGGATTGGCGTCGAAGCCGTAGCCCCAATCGAGACCGAGCAAACCAAGCATCGGCAGATAGAAGCGAACACCCACACCCGCCGAACGGTACAAACTATATGGGTTGTAGTCTTTCATCTCATACCACGAATTACCCGCGTCGAAGAAAGCGGCGGCCCAAATGGTTGCCGACTCTTTCATAACCAGCGGATAGCGCAACTCAACCGAGAGTTTCTGATAGACATTACCCTGCGGATAAGCCGTCAGCGAGCCGTTGCCGTTGCGTCCGTTGTCGTAGCCGCGCATCGGAATAACATCGTAGCCGTAGTAGTAGTTGCCGCCTTGCATACCGTCGCCACCCAGCTGGAACGACTCGAATGGCGAGTAGCCCCAAAGACTGTTGTAGTAGCCAAGCAAACCGAACTCGAAGTTGGTGCGCAGCACTAAATTACCGTAAATGGCATTGAACCAGTCGGCTTTGAATTTCCATTTGTGGAATTCAATCAGCTTGTATTTGCGGCGCATCTCCTCCTCGCGGATACTTGCGTTGTTGTTCTCAAGACCTTTGCGCTCCTCGCCCGACAACTCCCAGAACTTGCGCGGACGCATCAGAGAGTAAGGCGGTGTCAACTGTATCGACAGCGATATGTTTGCGCCGTGGCGCGGATAAAGTTGTTGGTCGAGTGAGTTACGGCCTATTACCGTAGTGATACTCAGGTTGTTAGATATGCCGGTGCTAAACTCGCTCAATATTGAATAATTCTTAATGTTGTAACGTTGGTAACTCAACTCGTTGTAGAGCGTGAAATACCTGTCGGGCCAGCTAAGACGGCGTCCCAGACCAACGGCGGCACCGGTTATCTTCATAAATTGCTCTATGTTCGACTTATAGACGTTTGAGCTTGAACGCACCGTGTGATAGAACGACAGCGACAGCGAATTAGGCTTGCGACCGCCCAGCCATGGCTCGGTGAACGAAAAACTCATTGAGCGGTAGTGCTTGCCGCTTGTCTGCGCCCTGATTGACAGTTTCTGGCCGTCGCCTGTTGGCAGCGGGCTGTACGACTCAAGATTGAAAAGATTCTGGATTGAGAAATTGGTGAACGACAAGCCAAGTGTGCCTATCACCATACCGCCGCCCCAGCCGCCGGAAAGCTCCACCTGGTCGGAACCGCGCTCAACAACTATGAATTCCAAATCAACCGTTCCGTCGGCTTGGTTCGGAATAGGCTTGACATCCATTTTTTCCGGGTCGAAATAGCTCAAATTGCGGAGCTCGCGAACAGAGGCCATAAGGTCCGATTTGCTGAACAGCTCGCCCGGATGAACCCATAACTCGCGGCGTATCACATACTCGTTGGTGCGGTCGTTGCCGTGAATAATGATGTTGTTTACGCGAGCCTGTTTTCCCTCATACAATCTGATTTGCAAATCGATAGAGTCATTCTCAACCTGCACCTCAACCGGAACGGCCTGGAAGAACAGATAGCCGCGGTCGAGATAGAGATTCGAGACGGCGTCCTCATCGGAATAGAGGCGCTTGTCGAGCCGCGACTGGTCGAACACGTCGCCGCTCTTGATTTCGAGTTGCGAGGTAAGCATCTCGGCCGGATATTTGGTGTTGCCAACCCACTCAATATTACGGAAATAGTAGCGGTTGCCCTCTTCCACTCTGATGTTGATGTTCATCGTTTTGTCCTCGTTGCGGTAAACGGTGTCAAAAACGATGTTGGCGTCGCGGTAACCAAGTTCGTTGTACTTGGCTATCACTTTTTCCTTGTCTTCGGCATATTTCGCCTCAATGTACTTCGACGACTTGAAGATATTGTACCAAGTCTTCTGTTTTGTGCCCTTCATGGCGCGGCGCAACTTGCGCGAAGCAAGCACTTCGTTGCCCTCGAAGGTTATCGATTTGATTTTTACCTTGCTGTTCTTCTTGATATTGAAATGCAGAATCACGGTGTTTGGCATCACCGTGTCGTCAATCTGTTTAACACTCACTTTGGCGTCGTAGAAGCCTTTTTTTGTGTAGAACTCCTTGATTTTCTTCTTCGACGTCTCAATCATATCGTCGGTAATCTGGCTGCCGCGCGTCAGTTTTATCTCGTCGCGCAGGTCATCGCCCTGCGATTTCGATATGCCTGAAAATTCAACCTTCGACAGGCGCGGACGCTCTTTCAAATAGATGTCCAGATAAATTTTGTCGTCTTGGATTTTGGTAACTGACAGCTGCACATCGCCAAAAAGACCGTGCTTCCAGAGTTTGTTCAGCGCGTTGGTAATGTCGTCGCCCGGCACGGTTATCTTTTGCCCCACCTGCAATCCCGACAGATTGACCAACACCGTCTGGTTCAGATATTTAACGCCCGAAACAGATATTCCGCCAATCTCATATTCCTTTGGTTTCGAATAATCGATTTTTATATCGGATGCAGATTGTGCGAATGCCTGTACAGCACTCAGTATAAGTATAATAGCAACTATTATTCTGCTTCTCATTTGTCTCTTTTTTCAGATGCACTAACTCAGTTGTTCGCTTGTCATGCCAAACCTGCGTTCGCGCTGCTGGTAGTCGGCAATAGCCTTGTAAAGCTCCTCTTTGTCGAAATCGGGCCAGAAAGTCGGGGTGAAATAGAGCTCAGCGTAAGCCAGCTGCCACAGCATGAAATTGCTGATTCTCAACTCTCCGCTTGTTCTGATTAGCAAATCGGGGTCGGGCATGTCGGAAGTATACAGGAAGCTGTCTATCAGATTGTTGTCGATATTCTCCGGTTTCAGTTTTCCGGCCTCGACATCGGCAGCTATCCGCCTCACGGCTTCGGTAATCTCAACCTTCGAGCTGTAGCTCAAAGCCAGTGTCAGCGTCATTCCTGTGTTGTTTTTTGTCTTCTCGATAGCCTCGCGCAGATTCGCACCCACCTTTTCAGGCAAGTCGGCAAGCCTTCCTATCGCATTTAAACGGATATTATTCTTGATTAGTGTTTCAGTTTCGGTATTAATTGTCGATACAAGCAAGTCCATCAGCGCCATAACCTCCATTTTGGGGCGGTTCCAATTCTCGGTTGAGAAGGCGTAGAGTGTCAGATAGCCCACGCCAAGTTCGGCGCAGCCTTCGCAGACATCGCGCACGGCTTTAATTGCGTTTTTGTGTCCGAAAATGCGCGCGTTGCCCTGTTTTTTCGCCCACCGGCCGTTGCCGTCCATTATAATGGCAATGTGCTTCGGCAGCTGATTTTTGTCGATATTATCCTTGAAAGACATATTTTTTCTTTATCGGCGCAAATTTAGTCAAATGAAGGACATTTTTGAGGATATTCGAATTTATACGATAAATAAATGGCGAAATAAGAAAACCAGTCTTTTCCGCTCTTCACCGACAACTGTTTAATCTGGTTCGACTCCGACGGACTGTCGGCCACATAATCGACCTTGTCGCTGAAAGTTTTCACCATCAGGAAGTCGGCGCCGTAGGCCCATTTCTTTTTGGTGTTGTACTTTACGCCCAAGCCGAACGGCAGTGTCACATTCAGTTTGTTCGAATTATCGACAGGCAGCATCATCATGCCAAGGCCGCCTTGCAGATAGAGTGTGTAAGGTGTCAGCATCTTGCCTTTCGACTGGAACGGCACAAAATTGAATTCGCCAAGAGCCACAAATCCGAAGGTGTTTTTGGTGAACGAGTAGCCGCGCTCAAGTTGATAGGCGCTGCGTTTGAACGTTGAGTCGTTGGCATGGAGCATTGCGTAGTTGAATACGCCCTTGACCGAATAGCGCTGATTGAAATTGTGACGGTAGAAAATGCCTCCTGCCGGCCGTGTGCCGCGAAATGGCATCTTGTTTATGTCGCCTAAATAGAACGCGCCGCCAAGCTGCACACCCAAATCGCCTTCGGGAAATTCTGCCGAAAAAAGCGGTGCTGATATAAAACAAAACAGCAACAGAAGGCTGATTTGTCTAAACAATTTCAACATTATCTCTTGATTGAGCGGAAGTTAGGCATGTGGTTGCGTTTCTCGCGCAATGTCACCACCAGGCTGACATTCACAAACTGATATTGGTCAATCCATTTGCCAAACATATTGTCAAAAGAGCGACCTTCTTCTATGCCGCTTACATCAGGTTTGCCTTTACGGTTACAGTTATCAAGACCGTCGCTAAGAGCGACACGCCAGCCAGCCTCAAAGCCGATGTAGGTTATAGGGTCGATACGGACTTTGCCTCCAAAGCCACCCATTACCACCGGCGCAACATTGATATAATTGATATCGTAACGCTCTTTCTCGTCTGTACTATTCCAGTAGAATTTTCCGACATTCATGATACCGCCAGCACCTACAAACAAATACGCTGGCAGTGTTGTATTTTTCAAACGTGTCTCGCCCAATTGCCGGTAAACCGTGCGACGGCGGCGCTCACGTATAATCTGGAACTCATACCTTGCCGACAACTCAGTGAAGAACGACTTGAATGCTATTCCACGACCGTAAAATGTTGGGGTTTGCATGCTTGGCTCACGTGCAGCCATATAGCCAGTAAAGAGCGATGTTCCAACATAGTGGCGGCCTTTCAGGTTGTATTTCAGCAACGCATCGGCTGTATAACCAGTGGTTTTGAACGGACGCACCCAAACCGGAATATCTGTTTTTGGAGAGTTTATATCACCCATAAAGTTTGACAGACCAAGACCAAGTTGGGCTTCATATCTACGCGAATTCCACTTGTGAGCCGCTTTCTTCTGGGCAAATGCCGACGGCATGCCGCACAAAAGCGCAAGTGCAATTATCGATAACCGAAGGATTGTTAGTTTTTTCATATTAGGCGGCTAATGTAACATTAATTTTAGAATTTCGGCAAACCATTTCTGCCTGTTTTCAATTTATATGTTACCGAAACCATTGTAAACATATAAAAATCGTTGAATTTGGACTCTCCACGCTGGTCGCCTTTTCCGTATCTTACGTATGGCAACGGGTCGCTGTCATCGTTGGTTTGGATGCTGTGGTCGGCCATACGAGCCGCTTGTGGGTTTTTCTCCGCAAGCCAGGCATTATCTACGTATGTGGTGCTGACATCGTCGATATAATCGGTGGTAGTGTAACGCGGACCAAATTCAAGTCCGGCACACAACGAACGCGAAATCGGATATTTGACACCCAAACCGAACGGGAACGCCAAGGCGATGCGCGAATATTTTTTGCGGCCTTCCATAAGACCTTGTCCCTCAGTGCCAAGAGGCTGCAAAGCAACCCATTTTCCTGTTCCTTCCTCGCCTACGTCTTTTGCCTTCGGGTTATAATAGAAGAGACCAAGACCGGCAAAAACGTAGATGTTGGTTTTCTGAATAGTGCTGCGGAGCGAGAATTTGCGCCGACGCGACGCACGATAGTTCACCGGCTCCGGAATAATTGAATATTCAACCTGCGCCTCCAACTCCCAAAGGTTTGTGCGGAAGCTAAGATTTCTATCCTCGCGGTAGATGTTTGCGGTACGTTTGTCGTTGCCCGACAACATTCCGTAAGTCAACGAAGCCTTGACAGCCAACGGATTAAGTATCTTGTAGCGCATTCCAGCCGACAGGGCGAAACGCTGTGACATGAAATCGAAATCGTTCAAAAAGTGCCCTTGTTTTTCGCTGTCTTTGCCTCCAAGCTCACCTACAAAAGCCGAAATGCCTATTCCACCGACAAGCTCATAACGGGTGCGTTTCCAACGGTCGGCCTGTGCATCGGCAAATTTTGGGAATGCCAAAAGTGTGATTATGAATAGAATTACAACTTTCTTCATACAAAAACTCGAGTATTCATTCGTATGCAAATGAGTGCCAAAGGTATAAATAATTTTCTTATACGACTTATCAACCGTTTTTTTTACGGCAACAGGCGCAATGCGTTGACAAAGGGCGTTCAATTTCTCTTGTCTGCACCCCACATCAGTTTGTTGCGCAATGTCGGGAAGAAGCCGTGCCCGTCGAGTTTGATGACCGAAATGCTATGCGACGACTTGCGGATTGATATCTCCGTTGGGGTACGCAGCACCACCGAAGTCGAATCGAGCGACAGCATGTAGTTCAGCTCGCGACTCTCGATACTGATTCTGATAGTGCCGTTGTCGGGAATGACAAGCGGCCGCACCGTCAGATTGTGCGAAGCTATTGGCGTAATGATGATATTCTGCGCAGCGGGCGACAGAATTGGACCTCCGGCGCTCATCGAGTAGGCCGTGGAGCCAGTCGGCGTCGCAATTATCAGTCCGTCAGCCCAATAGGTTGCCAGATATTTGTCGTCGATATAAGTGTGAATGACTATCATGCTCGAGCTATCGCACTTGTGGACGGTTATCTCGTTGAGTGCATACGGGTGCTTTATCTCGTCGATGTGCGGCTGCAGCTCAAGTAGCGGTCGTTGCTCAAGCAAGAACTTGCCGGTTGCCAAAGCGTCGATTGCGGTGTCAATATCGTCGGGCGAGATGTCGGCCAAAAAGCCCAACCGCCCTGTGTTGATGCCGACAAACGGCACATGCAGATATTCAAATTCGCTTATCGCCTTCAGAAAACTGCCATCACCACCTATTATTATAATAAAGTCGAGATTATCGGGCACGCCAGCCGAAGTGTCGATGTTTGAGTAGGTCAAACCGGCGCTCTGTTGCCATAGCTTGAACACGGGCGCAAACAACGGATGCAACCAAATGCGGGCCTTATGCCGCTGAAGTGCGCCAAAAAGCACCTCGAGCACAGGCTGGTGCTGCGAACCCAAAAGCTGACTATATATGGCTACGTTCATCACTCAAGCGATACTACAAAACTGCCGCTGAAATCGGTCAGTTTACGATTGAAATTCTCTGCCTTGTCGCGCGAATCGAACGGTCCGGCAATTATGCGGTAAACCTTGATGCCGTTTTTATCGCCTATCTGAATCATAATGTCCTTGCCAATTTTCTCCTTAATCTCAGCGCAGCGCTTAACAAGGTTTGCCGCCTCCTGATAGCTTGCCAGCTGCACGCCGAAGCCCTTCGGATGCACCACCGTCGACACTATTTTATAATACTCGTTGGCAGGTTTCTTGACCTCGGTAACTGATGTTTGTCTCTCTCCGTCGACGCCAATAGTGTCTGACTGCGACGCACCTGCAGGCTTGCTGCCTGGCCACGCCGGAGTGGATGAGCCAGAAGCCACCTCGCTGCCACTGCCGTCGGGAAGGCTCACTACCTCAATCTTGACATTGGTTGTGCCTTTGTCGATAAACTTCAGTTTCTCGGCAGCCGCCCTCGAAAGGTCGATGATACGCTTGTCGACAAACGGACCACGGTCGTTTATGGTAACAGTCACCGACAGATTGTTGTTCAGGTTGGTGACCTTGACAACCGAGCCGAACGGCAATGTACGGTGCGCAGCCGTCAGTTTGCTCTGTTTGAAAACTTCGCCGCTGGCCGTTGTCTTGCCTTCGAATTTGTCGGCGTAGAACGATGCCATACCTATCTCCGATATTTGCGCAGTGGCGGTTACAGCCGTCAACAGCAACGATGCCAATGCTAAGAGTTTTAATTTTTTCATCTTTTGTATCGTTTTATAAATCAATAATTTATTCAGTTTTATTTGCTTTATCGGTTTCCGACTGTATAGCCGATTGAAAGTTGAACAAACCGCACTGTTGGTTGTGTGCGGCACAGATGCTCAAATTCAGCTCGAAACCTGCCAGTAAAATATTGGCATACAGGTTGATGAGTACCAATATCGCAATAAGTGTTCCTATGGAGCCGTACAAGGCGTTGTAGTTGCTGAAATTCGACAGATAGAATCCAAAACCGGCTGTGGCGGCAAGCAAAAGTACCGTTGCCAGCACCGAGCCTATCGATATGAAACCCATTTTGGTGTGCTTGGCCGGAGCAAAATAGTAGATTACCGACACGCTAATCAGGCAAAGTGTCAGAATAACAACCCATTGCACCACATAAAGCAATATTGTCGAGAACACACCATTGATAATATGCTTGCTGGCGAGAATACCGATAACGGTGCGACCAAACATCAGCGTTGCAATGGCCACCGACAACAGAGCCGTAACCGCAAAAAGCATTATCAGCGACGACACGCGCAAGCCGATAAACGAACGCGTCTCGTAGGCGTTAATCGACGAATTGAACGCTCTGATGACCGCCGTAACACCGTTCGAAACCAGAATTATCGTGGTTATGAAACCGAACGAGAGCAAGCCGCTGCGCGGGTTCATGGCAATATCGACAAGCGTCTCCTCTATCGACTCAAAGGCATACGAGGGAATGAGCTGTTCAAGCAACGAAATGAATTCCGACTGAAAATCAGGAATCGGGATGTAAGGGATAAGCGTGAAAAGGAAAAGGATAGCCGGGAAAAGCGCCAGGAAGAAGTTGAATGCAATGGCGGCCGAGCGTATTCCAAGCGTGCCGCCCGAGAGCGACTTGATGAAAAACGAGCCGACATCGTAGAGCGACAACTGTCCGAAGCCTGGAAAAGTGATGTTTTTGGTTTTCTCGACAAAACGGGCAATCCGCGCCTTCCAATTTTCGATTATCTGCCTAATCTTCTTCATTTTATAGCTTTCAAACTCAAGTCGAGACTACGGATTTGGTGCGTAAGGGCGCCAACCGAAATGAAATCGACACCGGTAGCGGCATAGTCGCGCAAGTTGGCATCGGTAATGCCGCCCGAAGCCTCGGTTTCATATTTGCCGCCAATCATCTCAACGGCTTTCTTAGTGTCGGCAATCGAGAAGTTATCAATCATTATGCGGTCGATGCCGCCAATTTCCATAATCTGTTTGATTTCGTCGAACGAGCGCGCCTCAACCTCAATCTTCAGGTTCTTGCCTTTGGCTTTCAGGTAGTCTTTGGCGCGATTGATGGCCTGCGGAATGCCGCCGGCGTAGTCGATGTGGTTGTCTTTGATGAGAATCATATCGTAGAGACCGATGCGGTGGTTCTGTCCGCCGCCCATAACCACGGCCATCTTCTCAAAGACGCGCATTCCGGGTGTCGTCTTGCGGGTGTCGAGAATCTTGGTGTGCAAGCCTTTTACAAGTTCAACGTAATGGCTTGTCTGCGTGGCAATTCCGCTCATTCGCTGCATAAAATTGAGCACCAAGCGCTCGGTTTGCAGAATCGACAGCTCGCGGCCTTCGACAATGAACGCCACATCGCCCTTCTTAACGGGGGTGCCGTCGGTGATGAAAGTGGTCATTTTCAGGTCTTTGTCGAATATCTCAAAAACCATTCGCGCCACCTCAACACCGGCTAATATACCGTCTTGTTTCACAAGCAATTGCGCCTTGCCGATTTGCTCAGGCGGAATGCAGCTGAGCGATGTGTGGTCGCCGTCACCAACATCCTCACGGATGGCGCGGGCGATAAAATCTTTTATGTACTCTTGATTGTCCATTATTCTATAGTAAATTGATATACAAGTTGTTTGTCCGATTGCTGTTTGGTAAGAAAACTGACACGATAGTTGCGCGTGCTGCAAAAAATTGTGCCCACAATAAAATATGTGTCGTGCTCACGGTTGCTGCTGATAATGTTGAACGACTCCGGCTGGTTGCTCCTGAAAAACTCCGACAGCAATATCTTAGCCTGGTTGCGGCTGCTTATGCCCGAATAATCAGGAAGCGACAGCTCAACCCTATGGTTCAGATATTCAGCCAAAGAATCCACATTGGCCATTTGCAACGTGCGGGTTATGCAGCTGACAACCGAGTCAGCCGACACCTCTTGCGCGTCTGCCCGCAACGGACAAACCGACAATGCCGCCAGCACCCATGCCAGCAAAATCACTTTTTTTACCGAAAACATTTTCAAATTCATAGTTGCAAAGGTAATAGATTAATTGAAGGATTGAATAAATGAATGTGCAAAGGATTGAATGATTTAGAAATTAGAATTTTAGACTTTTAAGGTTATAAAAATGGCACAATGTTTGCCGAAAAAACTTATTAACTTCGAAAACTTAAAACTCTAAACACTGACACTGACGAAGACACTGACGAAGACGCTAACACTGACACTAACACTAACTCTGACACTGACACTAACGATAACGAAAACTGAAAACTTAAACGTAAACCACTTATGTCTTTTGCCTTATCACTTGTAACTTATAACTCCTAACTCCTAATTAAACAATGAAAACCATCCTCTACGCCATAGGCAAAACCGACGACGAATACTTGAACACAGGCATCGGCAAATACTGCCAGCGCATTGTGCGGTACACGCCGTTTGAGTTTGTGGCGCTGCCCGACATCCGCAACTCATAGAATATGAGCGAGGCTGTGCAACGCGTCAAAGAGGGCGAGCTGATTCTGAAACAGTTGGAGGCTGGCGACTATGTTGTGCTGCTCGACGAGCGCGGCCGCGAGCTCACATCGGTTGGCATGGCCGAATGGATGAGCGGTGTGTTCGCGCAAGGCCACAAGCGGCTAGTGTTTGTGATTGGCGGCCCTTACGGATTTTCGGACGATGTTTACAATCGCGCCAACGCAAAAATTTCGCTCTCGAAACTCACCTTTCCGCACCAATTGGTTCGATTATTGTTTGTTGAGCAACTGTACCGCTGCCACACAATTCTGAAGGGCGAGCCGTATCATCATATTTGAACGATGACTATAAACGATAACACTGACACTAACACTGACACTAACACTGACACTAACACTGACGAAAACGCAAACACTAACGATAACGATGACAATAACGCAAACACTAACGATAACGATGACAATAACGCTGAGGCAAATAACTAAACACTAAACTCTAAACACTAAACATTAAACACTACA
>JAFZKK010000042.1 GCA_017551905.1 Salinivirgaceae bacterium
AATCAGAACGGCCAATTTCAGGTCTTTGCACGACTGCCGGAACGAAGCGTGGAACTCGGTCCGCTCGCGGTGCGCCCCTTCGGTGTAAACTATCAGGCTGCCGTTGGGAAGGAACTCGTCAACAACGTTGATGGCCGCGTCCATGTAGCCGCCGCCGTTGCCGCGAAGGTCGAAAATCAGGTTTTTCATGCCTTGCGCCTTCAGTTTGGCCACAGCTTCTTGGAACTCTTTGTATGTTGTCCGTGCGAACTTCGACAGTTTGATGTAGCCCGTCTCGGCGTTCATCATGTAGGCCGCGTCGATGCTGTAAAGCGGAATCTGGCCGCGTGTAATCTCGAATGGCACAAGGTCGCGCTCGCCGCGCCGTGCAATGCCCACCTTCACTTTTGTGCCTCGCGGGCCGCGAAGTTTCTTCATTACGTCGTTGTTGGTTATGCCAATGCCTGCAATCAGCGAGTCGTCGACAGTCACAATGCGGTCGCCTGCGCGGATTCCCACCTTTTCCGACGGACCGCCGGCAATTACTGCCACTATATATACTGTGTCCTTTTGAATGTTGAACTGCACCCCAATGCCATCGAAATTGCCCTCAAGCGGTTCGTTCATTTCGGCAAACTCTTCGGCTGAGATGTAAGTCGAGTGTGGGTCAAGGTCTTTCAGTAGGCTGATGGCGGCATTTTCCTCAAGTTCGGCAATGTCAACACTATCGACATAACTTTGGCTGATGTTGCCGATTAAGTAATCGATTTTGCTTCCCCAACGTGGTTTTACAATTGTTTGGATATTGTTTCGTCCCAGAATGTTGCTCTCAACAAACATTCCGAAAACAAACGCCACGGCAAGTAGCAGAGGCAACCATATTTTTACTAATTTGTTCATAATCTGCGGTTTTAATCGATTTGAACTTGAACAATTTCGATTCCGGCGCGTTTGAGCAGCTCAATGCCGTCTTGGATTCGGTAGTTGTCAGAAAAAACAACACGCTTGATGCCCGATTGGATAATGAGTTTGGCGCACTCCATGCAGGGCGAAGCCGTTACGTAGAGCGTCGAACCGAGGCTGCTGTTGCTCGATTTGGCCACTTTTGTTATAGCGTTGGCCTCGGCGTGCAACACGTAGGGCTTGGTGGTGTTCTCGTCAATCTCGCAGCAGTTCTCAAACCCCGACGGTGTGCCATTGTATCCGTCGGAGATAATCATTTGGTCTTTGACCAATAGCGCGCCCACCTTGCGGCGTACGCAGTATGAGTTTTCGGCCCAAATGCGCGCCATTTGCAAGTAGCGCAAGTCGAACTGGTGTTGTTTTTCCGCGTTCATTTTTTCTAACTCACAATCTTTAAACTCTTATAACTAACACCCAACACCCAACAATCACTTCTTCTGCTCCTTAGCCCAACTGTCTTTCAGCCCGACGGTGCGGTTGAAGACAAGGTGGTCGGCTGTTGAGTCGGGGTCGACATTGAAGTAGCCGATACGTTGGAATTGGAAGTGGTCAAGCGGTTTGGCGTTGGCCAGATATTTCTCGACGTAGCAGTTTGGCAGCACGTGCAGCGAGTCGGGGTTAATGATTTCCTTCATTGCCTCAAGAGCCTCGCAGTTGCGTGCCTCACGGATTGCGGCCATCTCGTCGCGCGGATTCTCAACTTTCCACAGGCGGTCGTACAGGCGCACTTCGGCCGTCAGGCAATGGCCGACGCTCAACCAGTGCAGAGTGCCCTTCACTTTGCGGTCGCTGCCAGGCAGGCCGCTGCGGGTGTCGGGGTCGTACTCGCAGTACACCTCAACAACGTTTCCAGCATCGTCCTTCTTGCAGCCCGTGCATTTAACAATGTATGCGCTCTTCAGGCGAACCTCCTGACCAGGCGTCATACGGAAATATTTCTTCGGGGCGTCCTCCATAAAATCGTCGCGCTCAATCCACAGCTCGCGACTGAACTCAATCTTGTGCGTTCCCTCTTCGGGCTTTTCGGGATTGTTCACGGCCTCAAGCTCCTCAACCTGTCCTTCGGGATAGTTGGTGATAATGCACTTCACGGGGTTCAGCACTGCCGAAACACGAGTGGCTCGGGCGTTCAAATCCTCGCGGATAGAGCTTTCGAGCAGGGCGAAATCGTTCAGAGCGTCGTATGTTGTGTAGCCGATTTTATCGACAAAGTTGCGGATTGATTCGGGTGTGTATCCGCGGCGGCGGAAACCGCACAGAGTCGGCATTCGCGGGTCGTCCCAGCCGTTGACAAGGCCTTCTTTGACCAGAATGAGCAGATTACGCTTGCTCATCAGCGTATAGTTCAGATTCAACTTGTTGAACTCGTACTGACGCGGACGGTTGTCGTCCAAATCCTTGCCTTCCTTCAACTCATCGATAAAATAGTCGTAAACAGGGCGGTGCACCACAAATTCGAGAGTGCAGCACGAGTGCGTAACTCCCTCAAAATAATCGCTTTGGCCGTGTGCGAAATCGTACATAGGATATGCCTGCCATTTGGTGCCAGTGCGGTGGTGCGGGTGCTTCACAACGCGGTAGATAATCGGGTCGCGGAAGTGCATATTTGGGTTGGCCATATCGATTTTGGCGCGCAGCACCATCTTGCCCTCCTCAATCTCGCCGCGGTTCATCTTCTCGAACAGCTCGAGCGACTCATTTGCAGGACGGTCGCGGTAGGGGCTGTTCTGACCAGGTTCGGTGGGCGTTCCCTTCTGTGCCGCAATCGCCTCCGACGACTGTTCATCGACGTATGCCTTGCCCTCTTTAATGAGCCTTACGGCGAAGTCCCAGAGTTGTTGAAAATAGTCGGAAGCGTAGTACTCGTGGCCCCAGTTGAAGCCCAGCCACTTAATGTCCTCCTTGATTGCATCGACGTACTCCACATCCTCCTTCACGGGGTTGGTGTCATCGAAACGCAGGTTGCAAACGCCACCGAACTGTTCGGCCATACCAAAGTCGAGACAAATGGCCTTTGCGTGGCCAATGTGCAGATAACCATTGGGTTCGGGCGGGAAACGCGTCTGCACCCGACCGCCGTTTTTGCCTTCGGCAAGGTCCTTTTCAACTTGCTCGATAATGAAGTTCGACTTGCGTTCAACTTCCTTTGTCTCTTTTTCTTCGATAGCCATAAATTTTCAATTAAGTGTGCAAAAATATTCTAATTAACCGAAAACGGGAAATAAAATGTTGAGGAGAAATAACCAACCTCAGCCAACATAATTGAAACCCTATAAAAACACGTAGAGACGCCATATTATGACGTCTCTACATGTTTTACAATTATTTAAACAATTTCTATTCCACCATCACCCGTTTCACCACACCACCAGTTTTTACAATGTAAACGCCTGAATTATTTATTTTTATTGTACAGACGTTGCGCGCAACGTCTCTACCCACCAATGTGCCCATTGCATCATAAACACGAATTTCATCGGTTGCATTCTCAACAACAATGGTGTTGCCGTAGGCGAAGATGTTGACTGCGTTGGCGGCGGATTCCGAAACAGCTGTTGTTGCAAGTTTTGTACCTTCTGCAACACGAGTGTCAGTTTCGCCGCAACCATTTTCGCAAACGGCGGTTTCGGTGCCGTCGGCTTCGGTTGTGGCATTGTTGTTATAAACGTAGTTTACAAACTCGTGGCCTAATGCAGGCAGAAGTTCTTGCGTCATAAGAAATTCGTTGCAAGCTGAACAATGCTTGCCTTCTCCCAATCCTGTCTCGGTGCAAGTTGGCTCAACCGCCGCATCAATAACAATAGTATGACCCTTTGCGGGAATTGTATCCTGTTTATCTAAAACCGCATTGCAAACTGAACAATGCTTTCCTTCGGTTAATCCTGGTTTTGTGCAAGTTGCTGCCACGGCTGAATCTGTAACCACTGTGTGCGCCTCAAAAAAAGCGGTTAGCGAGGTGTCGCTTGTGATTGTTAGAGTGCGCGGATTATCGGTGTTATTGTCGCTCCAGTTGGTAAAGTGGTAGCCTTCTTCGGGTGAGGCAGTAATTGTAACAATTGAATCCCCAATAACAATTCCTCCACCTTCCACGTCACCATGCGCATCATTGTCGGCTGTCACTGTCGCTTTGAATATCGAATTCATATCGGTTCCCCAAACAACTAGTATATTGCCGGACCAATTGTAATTCCATTTATCACTCCAACCTGCCGGTTTTTCTTCGCTTTCGCAATATATAGTTGCAGAATAGCAGCCATAAAATGCTTCTTCATAAATGGTTATTACTGAATTGGGAATGATTATTTTCATCAGTTTGCCACAGTATCGGAATGCGTCACTTCCTATTTTTGTAACCGAATTCGGAATGATTATCGATGTTATATTGCTGTTATCGAAAGCGTAGTTTCCGATACTCATAACTGTGTTCGAAATTATTATTGATGTCAGTTCTCTGCAACTACCGAATGCACTTATTCCAATACTTGTAACTCCATCAGGAATGGTATAGGAGCCAGCCTTACCTCCAGGATAACGGATTATTTCAGTCTTGTCTTTATTGAAAAGAACACCATTTTCTGAAGAATAACACATATTATCACTATCAACATTTATATCCGTTAATTTATCGCATTCCTCGAACGCCCATATTTCAATTTCCGAAACAGATTTGGGAATTGTTATTGATGTAAGTTCGTCACAAGCATAAAATGCAGACACTCCTATGGTTGTAATTTGTTCGGGAATAGTAATCGAAGAAAGTTTTCCGCATTTATAAAAAGCTCTGCTTCCGATGATTTTAACTGAGTTGGATATGGTAATAGAAGTTAGTTTGCCGCAATCCTCAAATGCCGAATATCCGATGCTGGTAACTGCATAAGTTTTGCCGTCAAATTCAACTGTTTCGGGAATTATGGCGGTTGTCATTTCCTTGTCAGTAGATTTGATAACTTCAACAGTTGTGTCGCTTGTAAAATCATAATACAGCAAACCCACAGTAAAACCTTTTTCCTCAAATTCCGCCACTATTATAGTGTCAGAAGTTATCATTATGGTTTCGTTAGTGTTAATCAGGCCGTTACTCCACTTCACAAAGCGATAGCCAAAATTCGGTTCAGCCGAAATATTCACAATCGAGCCATTTTTAAATACTGTCGAACCATCAGCAAGTGTTGTTCCATCCCCCCATCGTAGGACAAACCCACACTACCATATTCAAAGCTATTAGCTGATATGGTTACCTTCCACATCTTATCATGTTCTTCGGCAAATTCCGCCACAAGCGTCAAATTGGATGTAACGGTTATAGTGGCTGTGGCGCTAGTCAGTCCATTGCTCCATTTTACAAACTTGTAACCAAAAGCTGGTGTGGCTGTGATTGTTGTAGTTTCTCCGTTTTTCACGGTGCCTCCGCCGCTCACGGTGCCATACGAGCTGTTGTTAGCAGAAAGGATGACAGTCCACGTTTTTCCTTCCCCGCAGCTTCCTAAATTGTAAGGTATGTTGTAATCGTTCCAATAAGTACTCCAACCCGTTGGAATTGAAGTTGCACAGCAATTGACTGTCAAATTATCGCACCCTTGGAATACCCAGGATTGTACTTTTTCAACAGTCGCAGGAATCGTAATAGTTTCCAACCCATCGCACTCTTTAAATGCGAAACTGGCTATTTCCGTGACTGAACTCGGAATCTCAATAGAAGTCAATCCACTTCCAGAAAAAGCACCATTGCCGATAAACGTTACAGTATTTGGTATTTCAATGGTTGTCAGACTGCTACAATTACCAAATGCGGCTGCTGGAATATAAGTAATTGTATCGGGCAAAGTCACAGATGCCAGACTGGTACAATTACAAAATACATTCTCGCCTAAACTTGTAACAGAGTTCGGAATAACAACCGATTCCAAACCACTACAACCTTCGAAAGCATATTCCCGAATATTATGAATTGTATTGGGTAAGGTTATCGATGTAAGGCTGCTGCAATTTTTAAAGGCATCTCTGGAAATACCTACAACCGGATATTTGTCACCGTCGTACTCTACTGTGTCCGGTATTGTAACAGTTGTCAGGCCAGAATAGTTGTTGGCAAAGTCGTCGGAATCGTCTTCGCATTCAACATATGCATCACCAAACCAAGTGCTGTAGCACACGTTGTCGATTTTAAAATCATAATCTGCCCACGCCTGCCCTACAAGCATTGCGGTGAATAGGATTGTGAAAATGCGTTTCATATTTTTGTGGTTAGTTTTGGCAAATATAAGTTTTTCAGTGATTTGTCCGCTAAATATTTCAATCGGTTAGTCGGCAAAACACAGTCTAATCCCTTAAACAACTGATTGGCACCACAAATATGCCATCGGGGCGCTGGTAGGCATACTGCCCCACGGCTGTTATCACCATCATAAACGAAGGTTTGGGCATACGGGTGGTGTCGATGGCTTCTGACAGTTCTTTCAGTGCGGCCACACCGTCATTAATCAGTTTTTCGCCACCAAGCTTAACTTCAATCAGCGCATACGTGCCGTTGCGGCGGTGCAAAACAGTGTCGCACTCAAGCCCCGAACTGTCGCGATAGTGGTAGAGTCTGCCATCAAGAGCATCCGCAAACACTCGCAAATCGCGGACGGCCATATCCTCAAAGAACAGTCCGAACGATTCAAGGTCGTTCACAAGGTCGTCGGGGCCAAGGCCGAGGGCGGCGGTTCCGATACTCGGGTCGACAAAATGCCGTGTGTCGCTGGTGCGGATGGCCGACTTGCTGCGAAGATTCGGATTCCAGGCGGCAAGGTCTTCAATAACAAACAATTTCTTGAGTGCTTTGATGTAATCGGCCACGGTATCTTCGTCGAGCGATTGAGAATCGTTGGCTTGCATATCAGCCTTGATTGTGCTGTACGAAACCTGCTGCGAAATGTTTCTGGCGTATGAACGCAAAAGAAGCCGTGCCCGTTCTGGACTGCGTCTTGTGCCGTCAACACGCTGAATATCACGCTCAACCACCGAATCGACATAATCTAAAGCTTGGTCGAGCGCAAGATTGCCTTTAAGAAATGTCGCCATTGGCCAACCTCCGCGGCAAACAAGAAAGGCGATTTGTTTGATGTCGGTATTGCATTCGACAGGCTCTATCGAATTGCCGTTGAAGAGTTCCCGCAAACTGACTTTTCCCGAAGATTCGCCCGATTCGAAAAGCGTCATCGGCCGCATTTTGATAGTTGCAAAACGCCCTGTTCCGCTGTGAATGGTTTCGTCGGCCATTGGCAGCACCGACGAGCCGGTGAGTATGAATTGCGCGAAATCGCTACGTCGGTCAACCTCGCCACGTATAGAGTCCCACAGCGGCGGAATTGTCTGCCATTCGTCAATCAGGCGCGGGGTGTTGCCCTGCAAAAGCGTTTGGGGACTTATTTCCATCATTTGTAGGCTTTGTTTCAGCACGCCACTGTCGCCAAGGTCAAGCAAACTTGCGGCTTGTTGTTTGGCGGTGGTTGTTTTGCCGCACCATTTTGGACCCTCTATTAATACTGCACCTTTGCCTGCTAATTTGCGTGCCAAAAGCCCATCTGCTATCCTTTGTTTATAGTCAGTTTTCATACAAAAACTTGCTTTTAAATACTGGCAACAAATCTATTGATTATTATTTAATTATGCAAACATTATTGAAATTTTCGGTTATTTGTGACGATTTTATTCGGTCATTTGTGACGATTTTGTTCGGTCATTTGTGATTGTTTAGGGTTCGTTTGGTTAGGCGAGATAATCAAGTAATACCCTGCATATCCCCAAGTAATCCCCTTGCGGGCTTATCGCGCACTTTCCCGCACAATCCAACCGGAAACAAAAGAAAACAACCCTGAACTCTTACCCCTAAACGATTAATCAGTTCCCCGATTAAACATTAATCACTAATCATTAAAACTAACCCTCTAAACTCTACCCACTCACCTCTTACCATATATATAATAGGTGTAAATCGCCCGAATTGCCTTTTTCGTGCTTGCCTTTAAAAATTTTGTTTTTCTTTGCGCCGATTTTCAAACCATAAGGAGATTTCTAATGCAAAAGAACCTTGTAATTGTCGAGTCACCAGCCAAGGCCAAGACTATCGAAAAGTTTTTGGGCAAAGATTATATGGTCACTTCGAGTTACGGACACATCCGCGATTTGGCCAAAAAGGGTTTCGGAATCGACATCGAACACCAATACAAACCAGAGTACGAAATTTCGCCCGACAAGAAAAAACTTGTCGCCGACCTGAAGAAAGCCGCCAAAGACGCCGAAACGGTTTGGCTCGCTTCCGATGAGGACCGCGAGGGAGAGGCCATTGCGTGGCACCTTTACGAGGTGTTGGGGTTGAAAGATAAATCGACAAAACGTATTGTCTTTCACGAGATTACCAAGACGGCCATCTTGAACGCTATCGAGAATCCGCGCGGAATCGACATCAATTTGGTGAACGCACAACAGGCGCGCCGCGTGCTCGACCGTTTGGTCGGATTCGAGTTGTCGCCTGTTCTGTGGAAGAAGGTGAAACCGTCGCTGTCGGCAGGCCGCGTGCAGTCGGTGGCTGTCCGTCTGATTGTGGAGCGCGAGCGTGAAATCATCGATTTCAAGCCCGAATCGTCGTTCCGCGTGTTGGGGCAGTTCAACCATCCATCGCTCAAACTTGCCACCGACCTGAAAGCCGAACTCAACCATAAGTTCGCCGCCAAGGCCGAGACCGAGAAATTCCTTGACGCTTGCAAATCAGCATCTTTCAGCGTTGCCGACATCTCGCAGAAACCCACCAAACGCACACCAGCGCCGCCGTTCACAACATCGACTCTGCAGCAGGAGGCCAGCCGCAAGTTCGGTTTTTCGGTTTCGCAGACAATGTCGCTCGCACAGCGCCTTTACGAGGCAGGAAAAATCACCTATATGCGTACCGATTCGGTCAACCTTTCCGACGCGGCCATCAGTGCGGCATCGAAAGAGATTACCGAGCAATTTGGTGCTAAATATCTGAAAGTCAGACATTATAAAACGCAGACCAAGGGCGCGCAGGAGGCTCACGAGGCCATCCGCCCCACATATCTCGACAAGCCGACCATCACGGGCAACGCCAACGAAAAGAAACTCTACGAATTGATTTGGAAACGCACCATCGCATCGCTTATGGCCGACGCCGAAATGGAGCGCACCACCATCAACCTGAACATCTCGAACTCGAGTTATCAGTTTGTCGCTCAAGGCGAAGTCATCAAATTCGACGGTTTCCTGAAGGTTTACATCGAATCGACCGACGACGAGGACGAGGAGCAGGGAAAGGCGATTCTGCCGAAACTTTCTGTCGGGCAAGCGCTTGATTATAACAATATTACGGCCAGCCAGCGTTACTCGCAGCATCAGCCGCGCTACACCGAGGCAACGCTTGTGCGTAAACTCGAGGAGTTGGGCATTGGCCGTCCATCTACTTATGCACCAACCATTTCTACAATCCAGAACCGCGAGTATGTAGTTAAGGAGGACCGTCCAGGTGCCGAGCGCCAATATGAGGTGCTGACGCTGAAAGCGGGCAAAATCAAGGCCGAGACCAAGACCGAGAACTACGGCGTCGAGAAGGGCAAACTCTTCCCGACCGACATCGGTATGATTGTCAACGACTATTTGGTTGAGTGCTTCCCGTCGATTTTGGACTACAACTTCACAGCCGAGGTTGAGAAGGAATTTGACGATATTGCCGAAGGTAAAATGGTGTGGTACAAAATGATAGACGAGTTCTACCATCCATTTCACGACACAATAAACCGCGCTCTCGAGGTTACGGGGCGCAAAAATGGCGAGCGCGTTTTGGGCGTTCATCCCGAAAGCGGCAAGCCAGTGATTGTCAAGATTGGCCGCTATGGCCCAATGGCACAGATTGGCGACGGCGAGAACGACGAGAAGCCGCAGTTCGCATCGCTGCACCGCGACCAGCACATCGAGACCATCACTCTCGAAGAAGTGCTCGACCTGTTCAAACTGCCGCGCGAATTGGGTGAGTATGAGGGCAAAAAGGTAACTGTGGCCATTGGCCGCTTTGGTCCGTACGTGCGCCACAACAGCTCGTTCTACTCGCTCAAGCGCAACGTCGACGACCCTTACACCGTCACTCTCGAGCGCGCCATCGAACTCATCAACGAGAAACGCGAGGCCGAGAAGAACAAGGTAATCAACATTTTCGAAGGCAAAGACGGTCAGATTCAGGTACTTAACGGATTCTATGGGCCGTACATCGCCTACGACGGCAAGAACTACCGCATAGCCAAAGGCACCGACGCCAAAGCGTTGACAGCGGCTGATTGCGAGGAGATTATCAAAAACAGCGTCGACAAGCCAGCCAAAAAGCGCGTCACCAAAAAAGCGAAATGATACTCAACAGCGACATAGCGCAGTATCTCGACACCGCCCGCCCCGACAACTTGAGGCAGTTCAGCGCTCAAGAGGGATTTTTGGGTAGCCAGCTTTTTGCCGAACCCGACTTGCAAAAGTCTATAGACGTGCAAGTTGCAATCATCGGTGTCGACGAGACTCGCAACGCTTATCCAATGCCCTATATTGCCAAAGCCGACAATGTGCGCTATTGGCTCTATCAGTTGGCAAGCTTCAACAATCTGAAAATCAGTGATTTTGGTAACCTGAAATTAGGCAACAGCGCCGCCGATACCTATTCGGCCGTCAGTTATCTCACCGAGTCGCTCGTCAAAAGCGGAATTATACCTATATATATATGTGGATCGCACGATTTGACTCTGCCGATAGTCGAAGGGTTGCTGAAAGCCATGTCCAAAGTCGAACTCGGAATAATTGACTCTTCGTTCGATGTGATGAGCTGTGAATCAGTTAATTCTCGTTCGTTTGTAAGCAAGATAGCACAGGAGTACCAATTACGTACCACAACCAATATCATTGGTTATCAATCGTTTTTGGTATCAGCTGCCCAACAGAAATATCTCGACGATAACGGCATCGACAGTTATCGCATAGGCTTGATTCGCCAGAACATTAACGAAATGGAGCCGGTGCTTCGCGATTGTGACTTGATTTCATTCGATGCAGGTTGCGTGCGACAAACTGATATGCCGGCGTCGCAACAGCTTAGTCCGAACGGCTTGTATACCGAAGAGGCGTGCCAGCTTGCCACTTTTGCAGGTTTGTCCGACAAATCGAAAGCATTTGGCACATTCGGATTGGTTTCGAAAAACACACCATTGGAAGTGTCGGCAAGTTTGACCGCCCAGATAATTTGGCATTATATATATGGTGTGTCGCAACGCAAAAACGATTACCCCAAATGCAATTTAGACGGCTATAAGAAAATATTTGTCAAGCTGAACAACACCGAATCCGACATTGTTTTCTATCAAAACTTGGAAAATGAACGTTTTTGGATGGAAATTCCGGATGTTAAAGGAAAGGAAAAAAGGATTATTTCTTGTTCCAAATCGGATTACACACAGCTTGTAAATAACAAAATATCAGATAGAATTAATCGAATATTAAGACGATATTGTCTTTAAATATGTTCAACTCAATAAATAATATTGTCAATTCGTCAACGCTAATTATTGTTTGTTAATTTTTTGTTTACTTTAGCCCTATTCTTTATGGGTAGTAACGGTTTTATGAGTTATCAACGTTTACTGACAGTTTTGTTTTGTTCAATGGCATTAGTTGCGCACAGCCAGACAGAGAATTTTTCCAGTCTGAACATGTTCAACTATATGTATTACAATCCTGGATATGCGGGCGATGGTAACGAAATAGAAGCAAGAATGTTCCATAGGAGTCAGTGGTTAGGCTTCGAGGGTGCGCCTCAGACGCAGACATTCAGTGTTGACGCCCCATTTAAGTTGTTTGGCATAAAGAATGGTGTAGGCTTGACACTACTCAATGACAAAATTGGTAATTTTCGTAACCAAGGGTTGAGTTTTTCGTATGCTTACAGACGTGTGATGCTGCAAGGTGAGGTTGGACTCGGGTTGGGACTGAATTTGATTAACCAATCTTTTTCGGGAGATTGGATTTTTCCTGACGGTGGCTCAAGCGACCCTTGGGTTCCTCAAAATGCTGAGGATAAGCCGATGTTCTTTGATATGAATTTGGGATTTTACTATAGTTCGGACAATGTCTATTTGAGTTGCTCAATGCGCAATTTGCTGCAAAGCGAAATCAAATATGATGCGAGTGCGGGCGGTAACGCCAAGTCGTACAATGCGCGGCAAATGTTTGTTGGCGCTGGTTATGAGTACCAATTGGCAAATCCGTTGTTCACTTTGAAGCCGAATCTGTTTATTGCGACAGACTTCTCTTCAACGACATTCGCATTGTCCGGAATAGTAAGATATAACGAGAAATTTTACGGGGGAGTAGCTTACAAACCTATCGATGCAGTAACATTTCTGGCTGGAATGTCGCTGCCGTCGGGAATTGAGGTAGCTCTTTCGTATGATATAACGACCAGCAGTATAATAAAATATAGTACGGGTTCGTTAGAGATTATGTTAGGATATTCGTTTAATTTGAGCCGTGAAAAAGACTCGAATAAATATAGAAGTGTTAGATTTTTATAATTTTTTTGGAAATTAAATTTTTTTATAGACTTTTAGTGTGTGAAAATAAATAGTTGGAATATGAAAAAATTAGCTTATTTGAGTGCTGCAATTCTTATAGTAACAGGTTGCTCATCAGGAAGTAATGGCGAATTGGTAGGAGTGCAAGATAGGTCAGCTACCTATAGTGCGCCACCTTATGGTATGGTTATGATTCCGCAGGGAAGCTATCGAATGGGCCCCAGCGACCAGGATGTTCCATGGGCATTGACCGCACAATCGAAGACGGTTTCTATGTCTGCATTCTGGATGGATGAGACTGAAATAACCAACAATGAGTATCGCCAATTTGTTTATTGGGTGCGCGATTCATTGGCCTACAGATTGTTAGGCGAGCAGATTGACGCATACTTTATTTCTGAAGACCAATATGGTGAGCCAATAGACCCTCCATATATTAATTGGGAAGAACCGATTAACTGGTCAGGCGAAGAGGAGAAAACCATACTCGAGGATTTGTACTATCCTGAGCACGAGCGTTTCTATCGCCGTCGTGATATTGACACTCGCAAGTTAATTTACGATTATTTCTGGATTGACTACAAGCAAGCAGCACAGAAATTCTCTTTTGAAAACGAGAATCGTCGTCATTATAACTACAAAACTGGCCAATATGATGGTGAGTTATACAACTTGGAAGGAAAACGCGTTCCAATCAAAGACCGTTCTTCTTTCATTATGCACGACAACGTAGCAGTATATCCTGACACATTGTGCTGGATTAGCGACTTCTCATATTCTTATAACGAGCCAATGTCAAATATGTATTTCTGGCATCCGTCGTTCGATAATTATCCTGTTGTAGGTGTTACTTGGAAACAAGCATCGGCATTCTGCATCTGGCGTACCAATTATTTGAACTCTTACCTTGCCAGCCAAGGTATGGCGTTTGAACAGGATTTTCGTTTGCCAATGGAACCGGAATGGGAATATGCAGCTCGCGGTGGCAACGATTTGGCACTTTATCCTTGGGGTGGTCCTTACACACGTAACGAGAGAGGTTGCTTCTTGGCAAACTTTAAGCCATTGCGTGGTAATTACATGGGTGATGGCGGCCTTTATACTGTTGAGGTTGCTATTTATGAAGCCAATGATTTTGGATTGTATGATATGGCAGGAAACGTTTCTGAATGGACAGCTACCGCATTTGATGAGAGTTCATACACTTTCACTCATGACATGAATCCTGACTATAAATATAACGCTCTGCCCGACGACCTTTCAGTAATGAAGAGAAAGGTTATCCGTGGCGGTTCGTGGAAAGATATCGCATATTATTTGCAGAATGGTACAAGAACATACGAGTATCAAGACTCTGCAAAATCTTATATCGGATTCCGTTGCGTAAGGTCGTATGTAGGTCCTGACATGACGACAGCATCATCGAAGGTATATTAATTAACAGCTAATTAGATAGTATTTAACTAAAAAACAGATTATAAATTATGATGAGTATTGCCGAATTAACCCAAAGTAAAGGCTACAAAAACTTCATGAAGTATGTGTATGGTTGGGGAGCCTCAATTGTACTTGTGGGTGCGTTGTTTAAAATCCAGCACTATCCTGGTGCCTCAATAATGCTTATTATTGGTCTTTTGACTGAGGCGTTGATATTCTTCTTTTCAGCATTCGAGCCTTTGGCCGAAGAGCTTGATTGGACATTGGTGTTCCCGCAATTAGCCGGATTGGAGGATGATGACGAAGAAGGTGATAAACCTCAGCGTCCAGCCAGAGAGTTTGACAGAGTGCAGAGCCTACCTGTTGGTGGTAATAACCAAGGTGGTGGTGTTCAAGTAACAGGCGGTGCAACTGGCGGTACAGCTCCTGCAGGTGGTGTACAAGGCGGTGGCGTGGTTTACGCAGGCGGAAGTGCATCAGCTTTGGCGAAATTCGACGAAATGATTGAGAAAGCCGAGATTACTCCAGGAATGTTTGAAAAACTGGGTAAAGGTTTGGCAAATCTTAATAAGACAATCGACCAAATGGGTGCTACTGTTGATGTCAGCATTGCCACACAAGATTTTGTGGACAAAGTTAAAGGCGCAACTGATTCAGTTACTGGTTTGGGCGAGGCTTACAAAAAATCAACAGAGGCTTTGTCGGTATCTGTTGGCGCATTGTCTGAAACTTATGCCAACACCGCACAATCGTTCAATCAGGCTAACAATCAGATTGCAGAGGCATACTCTCAATTTGCTAACAAACTGACAACCGAATTGAGCTCGGTTGATAGCTTGGGCAGTGATTATGCTGAGAAATTGAGTGGAGTTAACAAGAACCTATCGGCTTTGAATTCTGTTTACGAATTGCAACTTCAGAATATGAACAAGCAGGTTGATGCAACTAAGAATTATTTCGATGGTTTGGGCTCAATGCTTGAAAATATCAATAAGACAGTTGACAATACGAAGAAGCTGAACGATGGTGTTCAACAGTTGGAAAAGAATGTTGAGTCGTTGAATAGCGTTTACGGCAACATGCTTTCTTCATTGAATATTAAATAATAAAAGAAAGAGTTAAGCTATGGGTCACGGCAAAGAAACGCCAAGGCAACAAATGATAGGCCTGATGTACTTGTTCTTGACATGTATGTTGGCATTGAACGTATCAAAAGACGTATTGGATTCTTTTGTGCTTGTTAGCGAGGGTTTGGAAAGAACCGTTAGCAACTATAAGACAAAGAATCAGAAAGTTTATGATGAGTTTGATAAGCAACTTACTATCAACGAGAACAAAGTAAGACCATGGAAGGAGAAGGCTGATTCATTTAAGGCATTGACAGACAGCCTATATAATCTTGTTGAAAGCTATAAGATAGGTTTTCTGACTTTAGCGGAGAACAGCAATGTCGAAAATGTTATCAAAGGCGACAGATATGTTCTCGATTCGATGAACTCAAAAGACAATATTGATTTTGGTGGTCAGTATTTTATCCTTGAGGGACGCGGAGAAAAAATCAAAGAGAAAATTAATGAGTATCGCGAAGCGGCATTGGCTTTGATTCCTGAGAGTGAAGTTAGCATTGTTGAGGGTATTAAAGGTACATTGAATACTGATACTCATACTGATAAGGAGGGCGCTGTTCATACATGGGAAGCTCGTACATTTGAGCATATTCCTGCAGTTGCCGACATTGTAATGCTTGAAAAACTGAAGACCGACATTAAGAACGTAGAGACCGATGTCATCAACTATCTGTTCAAACAAATCAGTGCTGGTGATTTCAAATTCAACGCTTTGTCGGCTACAGTTATCGCCAATTCGAATTATGTGATGCGAGGCAGCGATTATTCGGCAACAGTCTTCCTTGCAGCATTTGACTCTACTCAGGCACCGGAAATATTAGTTGGTTCGTACAAGAAGAAAGGTGCGGAAGACTATGAGATGGTGGGTGCATACGAGACATTGAAAGTTGAAGGCGGTCGCGGTATATACAAAAAACTTGCATCGTCGCTTGGAGAGCGCAAATGGGGTGGTTTGATACGTATCACCCGTCCCGATGGCTCAGTATCGTGCTATCCGTTTGAGGAGTCATACCAAGTGGCAGAGCCGAGTTTGGTTATTTCGCCGACAAAGATGAACGTGTTCTATTATGGTATCGACAATCCGGTTTCAATATCGGTTCCAGGTGTTCCGTCGAACAAATTGAAAGTAAGTGTACCAGGAGGTGGTGCAACAATAAAAGCTGCCGGAAACGGTTATATGGTAAAACCGACACAACGTTCTGGTACTGTGAAGATTGCTGTTGCAGCTGATATTAATGGTAAAGTTCAGAACATGGGTAGCATGGAGTTCCGTTTGAAAACTATTCCTACGCCAAAGGCAAAGGTTATGGGTAAGGAAAGCGGACAAATCAACAAATCGGTGTTGAGCAGCGCTCCTGGCGTTACCGCAGTGTTGGAGGATTTCGCATTCGATTTGAAGTATAAAGTCACGAAATACACTGTTACCACTACCATTAATGGTATGACGACAGAAAAACAGAAAAAAGGCAGTGATTTTGATGCTGAGATACGAAATCTGATTAAAAACTTAAAAGCGAATTCAAAATTAATCATTGAGGATATTGAGGCTGTGGGTCCGGATGGGACGCCGCGCACTTTGTCACCAATAGTGTTTAAGGTTAAATAAAAATTTGAGCTATGAAAAAGTTATTATTGATACCGGTATTCTTCTTCGGAGTGCTTTTCACAGGCAACGATTCGAAGGCTCAACTTCTTGATAATGTGTATGAAATAGAGCATACTCCTATGCGTCATCCTATCCCGTACAGATTCTTGAGAGAGGCTGATGTTATGTGGAAAAAACGTGTATGGCGTGTTATTGATTTAAGGGAGAAAATCAACCTTAACTTGTATTATCCTACCGAGCCTATTGATGATAGAATGAGTCTTATCGATTTGTTGTTGTGGGGTATTCCAAATGAAGGTTTGACAGCTTATTCCATTGATGATGACCGTTTTAAACAGCCACTAAGCCGCACGCAAGTTGAAACAAATATGGGTGCAGGTGAAGAGAATGTGACTTATACAGATGAAAATGGTGATGAGCAGACACAAACAGTTCACAAGGATGTAACAAGTTCTGAGGTTAAACAGTATTGGTTGAAAGAGGATTGGTTCTTCGACAATCAGCACTCTACAATGGAAGTTAGGATTATTGGTTTGTGCCCTATCCGTTTCTATGTAAAGGGTGATGGTGGTGACGAAGGTGCTGAAGTTCGTAAGTCAATGGCTTTCTGGATTTATTTCCCGGAGGTGCGTCGTATTCTGGCTAATCATGAGGTGTTTAACAATGGTAATGACGCTGAGCGCAGAACTTTTGACGACATCTTCTTCAAACGCTATTTCAACAGCTATATCATAAAGATTTCAAACGTTTATGATGACCGTAGCATTTCAGATTATTCTTTGGGTATTCAAAGTTTGTTGGAGTCTGAAAGATTGAAGAAGGAAATCACTGACTATGAGCAGGATTTGTGGGAGTATTAATCAAGTATTATATGATACTAAAAAGGCCGTCTTTCAAGACGGCCTTTTTTATTTTTCCTAATGTCAATAATTTAACATTACTATGTAGTGCCCGTCTGCATTTATGGTGAAAGTATTACCATTGGCACTATTTAATGTTCCTTGCCACCAATTTGAAAACGGATAGATTTTGTATGCAAGACCGTTGCTGTTCAGCGTTTTGCACGATACGTTGAAAATGGAAATCTGTTGGTCCGGTCGTGATGTAAAGGTGTGTGTGCCGCAGCATGCAAACATCACTCCGTAGTTTGTGAATATGGCAGCATCGGCTCCCATTTTATTGTATTCGACAAGTAATGCGATATTCCCGATTGTGTGGTCTTCGCGGTTGCCTGTTGCTCCAACAATGGCAATACGTTTTTTATTTTGGCTGAGTAGTGTTTTTACCGCTTTTGTCTGGTCGTTGGTATCTTGCTCGTCAATTTTGCAGATAATGTCGCTGTATTTCTGCTTGACCTCAGATGAGACCGAATCGCAATCGCCAACTATGAGGTTTGGTATAATGTTGTGCGCCAATAGTTTGTCGGCGGCACCATCGCAACACACAATATACTTGCTGTTTTCAATTATTTGCAGCGGTATATTGTGTGTCGGGTACTCTCCGTTGCCCAATATGGTGGCTTCCGGCGGTGCGCTGAACGGCCAATATTGAGGTGTGTATGAACACATTATGCTTTCAGCTGTTTCTCAACATTGTCGAGGCGTTTGGCTATTTCCGGCAGTTTGCGGAATACCACATATGAGCGCAGCCAGCCTTGATAATCCTGCACCGGTGAGCCAATTATGGTAGTGCCTTCGGTCTTGATTGTTGAGTTCAGTCCCGACTGTGCGCCAATGTGAGTGCCGTCGGCTACGCTGATGTGTGGCGCAAAGCCCACCTGACCGCCGCACATACAGTTGCGTCCAATCTTTGTTGAGCCAGCAATGCCGCACTGCGCCGACATTACGGTGTTCTCGCCAATCTGCACGTTGTGGCCCACTTGCACAAGGTTGTCGAGTTTCACGCCCTTGTGGACGATGGTTGAGCCCATTGTGGCGCGGTCGACACAAGCGTTGGCGCCAATCTCGACATAATCTTCGATAATCACGTTGCCGATTTGCGGAATCTTCTTGTAGTTGTTGTCGGTGTTGGGCGCGAAGCCGAAGCCGTCGGCACCGATTGAGACGCCGGCATGCAGCGTTACGTTGTTGCCAAGCACGCAGTTATAGTAGATTTTAACGCCCGGGAAAAGAATGCAATTGTCGCCAATCTTCACATTATCACCAATATAGCATTGCGGATAAATCTTCACGTTCTTGCCGATTTTGGCGTTTGGCCCGATGTAGGCGAAAGCGCCAAGGTAAAGCCCCTCGCCGTAGGTTGCCGACGGGTCGATGAACGATGGCTGCTCAATTCCGTTTTTGCGCGGAATGACTGCCTCGGCCACCATATCGAGCAACGACGCGAAAGACTCGTAGGCGTTATCCACGTAGATGAGCGTGGTTTGCACCGGCTCTTCGGGTTTGAAATCGCGGTTCACCAGCACCGCCGACGATTTGGTGGTGTAGATGTAGTGTATGTATTTCGGGTTGGCAAGGAACGACAGCGCGCCCTCGCGGCCCTCTTCAATCTTTGCCACATCGCGCAGTTTCACATCGGCGTTGCCTACCACTTCGCCCTTCAAGGCCTCGGCAATTTGTGCGGCTGTAAATTCTATCATTTTGAGTTATAAGTTTTTAAGTTACAAGTTTTAAGTATCGGCGCGCTGTGGCACATCGCCGTTTACAGTTTCGTTAATCTACATTATCGTAAAGGTACGGATTGTTGCCGAAACTGCCGTCGCTATTGATTGTCTTGCGCGATATGTTTTCGGCTACATTCACGTTTTGGCCGACGTTGCCTTGCATCTGTTGACGCATATATGCCGGTTGGTTTTCCATCTCAATAAGCTCTTGTTCAGTGCCATATCGCATTGGCTGAATGTTTGTGGCATTTGGCTGAGCGGTGTTTGCAAACTGGAATTTCAGCTCGGCTTGAACAGCCTCACTTTCAGACATTTTTACATCATCGAGGGTGAAGTGTTCAATCATATTTGGATTGTTCACCGGGAAATCGGTGGTAAACTCCTGTTTAGTCTCGGCTGAGTGGATGGGTTCCGATTCCGCGCCTAAAACTTTTTTCTCAATTTTGGCTGGTTCCGAAGGCAGAAACTCGCTGAGACTGTCATCGGCAAAGCCAGTGGCGATAACGGTTACGCTAAGGGCATCGCCTAACGAATCGTCGAAAGTTGTGCCCCAGATGATGTCGGCGTTGTTGCCCGCCTTGTCTTGAACGAAGTCGTTTATGTAGCAAACCTCATCCATCGAAGCTTCGTTTTGAGCGCTTGAGATTATGTTCAGCAAGATGTTTTTTGCACCATCGATGTTGTTGTTGCTGAGGAGCGGCGAGTTCAATGCTTTCTCAATAGCCTCATGCGCGCGGTTTTCGCCGGTTGCACTGGCCGAGCCCATCAGGGCAATGCCGCTGTCGGTCATAACAGTCTTGACATCAGCAAAATCGACATTTACGCCGCCGTGAACGGTGATAATTTCAGCTATGCCTTTGGCAGCCAAAGTCAGAATGTCGTCGGCGTTGCCAAATGCTTGGCTCCATGGGCATTTGCCGTATATCTCGCGGATTTTGTCGTTCTCGATAACCAAAAGAGCGTCAACGCTGCGGCGCATCTCTTTCAAACCTTCGATGGCGTTGTTTATGCGTTTTGAACCCTCAAAGTGGAACGGAAGTGTTACAATGCCAACGGTAAGTATTCCCATCTCCTTGGCTTGCTGTGCGATAACCGGAGCGGCGCCCGAACCTGTGCCACCGCCCATACCGGCAGTCACAAATACCATTTTGGCGTTGTGCGAAAGCATTTCGGCAATCTCGTCGTAGCTTTCAATGGCGGCGTCGCGGCCTTGGCTTGGTTCGTTACCCGCACCAAGTCCCTCGGTAAGGGTGGCGCCCAACTGTATTTTGTTGACAATTGGGCTGTTTTTCAGCGCCTGATTGTCGGTGTTGCAGATTACAAAGTCAACGCCGGTAATTCCTTTGTTGAACATGTGGTTTACAGCGTTTCCGCCGCTTCCGCCAACTCCTATCACTTTTATTATCGATGAGTTGTCTTGCGGTAAATCGAAGTTCATTAATTCGTCCATAGCTTTATTTTTTATTGGTTATACATTTTCGTCGTCTACAACTGTTGCCCAATCGGTGAATTTACTCCACATTTTCTTGATTTTCTCACCGGCTTTTCCGCCTTTTTCAGATTTCTTGGCCGGTTCGTCTTGAGTGTTGCCGGTTGTTTTGGCGTCGGTTTCATCCTTTTTGTCGGCAACGCGGTTTGTACTGTTTTTATCGAAATTGAGCTCGTTTACTTTCAAATCTTCAAGGCCCATTGTCAAAAGACCAATGGCTGTTGCATTGCTTGGCAGATTGGTAACCATTTCTTGCTTGTCGACACGTTTGTTGGGTAGGCCGATGCGGACATCCATTCCTGTGCGCAGAGAGAAAAGTTGGGGCAGGTTTCTAAGCAACGAGCCGCCACCGGTTACCACAATTCCGGCTCCCAGTTTGTCTTTTGTCCCCGACACCTCAATAACCTGCATCATGGTGGCGATAAGTTCTTCCATACGTGAGCGAATGATGTAAGCCAGATTATACACCGATATCTCTTTGGGTTTCATTCCGTTGTGGCCGGGAATTGAAACCATTTGCATCTTCATTTTCTCAGTTGCCCAGGCCGAACCATACTGAACTTTCAGGTCTTCAGCGTCTTTCTCAATTATTTTGCAACCTTGCTTGATATCGCTTGTTATGATGTTGCCTCCGCAAGGAATTACGGAAGTGTAACAGATGCGTCCGTTGCAGAATATGGCGATGTCGGTGGTGCCGCCGCCAATATCGACAAGCGCGACTCCAAGGTCTTTGTCGTCTTCAGTAAGCACGGCTGTTGATGACGCCAGCGGCTCCAATATCAAGCCTTTGACTTTTATCCCGTTTCTCTCAACGCAACTGCGCAGGTTGTTGGCGGCTGCGGTTTTACCGAACACTATGTGGAAGTTGCCTCTAAACTGTTTTCCTGATATGCCTACCGGATTTTTTATATCCGACTCATTGTCAACAGTATAGTTTTGCGGGAGGATATGCAGAATCTCTTCGCCCATTTCTCTCGGCACTTCGCGCATTTGATTTGTCAGAGCATCGACTTCGGCCTGCGAAATGGCATCGTTGGCAGAATTCCGGTTTACCGGCTGGTTGAAACACTGGCTGCGTATGTGCTGTCCGGCAATGCCAACATAGGCTTCGGTGATTTTCATATTGGCTTCGGTTTCGGCCTGGCTGACAGCCGAAGCAATAGAAGTCGTAACTTCCTCAATGTTAAGCACAGCGCCGCGTTTCATGCCGCGCGACTCGGTGCGTCCATAACCCAAAATATCGATGCTGCCGTGTTCGTTTTTACGGCCAATCAGAGCCACAATTTTTGTGGTGCCGACATCGATTGCTGCAACAATTTTGTTTTCGTCCATAGCTATATTCGTTTAGTACAAACTATTTGATTCTTATATTTCAGACTGATAGTCCGATATTTATTCCATCCGTATTGCGACAGACCTTGCTTGTAGAAAGCCTCAAGATTCTCAAGTTTCTCGTTGAGGTTCTCTACGCTGCCAAGTTCGATAATGTGATTGCCCACGCGCGGCACAAGCTCGATGTCGCCTTTGGAGTTCACATATATCTGTTCAAATTGCGACCGCCACAGCTTGCTGTCGTTTATTGTCAGCACAAGTTTGAACAGGTCGGGGATTATCTCGCCCGACGATTTGTCGCCTTTCGCCATTCGCAGCTTCATGTTTTCGCCAACATGGTCCATGTAGGGCTCTTTCAGATAGCCGCTTGCCACAATCACGTGCGCCGTATATTTCTTGCTCAGCGGCATCACCTGCCCGTTGTTGTCGATGTAGTAGCTGTCGCCGTTTTGGTTTATGATGCGCATCAAGGGCTGACGTTGCTCAATGCTGATGCCAAGCTCGCCGTAAACAGTGCGGAAAACCTCGGCATGCCGTATCGATTTGTTATGGTGCTGCAAGATGTTTTCGATATAGTGAATGTTTACGGAGTCCATTCGTTTGTTTTCAATCTTAATGTTCTCTTTTTTAAACACATCGACAATGTCCGATTCTGAAATGAACTTGTTGTGGCTGTTGTCGTCAATTTTTACCGACACACCGGTTACGCGCACGTTTTTGTACTCAGCGTCGGTGAGCGCAACGGCCGTGACGGTGTATCCGGCAAGCAACAACCAAATCAATATGTTCTTCAGTTTCTCTTTCATTTTCGATTTTTGATTTTCGGACGCCATAATATGACGTCCCTACAAAACTCCGTTTCCTTTATGCCTTATAACTTATAACTTCCTAACTTTTAAACTTATAACTCACTTTATCATCGCCTGATGTATCGGTTCAATCAATGTGTCGATGTTGCCGGCGCCCATTGTGAGCAACACACCCGACGTTATTTTCACAGCCTCGTCCTTCAGTCGGTTGAACGGGCAGAACATTTTGTCTTTCAGCTTCATACGTTCCAGAATCATCTCGCTTGAAACGCCTTCAATCGGTAGCTCGCGGGCGGGGTAGATGTCGGTGATTATCACGCGGTCGGCCATATCCAAGGCGGCAGCAAACTCATCGGCAAAATCGCGCGTGCGGCTGTACAGGTGCGGTTGGAACATCACCGTCACGGTGCGGCCCGGGTAGAAATCACGCACCGAACGCAGGCAGGCCTTGATTTCCTCGGGGTGATGCGCGTAATCGTCGATGAACACCAAATCGGCGTTTTTGAAGCGGATGTCGAAGCGGCGGCGCACACCGGCGTATCCGGCCAAGCCGCACCTGATTTCGCTTTCCGACGCGCCCGCGAACATTGCCACAGCCGTTGCCGCCACAGCGTTCTCAACGTTGTAGAGAGCCGGCATTCCAAGTTCGATGTTGGTAATCACGCCGTTGGGCGTCACAATGTCGAAAGCGTACTCGCCGTTCGCAATGTGGATATTCTTTGCGTAGAAATCTGCCTCACTGTCAAGCGCATACGAGTAATATTTCACACCCTCGTTGGCCTTGTGGTCGAGCTTGACGCCTTTCTTGATGATGACCACGCCATCGTGCTTCACCTGCCCGACGAACTTGGCAAACGCCTTCTCAACCTCGGCCTTGTTGCCGTAGATGTCGAGGTGGTCGGCGTCCATAGCGCTGATGAGCGCAATATGCGGGTAGAGCGTCAGGAACGAGCGGTCGAACTCGTCGGCCTCAATCACCACCCACGGCGACTCGGGCTTGATGACAACATTGGTGTTGAAATTCTTGCTTACGCCGCCCAGGAAAGCGTTCACGCCAATCCGCGTTTGGTCCAGAATGCAGGTTGTCATTGTCGAAATCGACGTTTTGCCGTGCGTTCCGGCAATGCAAGCCGCGTAGCTGTCTTGCGCGATGATTCCCAAAGCCACCGAGCGTTTCACAACATCGTAGCCGTTGGTTTTGAAGAAGTTAAGAATCGGGCTGTCACCGGGGATGGCCGGGGTGTAAACCACCAGCGTACGCTCAACATCGGTTTTGAACACGTCGGCAATGGTGTCGGTGTCGTCATCGAAAGTTGTGAGCGCGCCATCGGCCTCAAGGCGTTTGGTGATATCGGACGATGAGCGGTCGTAGCCGCCAACCGTGTAGCCGGTGCGCATAAACCATTGGGCCAGCGCACTCATTCCGATGCCGCCTATTCCTACAAAAAACGCTTTATTATAATCGGTCAACTTCTTCATAATGCAATTTTTAGCACTTGCTTGCAAATGACTTCGTCGGCATTCGGCAAAGCCATTTTCTTAATGTTTATGCGCAGACGAACCTGTTGCTCGTCGTCTTCAATCAGTTTCACAGCCTCAGGCACAAGCGTGTCGGCGGCTTCCTTGTCGGAAACCATCAGCGCGGCGTTGTTCTTCACCAGCGCCAGTGCGTTTTTGGTCTGATGGTCCTCGGCAACATTGGGGCTGGGCACCAGAATTACCGGTTTTCCAACAAGGCACAACTCCGAAATAGTACCGGCACCGGCGCGTGATATTATCACATCGGCCACCGAGAAAGCGAAGTCCATGCGGTTGATGAACGGATAGATGTGTATGTTCGGGTTGTTGTACTGCGATGCTTCGGCAATGGCGCTGTCGTAGTAGGTTTTTCCGGTTTGCCAAATCACTTGCACTTTTTTGCGGATGAGCAGGTCGAGGTTGCTGCCGATGCACTCGTTGATGGTGCGCGCGCCAAGGCTTCCTCCAATCACAAGCAGTGTTTTCATGCTATTGTTCTGGCTTAGATTGAAGAACTTATAAGCCTCAGGCTGGTTCAGTTTTATATCTTGCAAATCCTTGCGCACAGGGTTGCCAGTCAGCACAATTTTTTCAGCGGGGAAGAAACGCTCCATGCCTTCGTATGCCACGCAGATGCTTTGGGCACGCTTGGCCAGAAGTTTGTTGGTCAGGCCGGCAAATCCGTTCTGTTCCTGGATGAGTGTCGGAATGCCCATTTTTTGTGCGGTCCAAAGCAGCGGACCACTGGCGTATCCACCTACACCAACCACAGCATTAGGCTTAAAGGTGCGAATTATACTGCGGCATTTGAATAAGCTGACGAACAGCTTCGGCAGGAACATCAGATTTTTGAATATGGAGCTGCGTTGCAGTCCGGCTATCGGCAGGCCGATGATTTTGAATCCTGCGGCCGGCACTTTCTCCATTTCCATGCGGTTGTGTGCACCCACAAACAGAATCTCCGAGTCGGGCAATTCCCGCTTGATGGCTTTTGCTATTGATATGGCCGGAAAGATGTGTCCGCCTGTTCCGCCACCGCTTATTATGAATCGTTTTGTTTCCATTTTATTCTGTTTTATCGTTCGTATTTTCAACTAATTGAGGTTCGTATAAGTCACCGCCTTCGGCATATCGGCTTACGTTCAAGATAATTCCTATCGATATGCTTGTGAAGACGATAGACGTTCCGCCCATGCTCACAAGAGGCAGAGTCTGTCCTGTGACAGGGAATAGGTTCACAGCCACGCCCATATTGAAAAAGGCCTGAACCACAAGGCTTAACGATAGTCCGATGCATAAAAATGCAGGGTACGTTCGCAAACTTTTCTTGACAATTTTTCGCGCTCGCAGCAGCAGAATCAGATACAATGCAAGTACGAATGTGCCGCCGATAATGCCCGATTCCTCCACAATTATGGCGTAGATGAAGTCGGAATAGGGGTGTGGCAGGAAGTTTCGCTGCGTGCTGTTGCCCGGGCCTTGTCCCATAATGCCGCCGTTCACAATAGCCATTTTCGAGTGGTCCGACTGGAAACTATGTTCGGCGTCGTTGTTGTCGCCCAAACCTATAAAGTTCTCTATACGGGCTTTGATTGTCGCTACACGTCCGATTTTACTAATCGGCGGAACGGCGTAGGCGAGTAGCAGCATAAAGACCAATCCAGCCAGTATGCATCCGAACAGTTTGCCTAACAGTACGAGTTTGATGCCTCCGATGTACATTATCACGCAGCAGATGAAGAACAGCATGGCCGATGTCGAGAAGTCGGCTCCGAAGATAAGTAGGCAGATGACGCCCACCCATTTGATAATCGGCCAGAAAGCTGCATTTGGGTCTTCAATCTTATCCTGATTGCTGCCAAGTACGCGGGCGATGTAGAGAATGATGGCAATTTTCGCCAAATCGGACGTTTGGAACTGAACACCAAATATCGATACCCATCGAGAGGCCGAGTTGAGGCTGACACCGCATAATAGTGTGAATATCAGCAAACCGACACTCAGATACAGCAAACCCATTGTAATTCTGTGAAATACCCTGTAGGGAATGCGGTGGATAAGCCAAATCAGTCCGATTCCAAAAACGAGGAAGCTTCCGTGGCGGATAAGGTAGAACGCAGTGTTTCCGCCCATCTTCTTGTATGCCAATGTGCCTGTCGCGCTATAGACAGTCAGTATCGACACAATCGACAGCAGAAACACGATAATCCATATCGTGGTGTCACCTTTGAAATATTTCAGAAACTTCTCTTTCATTCAACGTTTAGAGTTTAGAAGTTTAGAGTTTAGAAGTTTAGTTTGGTTTAGAATGAAATGTCTAAACCCTAAACAGCGAAGCGTCTAACCTTCTTACCTTTTCATTACAGATTCCTCACCGCCGCCTTAAACTGCCGTCCGCGGTCCTCGTAGTTCTCGAACAGGTCGAAGCTTGCGCAGCAGGGCGAGAGCAGCACGGCGTCGCCGTCGGTGCCCATATAGTAGGCCGATTTCACGGCTTGTTCCATTGATTGTGTGTCGATGATGTGGTCAACCACGCCGTCGAACGCCGCGTGAATCTTCGAGTTATCGACGCCAAGGCAGATGATGGCCTTAACTTTCTGTTTTACAAGCGGAATCAGCGTTGAGTAGTCGTTGCCCTTGTCGGTGCCGCCCACAATCCAGATGGTGGGGCGCTTCATACTCTCGAGTGCGTACCACGCGCTGTTCACGTTGGTGGCCTTCGAGTCGTTGATGAACTCAATCTGATGCACTTTCAGAACAGGCTCAAGACGGTGCTCGACGCCCTTGAAGCTTGTCAGGCACTCGCGAATGGTTTCTTTTCTGATGTTCAGCACGTTGGCGGCCACTGCGGCGGCCATTGAGTTGTAGGTGTTGTGCTTTCCGCTTAACGATAAGTCGTTGATATTCATAGTAAAGTCGTTATTATGGTTTAAGTGAATGTTAAAAGTTTGTCCGTTGTCAATCAGGTCGGCGCCCAGAGCCACGGTGTGCTCAATGCTGAACGGAATCCAGTTGGTTTCGGGTGTCAGCGTTGCCATTTTCTCGATGGTGGCGGGGTCGTCGTCGCAGTAGATGAAGTAGCCGTTCTTGTCCATATTTTGGATGATGCGGAACTTCGAGTTCAGATAGTTCTCGAACTTGTACTCGTAGCGGTCAAGGTGGTCGGGCGTCACGTTCATTAGGATTGCCACGTCGGCCTTGAACTTGTACATATTGTCGAGTTGGAAACTACTCAATTCCAGCACGTAATAGTCGAAATTGCAGTCGGCCACCTGCCAGGCGAAACTCTTGCCCACGTTGCCGCCAAGGCCCACGTTCAGGCCAGCGCGCTTCAGAATCTCGTAGGTGAGAAGCGTGGTTGTGGTCTTGCCGTTGCTGCCCGTGATGCAAATCATTTTTGCGTTGGTGTAGCGTGCAGCAAACTCTATCTCGCTCACAATGGGCACGTTATGTTCGTGCAGAGCCTTCACTACGGGCGCCTTTTCGGGGATGCCAGGACTCTTCATAACCTCTGTGGCCGTCAGAATCTTGTCTAACGTGTGATGGCCCTCTTCCCATTCAATTTTGTGCTCGTCGAGCACGGCCTTGTACTTGTCGCTGATTTTGCCGTAGTCCGACACAAAAACCCTGTAGCCCTTCTTCAGAGCCAGCAGAGCCGTGCCCACAC
The DNA here is from genome assembly GCA_017551905.1 of Salinivirgaceae bacterium. GTDB lineage: Bacteria > Bacteroidota > Bacteroidia > Bacteroidales > SZUA-534 > RUG13583. The sequence continues at coordinate 28,145 of JAFZKK010000042.1, forward strand.
CGCTTTCGCCAGCGCCCAGTACAACCAAATATTTTCCAGTCTCTTCCATTATCTGATTTTAAGAGTGATAATTGTCAATGCCGCAAGCACGATGGTCACAATCCAGAACCGCAGCGTAATCATATTCTCGTGAAGCGCTGTGTTTGGTTTGGTTATCAGGTACTTGAAGTTTTCTTGCAGTTGCGACGGCAGCACGCGGAAATGGTCGTGAAGCGGCGCGCGTTTCAGCACACGCAGTTTCAGTCCGCGCTTGTTGCCGTATTTGGCGTAGTTGGTCTGCAGCATTACCGACACCACCTCGAGCAGGAAAATCCCGCAGAGCAGCGGCAGCAGCAGTTCCTTGTGGATGATGATTGCCGTTACGGCGATGATGCCGCCGATGGCAAGGCTGCCCGTGTCGCCCATAAACACCTTTGCGGGATAGGCGTTGTGCCACAGGAAGCCGATGAGCGCGCCCACAAAAGCGCACAGATAGACAAGCATTTCGTCGGTGCCAGGAATGTACATTACGTTCAGATACGACGCGAATTGTATGTGGCCCGACACGTAGGCCAAGATGCCTAACGCCGTGCCGATGATGGCCGAGTTGCCAGCGCACATTCCGTCCATTCCGTCGTTCAGGTTGGCGCCGTTCGACACGGCCGCAATCACAAACGTCGTCACGATGATGAACAGAATCCAGCCGCAGGCGCGTTTGGCCTTGCCCTGCGGCAGCCACGCAAACGCCTCGTAGTAGTCAAGGTTGTTGTTCTTTACAAACGGCACCGTCGTGACAGTCGATTTGCGGGCCTCGCTCTTCTCGTACACCACTTTGTCGTTCACAATTTTTTCGGTAACGGTCTCGCACACAACGGCTTGCGGACTTTGCCACAAGGCGATGCCCACGGCGCAGCCCAGAACCGTCTGCCCGATGAGTTTGTGCAGCGGCTTCATTCCGTCTTTGTTGCCGCCGAGTTTGATTTTATCGTCGATAAAGCCCAAAATTCCAAACCATAACGCGGTGACAATCAACAGAATGACGTAGATATTATCGAGTTGGCAAAGCAGCAGCGACGGCACCACAATCGAGCCCACAATCACAATTCCGCCCATTGACGGAACGCCCTTTTTCTGCACGCCGTATGGGTCGGTTTCGGCGTCGCGGGCGGCCTCAATGTGCTTGCGGCTCTTCATAAAGGCGATGAATTTTCCGCCAAACCACATTGACAGCAGCATTGACGTCACCAGCGCCAGAATTGCGCGTGTCGACACGTAGTGGAACATTCCCGCGCCAGGAAAGTCGAACGATTGCAGCCATTCAAAAAAGTAGTACAACATAACTTATTATTCGTCAAATATTTGTTTAATCACCTCGCGGTCGTCGAAGTGGTGCTTCACGCCGTTCACTTCCTGATAAGTCTCGTGGCCCTTGCCTGCAACCAGCACCACGTCGCCAGGTTGCGCCAGCATACACGCCGTGCGGATGGCTTCGGTGCGGTCGGTGATGGCTAAAGTGTGGCTCGTCAGGTTGGCGGGCACGCCTGCCTTCATATCGGCAATAATGTCTTCGGGCTTCTCGTTGCGCGGGTTGTCCGACGTCAGTATCAGCCTGTCGCTCAACTCAACAGCGATGGCCGCCATTAGCGGTCGTTTGGTTTTGTCGCGGTTGCCGCCAGCGCCCGTCACCGTAATAATCTGATGGTTGCCGTCGGTAATCTCTTTAATCGTATTTAGCACATTTTCAATGGCGTCGGGGGTGTGAGCGTAGTCAACGATGGCCGTTTTGCCGCTTTTCGAGCGCAGGCATTGGAACCGTCCGTCAACGGCGCCCAGAGTGCTCAAAACGGTCAGCACTTCGGTCTTCTCAAAGCCCAGCAGAATCGATGCCGAATAAACGGCTAACAGATTGTATGCGTTGAACTTACCCACAAAACTTGTCCACACGTCAACGCCGTCGATGTTGAGTTGCATTCCCTCGAAGCCCGATTCCAGAATCTTGCATTTGAAGTCGGCCACCGATTTCAGCGCATAGGTGTGCTTGCTTGCGGCGCAGTTTTGCAACATAAACAGGCCGTTGCGGTCGTCGGTGTTCACAAGCGCGAAGGCGTCGGCCGAGAGTCCGTCGAAGAACATTTTCTTCGCGTCGCGGTAGTCGGCAAACGTTTTATGGTAGTCCAGATGGTCTTGCGTCAGGTTCGAGAAGATGGCGCCCGCGAACTTCAGCCCTGCAATGCGGTGTTGGTGCGCGGCGTGCGAACTAACTTCCATAAAGCAGTAGTCGCAGCCAATCTCGACCATTTCGGCCAGCAGGCGGTGCAGTTGCAGCGGGTCGGGCGTGGTTTGTGTTGCCTCAACCTCGCGCGAGCCCACAATGTTGCGCACCGTCGAGAGCAGGCCAGCCTTGTAGCCCAATTTGGTGGCCATTCGGTGCAGCAGCGTCACTGTTGTGGTTTTGCCGTTGGTGCCTGTGATGCCCACAAGTTTCAGCTTTTCCGACGGCCGTCCGTACCAGTTCGACGCTAATTGCCCCAGTGCGATGCCGCAATTTTCTACAATCACAAAAAGCACGTTGTTGGGCCGGTTTTCAGGCAATTCCTCGCACACCACAACCGATGCGCCAGCGTCCAAAACCTGCCCAATGAACTTGTGCCCGTCAACATTGACACCGCGCACGGCGATAAACAGACTGTTTTTCACCGCTTTACGCGAGTCGGCAGTGATGTCGGCCACCGTCACATTGCGGTCGCCCACCCACTCACGGACTTTTATATCCTCGAATAACTTATTGAGTTCCATTATGATAGCGTTAAAATTATTTTGTCACCTTTTCTGAAAACGTCGCCCGCCCGTAGCGATTGCTGTGTAACCATTCCGCGCCCCACAATCGACACCGTCATTCCAGCGTTCTCGAGAATGAAAATCGCGTCCTTTGCGCCCATTCCAACTACGTATGGCACAGTGTTTTGCGTTATTGTGCGGCTCGATATTCTCACCGTCGAATCAGTTTTGGTGGTGCTCACCCATTCCGATTTCGCGCCAGCGTACTCAAACGGCACGTCGAGCTTGTCAATCACATATTTAGTCTCGATGTAGTAGCCGCTCTTCGACACGGGCACCAAATCCTTGCCCTCGGCCAGCGGAATCATTTGCTTGTCTTTGTGCAGGTCGAGCTGCGTCGAGTAAACCTTGTCGGCAATCTCTTTGAACACAGGACCAGCTGCCCAGTTGCCCGTGTAAACGCCGCTCGACGGGCCGTTCACAACCACAATGCACGAGTATTTCGGGTCGTCGGCGGGGAAGTATCCGCAGAACGAAGCCTGATAAGCCACGCGCCCTTGATATTTGTAGGTTCCGTTGTTGTTCAACTGCGCCGTGCCAGTCTTGCCAGCGATTTTGTAGTTCGAGTTTTTCAGGTTCTTTGCCGTGCCGTTCTCAACCACGCCGCACAGCATTTCCTGCGCCTTGCGGATGGTTTCGCGCGAGCAAATCGACGGGTTGATGACCTCGGTCGGGATGGTGCGAACCGTCTTGCCTCGGTCGGTGACGGCTTTCACAAAGCGCGGCCGCATCATTTTGCCGTTGTTGGCCACCGCGTTGTAGAACGTCAGGATGTTCAGCGGCGTGAACTCGGTCTCGTAGCCGTAGGCCATTTGCGCCAGCGACACACCCGACCAGAGTTTGTCGTCGGGGTCTTTCAGATAGCCGTTGCGCCCGCCCTGAATGTCAAGGTCGAGCGGCGCGTCGAGCGACATATTCTTCAGCCTGTTGATGAACTTGCGCGGGTCTTTGTTGTAACTCTCGGTTATCAGTTTGGCCACGCCGATGTTCGACGACACCTCAAACACCTCTTTTACAGATATTTTCCCGTGCGGCTTGGTGTCCGATATGGTGTGGTTGTAGATTTTCCACTTGCCGTTGCCAGTGTCCACCGAGTCGTCAAGGTCGAAGCAGCCGTCCTCAAGCCCCGCCATAAGCGACGGCAGTTTGATTGTCGAGCCAGGCTCGGTGCGCGTTCCCACAGCATAGTTGTAAGCCTCGGTGTAGCGGCCTGTGCGGTCGTCAAGTGTCAGATTCACAATGGCTTTGATGTCGCCCGTGGCCACTTCCATAAGGATGGCCGTGCCGTATTTGGCGCCGTGCTTTTTCAGCTGATTCTCGAGCGCGCTGTGAGCCACGTCCTGAATGTTAATGTCGATGGTTGTGATGATGTCGTAGCCGTCTTTCGGGTCCACTTGGTTGTCGTCGCCGATGGGCACGTAGTAGCCGCCAGGAATGCGCTGCCCGATAAAGTAGCCCTTCTCGCCCGACAGTTCCTTGTCGTAGGCGCCCTCAATGCCCACCTTCACGCCGCCTTGGCCCTCATAGCCGATGGTTCGTGCCGCCAGAGCCTCGTATGGGCGCACGCGGCGGTTTTCTTTCACATAGATGACACCGCCCTTGTATTGTCCCAGACGGAACAACGGGAATTTCTTTAACTCTTTGAGCTGCACAAAGTTGACGCGACGATGGATAAGATAGTAGCGGTCGCCGCGGTTTTGCGCAGCCACCAGCGATGTCTTGTATTCGTAAGCGCTCTTGTCCTTGAAAAGCCTCGACAGGCACAGCGCCAGCGAGTCGAGATTCGCGCGGAACACGTCGCTGTTCACCGCCTTGGTGTCGAAACGCACGTCGTAGTAGGGGATTGATGTGGCTAAAATCTGCACGCCGTCCGATGCGCAGATGTCGCCGCGGTTGGGCTCGATGGCCACCTCACGCTGCGACTCGTTGATGCGCGCAATCCACTTGTCGTGCTGCCACACGTTGAGCCACACAATGCGGCCCACAATGCACAGCGCGAACAGTGTGGCAAACAGATACACAATGCCAAACCGCTTTTCGATGCCCGTTTTTATCTCTTTGTCAGCCATTTCGCTATCGGTCAACAATTATTTGCTGCGGCGGTGTTATCGCCTCTTCAAGTCCTAAATTCCGTTCCTTCACGCGCTCGGCCACCTTCGATTGCTTGCTGTTTTCCATTAAAATCGATGTGCGCGTAATCGACTCGGCGCGCATTTCGTGAAGCTCTTTTTCCAGTTTTTGCGTCTCGCGAAGCACCTTTTCGGCGTTGAAGTGGTTGGTGATGTACACAATCCCCAAAAACGTCAGGTACAGGATGAACGGCAGTTGGTCCAGAAAGCCCTCGCGGCTCATAAAATTGCCGCTCATAAGCCCGCGCACCGATAATTTTCCCTTCTTCGCCATACCTATATTATATGCGTTCCGCAATTCTCAATTTCGCACTGCGCGACCGGCTGTTCTCGTCCAGCTCGCGGTCGCCGGCCACAATCACCTTGTGGTTTTCCATTCTGAAAGGCACGTCCACATTGCCGTACAGGTCTTTCTCGGCCTGCCCGTCGAACTTGCCGTTCTTCATATAATTCTTCACCAGCCGGTCCTCGAGCGAGTGGTAGGTGATAACCACCAGCCGTCCGCCCGGCCTAATCGCGTCGGCCGTTTGCTCAAGCATTTCGCGCAGGGCGTCCATTTCGTGGTTCACCTCGATGCGCAGCGCCTGAAACACCTTTGCCAGGAATTTCGTGGCGGCTTTCTGCGGTGTCGCTTGTGCGATGGCCTCTTTCAGCTCGCCCACAGTGTTGATTCTGTGGTTTTTCCGATAGCCGTCAATCAGCCACGCCACTCGGCCTGCGTTGTCAAGCTCGCCGTACATTCTGAAAATCGACGCTAATTGGTCAACCGTGTATTCGTTCACCACGTTCCGCGCCGTGAAGTCGGCCTCTTGGTTCATTCGCATATCCAGCGGACTGTCGAAACGGAACGAGAAACCGCGAGTCTCGCTGTCGAAATGGTGGCCCGAAACGCCCAAATCGGCCAGAATACCGTCAACCTTTGGTGCACCTTCAAAGCGCAGATAGTTAAGCAGATACTTGAAGTTTCCGTGAACCAGTGTCAGCCGATTGTCGTCGGGGCGGTTGGCAAGAGCCTCGGCGTCTTGGTCGAAAGCCACCAAACGCCCGTCGGCACCCAATCGCGACAGAATCTCGCGCGAATGGCCGCCACCCCCGAAGGTGCAGTCAACGTATGTCCCTGATGGATTGATTTTCAGTCCGTCAACACTCTCTCGAAGCAAGACCGGTGTGTGATATGCAACCATTTATACCCCCGCATTTGACGAACCCTTCATTATCTTTTCGGCCAGTGCGGCAAACTCGTTTTCGTCCTCAGCCATTGAGTCATACTTGCTGTCCGACCATAGTTCAATCTTCGTGTCTTGCCCCGACAGAACAATGTCCTTGTCGATGCCGGCCTCGTCGAGCAGTCGTTTGGGCAGCAGCAGTCGCCCGTTGTTGTCAAGTTCGATTTCCGCTGTTCCGCGATAGAACCCGCGCAGGAACCGGTTATGCTCTTTGTTGAACGGGTTGATTTGGCTTCGGATGATTTCGTTCTGCCTTTCCCATTCGGCCGATGTGTACATAACCAGACACTGTTCAAACAAATCTTTCTTGATTACAAAGCAGTTACCGTCCGCCTCGAGCTGTTTTTTCAGCCCCGCGGGGAACAAGATTCTGCCTTTCGCGTCAATCTTACAACGGTAATCGCCAATGAAGTTTGCCATATCTGTTACGTAACAAGCCCCAAAATAAGCGAAAAGTTCCCACTTTACACCACATTTACCCACTTTTTTACACCATTGTTGATAACTTGCATTTTTCGCCCCAATTGTTAATATCTTCACGACGAACGGGATAGGGGAGGATAGAGTGGGAAAGGGTGTGGGGTGTCAATACGTAAATAGTCCCGTTTGGGGCCGATTATAAATGCAAAATGCGGAATTTGGAAAAACGAAAAAAGCGCAAAAGCGGCATCGGGTGCGCAGCATGCACATCGCAATGAAATAAATACCTCTTTCAACATTCTTCGGTTGCCACAATGCGACAACCATATAACCTGCTTTACGGCTTAACTTGTACAACAACCCTCTGATACCGTGTCAATTGCGGTGTACCTTTATCGGTAACTTTCAGAATGATATGAAAATCTTCGGGCTTGTCAACTTTTGGTATGGCAAACGAGACTCGGTGAATGTTTGGCGCGCCCATCGGTTCAATGGCACGGCCGCTGCCGGCCTCGGGGTAGCAAAACCAAAGGAACGAAAGTCCATCACCATCGGGGTCGGACGATTGCGAGGCGTCGAGGGTGATTGTTTCGCCAGGTTTTGCCGAAACGATTAAACAATTTTCGCAATAATTGTCGGAACCGCTATTGACATCGCTGACTTTGACCTCTGGCGGGTGGTTGGCTTCGGCGTAACTCTTTGTGCACCAGTCCATACGGGCGGCAAAATCGTTTTGAAAATCAGCTCGCCAGCGCCAGAGTGTTGTGGTGTAGCCGGTGTATTTGGCGGTGTCGCGGCGGACGGCGCAACCGTGGTCGGCAGGCAGGAAGGGCGAATAGGTGTCAATGGCATTGGTCCATATTTCGCGCGGCTCGTCCTCGATTGGCACGCCGCCGGTGAATCCGTTGGTGTCGCAATCCTCGCGCTTCGGTTTGTAAAACTCGTAGCGGCCGCCCCAGCCGCCCCAATTGGGGTGCTCGGGTGCGCTCAAACCATTGGGAATCAACGATAACCACGAGGGTGTGTCGCCTTCCATTCCGTAAGCCACATCAGGGTAGCAAGCGCCAAGCGGACCGTGTCCGCGCTGAATGTTCTCGGCAATCCATTGATTCGAAATACATTCATTATCAGCGCCTTCGGCCACTTGCATAATGCCCGTCCACGTGCCGTTGCCATAGCCGCCCGGGCTGACAATGTAAAACAGTTCGGGGAAGTTACGGCGAATCCAAATGCCGGTATCGTCTTGGTCGGAAATTGTGTAAACTCGCAGTTTTTCAATCAGTTGCTCAAGTCCGTCGGCACGCAAACGATACAATGCCTGCGCCAGAACGTTGGCACCGCCCCAAGCGCAAACCCACAACGGGCGCTCATCGTTGCGTTGTAATTCGCTGACAATCAGGTTTGAGCCTTCGGTATCCTTGCCGTCGCCAACACCGTTCATTCCGTAAAGAGTTGAGCCGCGCTTGACAACCGAACGCAGATAACTTGCTTTGGGATAGTCTTTTGAGTGCTTGCGCAGATTCGGTTGCACCTTTTCGTAAGCGTCGATAATGCCGAAAATGGTTTCGGGCGCAATGCGGTCGCGCATATGGGTTGAATTGGTGGCAACCAGTCCGCGAATGTCTATCTCGTTGCTATACAGCATTAAACGCACCAGCGACTCGCAGTCATCGGGCTCGTTTTCGACATCGGTCAAAATTATAACTCGCTCTTTTTCAGGCGTGGCCGTACAAGCCGAAAGCAACATCAGGCCGCAAAATGCAATTTTCAGAATTTCCATCGTACTTGAAATTTAAATTCGGTTCGGTGATTGGCGTCAATCATATCGGGTGAAGTGCCAATCGTTTGTTTATCAGCGTAGTATGTGCGTGATACTTTTGCCCAAAAGGTCAGATTTTTTGCCGGCGACCACGAGGCCAACAAGTAGGCGCGTGTGCCGCGGCCGTAAATCATCGGTATTGAATAGGCGTAGAGCACATCGCTCTCGTAGGCGTAAATGCGTGAGTTATAGGTGGTTTCGAATAGCGCGTAGCGCACCGACAGGCTCAACGGGAAGCGGAACGGCTTGCAAGCCACGTCCTGATAGAGCATACAGCCCGTTTCGGTGTCGGCGTTGCCGTTTTTGTAGCCCGACAGTTCGATTCGGCTTTTCAGTTGCCAGCGCTCATTTACAGCGTAGTTCAGGTGGTAGCGCACGGTCCAGCGCGAGAGGTCGGTCAACGGTTGGATTTTGCCGTCTTCCGTAGAGCCCTGCGTTTGCGAGGTTTCGTATTTCACCTTCCAAACCATTGACGTTGAACGATTTGCTGCAAATTCGGCCTGCGCCAGAAAATCGTTGCCGCGCGACGGGGCGTTCAGTCCGTAGCGAATCCACGGAAAACGGTAAATATCGTAGTAAACCGATAATTTCCAACGTTTTATGGGTGTGGCTTCAATGCCGAAAAAGAATCCTTCTTCGTTTTGCGTTTTTGAGCCTTCGGCAAAACCGCCCGCGTATTGTGCCTGATAATCACGGCTATAGTTGCGATAGAGCACCGACGCCCGCAGTCCCGGCGCAAGGCTCATCAGTGAGCCCACAAGCGCCGCGCGCCCGCCATTGGCCGATACGGCATACTCGCCAAACAAGTAGAGTGCACTGAACGAATATTGCGCATCAACGCTGACATTCAGGTTCTTACGTCCGTCGAAATCGAACTTGTAGAGCGGCGAGGTGCGTTTCACAAAATCGCGGTCGTACTGATAGCCCAAACCGGTTGCGCCAATGCGAAAATTGTTGTGGTTGAAATTGACGTTGGCGCCCCAAACACTCTCTGTCACAGCATTTTCCTTCTCAATCTGCTTTGGCGTGGCGTGCAGTCCGGTGGTGCCGAAAGCGGTGAATCCAGCGGCTTCGGCCAAAGCCGTGTCCTGCTCGGCAAGGGTGGCGTCAATCTTTTTGTGCGAACCGAAAAATGTGGCACGCAACTCTCTGAATTTAAGCGTTGTAGCTACGCCACGATAGAAATTATTCTCGTCAGCCGACGAGTATTTTCGAATGCCCGCGCCCTTTTTGCGAATGTCCATCACAAAAGCCGATTTGCCCGTCGACATCCCCGACCACGCAACCAATCCTTGCCCGAATTTCGCCTGAAAATCACCAACAATCAGCGTCTCAACGGGACCGATATCGTGAATGGCGGCGTAGGCCGAATAGTAGTCGAAGCCGTGCCGTTGGTGGCCGCGGAAAAACTGCTCGCCCGGGTCTTTTTCGGCTGTTATGCCGGCCATCAGTTGGCGATTGAAGTTGAACGAGTAGCGGCTGAAAATCTTGGCGCGATTGCCCGGATAGTGTTTTTCGGGTTCGGCAATTATCACAGAATCAGGCACATCGATAAAACCATCCTGACGCTCACCAACAAACGAAACTCGACTAAAAAGCTCGTTCTTACCATATTTGACGGCACGCTTGAAGTTGAATCGAGAATCTTCGCCAACATCGGCAATCGTGACAAACGGCAACAGTCGGAAAATATCGGTTTGGTCGAACCCATCGACCAACGCTAACTCGTAGATAGTCAGCATCGGACCGTTGCGGCGCACGTAATCGGTGAGACTTGCAATCTGAAACTCGTTCAGAAAATGCAGTTTGGCAAGGTCGTCAGGCGTGGCCGAATTGAGGTTGACGGGATTCTGCAAAAAATATTCCAAATCTTCGGCAATCTGCTCAATATCAGCATCTTCGTCGAGTGCGTCCGACAAGTTTTCCATCAGTGTCTCAACCGTCTGCTGCCCGTCGCCATCAGTTTGGCCGTAAAGCCCGACGGCAGCAAGAAGAAACATCGATACAAAAACGAATCGCCGCATCAGAAGAATAATCGCCTATTGATTATCAGTGAGATAATGTTCAAAATAATGAAACTTACGAGGCAGGTCATTGCCGAAATGGCCACCGCCAACGTGAAAATTCCGGTTGTGAGGCTCGTCCATCGACCCACCGCCGTGCCAATCACCATCGCATCGACATTGAAGAGAATTAGTATAATATTGGTTATCAGTAAAATGATTAGTATTGCGAGAAATCCCATTCCAAGGCCTTTGAGGTCGGGCGGGCTCAATTCCATATGCGCCGACACGCAAATTGCGAGGTAGAGGAACACCCAAAACTGCCATAGGTGCAGGTGCGCGGCGGTGAAAAGCGAGCCAATCATATCCACCGACGAGTGTAAAACATTGACCATCAGCGCCGCAAAGCCCGACAGGGTTGTGAAGTTGGCCGTTGAGCCGTGAAGCGCTTTGAGCAATGACTCGTTATTGGGCAGTAAAAATCTGACCATCAGGTAGATAATCAGCGAACCGAACAAAATAGGCCCCATCGCAATGAAGAAATTGCCGATTTGTGCCCACGGGTTGCGTGGGTTGTAGGCGTGGTTGACGTAGCCCAAAGTGCCGTCTTCGCTGTTGGGTTGATAAAGTTTTATCTCACTGATTCTGTGCAAGAAAGGAATACAAAACAGCGCGTGTCCGAGCTCGTGAACGGGCGTGCCAATCCAACCAGTGAAATAAATGTCCGATTTTTCACCCAAAATGTTGACGTAAAGCCGCCGCATGTAACGGGCTAACAGATAGAGAATCAAGCCGAAAACGATAAAAACACCAAATATCGACAGCAACTGAAACAGAGTTGTCATCAGCACCTTTCCAATAAACGGCCAAAATGCGAATAAGAGGTTCATAATGAGTACATTAAAGAGACTTGCGTTGACATTGGAAGATATTGGTGCGTGGCGAATGAGAAGTCGAACGTCAGTCCTTTGAAGGTGTAGCCCGCACCGAAACAAAATTCGTTAGGCTTTGAACGGAAGCCTGTGCGCAAGTATAAATTGCTGATTATCTGATATTCAAGTCCGACTTTACAGCGAAGGTCGGTCTGCATCGTTTTTTCGACTTCGGCGGCCAGCTGCACAATCTGCGAGAAATAGTAGTTGGCACCCAACCGGAACGACGTGTTCACGCGTTCGTCTTCATATTCAGCCATTTTCGCCTTTGTCGGGTTGTAAACGTGGGCGCCAATTTGCAGGTTTGTAATCGGGCGGTATTGCAAGCCAACTTCGAACAGAAAAACACCGTTATTGCCATACGCAGACGACTGATTTACACTTAAATAGTCGAACTGCAAACCTGCCGAAACCGATTCGCCAAACTTACGTGCGTAGGCCAGTCCGAAACTGTTTTCGGAATAGAGCGAGTAGCCAAACCTATTGAAACTCAACGCAAAATTACCAGTACGTGTGTGCAACGCAGCCGCCACCGACTTTGTGCTCGTCTCTTCCAACTGAAACCGATTCTGATAGTTTACACCAAAGGCAAACTTTTGAATATCAGCCAGTCCGGCTTGGTTGTTGTTCGCCGCCCACAAGCCGTTTTGCATAACCGAAGCATTAGCCATAGCCTCGAAATTGCCGTTTTGCGCGCCCGCCACAGCCGGCACACAAAGCCACACCGCCAAAATTATGAACCTGAATTTGCTCACGTTGCTGCGATTTTGTTGTTGCAAGATAGTTTTTTTGTTGTTTGCGGCAAAAGAAAAAGTGAAAGGAGAAAGACATAAATGTTTTCGGAATAACTCGTAAATACAACATTTTAAACGATTTAAATCGTTTATCTGTTATGAATTAATCGCTAATCATTACTCATTACACTTTATACATTACTCAAAAAACTATCTTTGCAACCACATTTTTAATAATGATAACTGCCAATATAAAACAAGCTTTGCCAATGGTGGTCGCTGCCGCGATATCACTTGTTGTGTGCTATTTTGGTGGCAGGCAAAATGAGGCGCAAGTGGTTGAGACTGTGGTCGAAACGCCGCAAAAAACCACTCGCTATACCTTCACCAAAGAGCAAATTGCTGCCATCGATTCCATTGTTGAGCGGAAATGCCGGAACGACAATTTTAGCGGAGTTGTGCTTATCGGACAGAAAGACAGCGTTTTATACGAACGAGCTTGCGGACTTGCCAACATCCGCGAGAACATTCCTAACACCGACACCACTGCGTTTCAGTTAGCTTCGGTCTCGAAACAATTCACGGCGGTGGCCATTCTGCAACTCTACGAACGTGGCCGCTTGCGCCTGACCGACAGTGTGGCCAAATACTTGCCGGGCTTTCCTTATCCCGACATCACCATTCACCAGTTGCTTGTCCACCGCTCGGGTCTACCAAACTACCACTATCTCTGCGACCGCAAGCCAATGCTCGACGACCCGTATTTCAGCAACCAACAGATTGTGGCTGAACTGATTGAGGCCAACGCCGGACGCTTTTTCCGCCCAAACCGACGATTCCAGTACAGCAACACCGGCTATGCGGTTTTGGCCGCCGTGGTCGAGGCTGTTTCTGGATTAAAATTCGAGAACTACCTGGAAGACAACATTTTCAAGCCATTGGGAATGACTCGCACATTTACCTACCGAGCAATGCAGAGCGTCAACTATCCGCCGCACGCCATAGGATACGAATCACGCAAAACACCTGCCGACGATAACTATCTCGACCATTTTTTAGGCGACAAGGGCATTTACTCCACTGCCAACGACCTTCTGAAATGGGACCAGGGACTCTATTCGGGCAAAATCATCAATCCCGACACGCTGCAACGGGCTTTTCAACCTATGGGCCGCCGAGTGCGTTTCGGTAACAATTACGGTTATGGCTGGCGGCTCACAACATACGCCGACACCATTCCGATACAATTCCACAGCGGCTGGTGGCATGGTTTCAAAACATCGCTTATTAGAATTCCGAAGGATACAGCGACCATTGTGGTTTTGCGTAATAGTAGCAATCGTAGCGGTGGTATTGGTATGACACAATTGCTTGATATTCTGTATTCTTCATCTGCAACCGATACCACATTGTTTGACACAGAGCACATTGATGCAGAGGAATTTGCCGAAGCCGACACGACTCTTGATGCAGCGGCTGATTCGGTGGATGTTGTTGGCGAATAGGGTATAGAACAATAGGCTAAATCATTTTATAACACCGAATTACGCAATCCAAACTAAAAAAAACAACAATTAGTTTGTGAATGAATATCTAATTCATACTTTTGTGCCGCCTTGTTAAGGCACGTTCAGCACAGAACTCTTTGGAGAGGTGGGTGAGTGGCTGAAACCAGCAGTTTGCTAAACTGCCGTACGCGATTAGTGTACCACGAGTTCGAATCTCGTCCTCTCCGCAACCTTAAAAAAGTAAAATGTCAAAACCTTAACTCTTAACGAGTTAAGGTTTTTGCTTTTTTATAAAATCTGTAAAAAAAGTCACTTTATGTTTAAAAAGTGCGACTGAAGTTATTCCAAAAGTGAGACTGATAGTTTTCCAAAATTTGCGACCACTTTTTGTTGGTGCAATTAACTAATTATGCTGATTAATTTTGTTTGTAGGCCAAAAAGCCCGAAGAAAAGGCAAAAGCCAATTAATCAGAATTTCAAATAAAAATCCCGTGTAAGTGCAACGTATTCAGGCGAGTACACGCCGTGTTCTGTTGTTTCAATGCAGATAACCTCGTCGGTGGCGAGGGCAGCGCCGTAGCCATACTCAACCATTGCGCGGTGGAACGGCTGGGCGGGGCTGGGGCGCAGCATTGCGCGGCGGACGGCCGTGAGGCGGTGGCGTGAGGCTTCGGCGTTGTAATCGTCGAGGCGGTCGGCGGGAATGATAACCGACAGGCGGCCATTGTCTGTCAGCAGACGGGCGGCGGAATCGAGAAGGTCGGTCACGGGCAGCGAGTCGTCGTGGCGGGCAAGGGCACGGCCTGCGCTTGGGGCTTTCAGCGAGTTGCTGAAAAACGGCGGGTTGCTGACAATCAGGTCGAAACGGTCGGTGCAATCGACGGCAAACTCTTGAATGGGCAGGTTGAAAAGTTCAATTCGGTCCGACCACGGACAGTTGCCGAAATTGCCTACGGCATCAATGCAAGCCGAGCTATCAATCTCAACGGCAGTCACTTGCGCTTCAGAGCGTTGGGCAACCATCATTGCAATCAGACCTGTGCCAGTGCCAACATCGAGCACTCGGCGCGCATTGGCGCAATCGCACCACGCGCCCAAAAGCACACCATCGGTGCCAACCTTCATTGCCGTGTTGTCCTGCACAACGGCGAATTGTTTGAAACAGAAGTAGTTGTTGCTCATTTTTCAGGTGAATCGTTTAATCGGTGAACTGGTGAATCGTTTAAAGGTTTAGTCGCTTCGCTGTTTAGAAAGTTGAGTATCTAAGCACTCTCAACCTTCTAAACCATCTCAACCCTCACATTAATTTTTCATTTTTAATTTTCAATTTTCAATTTCTAAATCCTACATTCTAAATTATTTACGCCCAGGCTGAACAATGCAAAATCGTATTTTACGGGGTCGTCGGGGCAGAATTGGCGCAGGCGGGCGGTGAGTTCCTCAACAGCTTGCCAGTCGTTTTGCTTTCGTGTGAGCAAGCCCAACTGCCGCGAGACATTGCCCACGTGCACATCGAGCGGAATCTGCAATGCCGACTGCGGAATGTTGCGCCAAATGCCAAAATCGACGCCCGTGCCGCTCTGCCGCACCATCCAGCGCAAGTACATATTCATCCGCTTCGACGCCGAGCCGCGGTCGGGGTTGGCAAGGTGTTTCTCGGTGCGGTGCTGGTGGTCAATCTCGAAAAAAACTTTAAATAAATACGACAAGGCACCGCGTATCGAACCAGTCGATTTAAATCCTTCGGTAACAACATTTTCCAACCCGCCGTGGTTGACATAAATGTTATGCAGCGAGCGCAAAAATGTCACGCAGTCGGTGCCGTTGAAGGTGCGATAGACGAACTTTTCGAACGGCAGCAAATCGCGTTCGGTGCAGTTGACAATGAAATCGTGCGGCGAGCCGTCCATCCAGTTAATGAGCGTGTGCGCCGATTTGACAATGCTCTTGCGCTGTCCCCACGCAATGGTGGCGGCCAGAAATCCCGCAATGGCAATATCGTCGGGGCGGCTGAATCGGTGCGGAACCGATATCGGGTCCTCGCTGATAAAGTCGGGATTGTCGAACCTTGCGGCCTGACAATCAAGGAATTGTTTAAGTTCTGTATCATTCATAATCGACTTCAAAAATAATAAAGTTGGCGGCTGTTGCACCGAAAGCATAATTTTCTACCTTTGCGCCGCAAAAATTTTTATTGTCTAACGTGCAATGGGTGACTCAGTCACAAGTAGCACATAATTTTATTAGAATGAAAACTATTGAGATTAAAGGTTCTGTTCGTTCAGAGCTTGGCAAAAAGGCAACACGCGAACTTCGCAAAAACGGACAGGTTCCTTGCGTAGTGTACGGCGGCGAGTCGGTAACCCACTTCACAGCCCCTGTTGAGGCTTTCCGTGGTCTGATTTACACCCCGAACATCTACATCGTTGATTTGGTAATCGACGGAAAGGCTCGCAAGGCCATTTTGAAAGACGTTCAGTACAACTGCGTATCTGACGCTATCGAACACATTGATTTTCTTGAGGTTAACGACAAGAAGCCAGTTTCTATCTCGATTCCGGTGAAACTTAACGGTCTGGCCGAAGGTGTAAGACAAGGTGGTAAGCTGGTTCTGAAACTTCGCAAAATCCGTGTTAAAGGTTTGATTGCCAAACTTCCTGACATTCTTGACATTGATGTTACCGACCTCGGACTTGGCAAGGCTATCAAGATTCAAGATTTGAATTTTGACGGACTTGAACTTCTTGAGGCTAAGAACGTTGTTGTGGCAACAGTTAAAATGACTCGTGCCGCTGTATCGGCCGCCGCTACAACTGAGGAAAAATAATTTAGGGAGTGAAATATCTGATTGTAGGGCTGGGTAACATCGGCGCCGAGTACGCCAACACCCGCCACAACATAGGATTTAAAGTATTGGATGCCTTGGCTAAGGCGTCCAATACTTCTTTTAGCGAGGTGCGTCACGCTTACCGGGCCGAGATGAAGTCGCGCGGCCGCACTTTTATTCTCATCAAGCCGACAACCTATATGAATTTGAGCGGCAAGGCTGTGGCCTATTGGATGCAGCAAGAGAAAATTCCGCTCGACCATCTTCTTATCATCTGCGACGATTTGGCGCTGCCTTTCGGCAAAATCCGCATCCGCGAGCGTGGTAGCGACGGCGGTCATAACGGTCTGAAAAACATTGCCGAAGCGCTCTCAACTACCGATTTTGCACGGCTACGCTTTGGCATCGGTAACGAGTTTACCCGCGGTCACCAAGTCGATTTTGTGCTCGGCCAATGGACAGACGAGGAAAAAGCCGCCCTCGACGAGCGCGTCAACCTTTGCTGCCAGGCTGTTCAGCAACTACCGTTTGTGGGCGTGCCGGGCATAATGAATCAGTTTAATAATAAATGATTATTGTGGACACTAACGCAAAGAGTTAGTGGTTGCGTGTTTTTCACGCCTTCTTTCTGTCTTCCTCAATCATTTTCAGCAGTTCTTGTGGTGCAACAGCCTCATCCACACCGCGTTTCACAAGCGTTTTGCCTTTGTATAGGTTCACTTTGCCAGGGCCGGCTCCCACGTAGCCGTAGTCGGCATCGGCCATCTCGCCCGGGCCGTTCACAATGCAGCCCATAACGGCAATCTTCAGTCCCGTCAGGTGCTGCGTTACCTTTTTCACTTCGGCTAAACCCTTTTCTATGTCGTACAGCGTGCGGCCGCACGACGGACAGGCAATGTATTCGGTTTTGGTGTAGCGGGCGCGCGCCGATTGCAGAATGGTGAACGCTGTCTCACTCACAATGCTCACTTGCGTTGGCGCAAAATTGCTCAACCATAATCCGTTTGCCAGGCCGTCGATAAAGAACAGACCATTGTCGGCGGCGGATTTCAGTTGGAATTTGGCAACATCGGGCTCTTTGTAGATGCTGCTGACAATCACTGGCAAGTTTACACCGTTGGCAATCAGAGTGTTGAAGATTGCGCGTTGCTCGGCGGCTTGGTTCACACACATCGAGCAAGCAATGAGCACCACCGTTGGGTCGGCTTTCAGCACAGCCATTGCTTCGGGTGTCAGGGTGTTTAGGCTCACCATTACCCAGTTGCGTTTGTCTGATTTGTATTTTGCTGATAAATATGTGTTTAGACCGTAAAGCGGCTCGTAGTTGCTGTCTTTTATCCAGACTTTATAGTCAATGAGTAGCGAAATGTCTTTGGTTTTGAAGTCGGGCAAATCGATTTCGGGTGCGCCAAAATACAGAACATCAGGCGATTGCGCGCTGCCGCTTATGGTCATTGTGTTCAGGTCGAAACTGATGCCGAGCGATTTGAGCGTTTCCATCGAAAGGTCGGGCAAGTCGCAGATTACCAGCGGTTTCTTATTGTCGAACGATGGATTCAGACTTGTGTCGCGCCGACAAACCTCGAACGGATTGAGCGCCACAGGCTCGTTGTAGTTGATTTTCACGTTTTTGGCGCTACTCTCGAAATGGTCGGCAAGCATTCGTGCCGGGGCAATTTCTGCCGCAGGGCTGCCCGTGAGCGATACGCGGATAGTGTCGCCAATACCGTCGGCCAACAGTGTGCCAATGCCAACAGCCGATTTGATTATACCATCGGTGCCAGTTCCAGCCTCGGTAACACCCAAATGAACGGGAAAATTCATCGTCTCGGCGCTCATCTGCTTCACAAGCAAGCGGTAAGCCTGCACCATAACTACGGTGTTGCTCGATTTGAGCGACACCGCAACATCTTGAAAATCATATTTTTTGCAAACACGCAAAAATTCCATCGTAGCCTCGACCATTCCAGCGGGTGTATCACCGTAGCGCGACATTATGCGGTCGGAAAGCGAGCCGTGGTTGGTGCCGATGCGCAGTGCAGTGTGGTGCTCTTTGCAAATGTCAATCAACGATTTAAGCCGCTCGTTGAGTTTGGCAAGTTCGGCTTGGTACTCATCGTCGGTGAATTCGAGAGTGGCGAAAGTGGCGCGTTTTTCAAGATAATTGCCAGGGTTAATGCGCACTTTATCAACAAATTGTGCGGCAATGTCGGCTAATTTAGCATTGAAATGCACATCGGCCACAATAGGTTTGGTGTAACCTTTGGCCACAAGTCCGTTTTTGATGTCGCGCAAGGCGTAAGCGTCGCGTTCATCGATTGCCGTAAACCTGACAAGTTCAGCGCCTGCATCGAAAATTTCAATCGCCTGATTGATAGACGCTTCCACATCGCGAGTAGGAGTGTTGGCCATCGACTGCACGCGGATTTGATTCGAACCGCCCATTTGCAACTTGCCCACCGTAATAGGGTGAGTTTCAAAGCGTTTGTCGGTGAACGACAAATTTATTATGTCCATTGGTGAATGTTTAATCGGTGAATCGTAGAGACGTGGCGTGCCGCGTCTCTACAAATGTCTGTTGCCTAA
The DNA here is from genome assembly GCA_017551905.1 of Salinivirgaceae bacterium. Lineage (GTDB taxonomy): Bacteria > Bacteroidota > Bacteroidia > Bacteroidales > SZUA-534 > RUG13583. Next base: position 47,146 of record JAFZKK010000042.1, read on the forward strand.
TGCCTGATGCCTTTAACCCAATCTCGTAATCTGCGCAATATATTTTCCAATAATGTCGAATTCCAGATTCACCAGCGTTCCGACCTTGATTGTGTGGAAGTTAGTGTTGTCGAAAGTGTAGGGAATGATGCACACTTGGAACGAGTTCTGCGTTGGGCGGCAAACGGTCAGGCTCACGCCGTTGACGGTTACAGAGCCCTTATCCACAGTCAGATAGCCACGCCGAGCCATCTCTTTGTCGAAATCGTACTCGAAAGTGAAAACGTGACTTCCTTCGGCATCTTCAACCTTTGTGCAACGCGCCGTTTTATCGACGTGGCCCTGCACAATGTGGCCGTCCAATCGGCCGTTCATCAACATCGAGCGCTCAACATTCACCTTGTCGCCAACCTTCAATAGGCCAAGATTCGAGCAATCGAGCGTCTCTTTCATCGCTGTAACTGTGTAAGTTCCGTCTTTAATGCGCACCACCGTCAGGCAGACGCCGTTGTGCGCCACGCTTTGGTCGATTTTCAGCTCATCGACAAACGAGCATTTCAGCGTAAAATGCAGATTCTCTTGGTCTTTCTCGATGCCGACAACCTCGGCAAACTCTTCAACAATTCCTGAAAACATAGTTTTATTATTATGGTCTGTTTAACAAACTTTTCCAACTCCAAAGTTAGTTATTTGTGCGATATCGTTCTGTTACTATTTTTTTCAGCCCGATACGAAGCAATATGCCTTTCCGATTTTTCCTTGTAGATGTCGGCAATGGTTACCATTATTCCGGTCTCCTCAACATCGCCAAAATATGGATTTAAGCTGGTACCAAACACTTTAAGCGTCGATGAGAGGCTCATGTAGGAGTTGATGAGCGGCGGAATGCGCTCGCCTCGGGCACGCACCTCGCGCGACAATGTGCGGTAATCCTCCTTGTAGTCGTTTCCTTTGAAAGCCGCCTTCAGTTGCTCAAGGTTGAAATGCAAGTCGAGCGGATTGAGAAGATGCATAAGGCTCTCGTTTCCACCAAAATACATATTCATAAAATAGAGTAGGAAGTTGCGCGCCTCCTGATTGTAGTGGCGGTACATTGTAACCTTTCCGAAGAAATATCGGGCTTCGGGATAATCGACAACCAAAGTGCCGAGTCCGTCCCAAAGATTGTCGAGTGTGTAAAGACTGCGGCGTCCGTCGCCAATAGCCTGATTTTCAGGCACAACAAACGAGCGGCCAAGTTCGATTATATATGGCAGATAATTCTTTTTAAACTCGTCGGAATAGTAGAACAGCTGCGATGTCGCCAAAATAGGATTGCCGTCAGCGTCAGTCGGAGCTTCGTTTCCGGTAATGAACCGATAGCCGCCAAGTATCTCCTGTTTGCGCGGGTCCCAAACAATTAGCTGACTGTAAGGCTTTTCGGCAGTGTCGTACTCATCGATGTCGCAGGCAAGACCGGTGCCTCCGCCAGCGTTGCGGAAGGTGAGTTCGCGCAGACGGCCAATCTCACGCAACAGATTCGGCGAGTCGAAATGCTTGAAAATGTAAATCTCATTGTCACCGAAATTTGTTTTGCGGACAAACTTTTCGGGAGTCAGCTCGCTTAATATCAGCTTCTTATCTATCGGTTCGATAATGTTTTCCATAATTATCTTCCAAAAAACTTTCGTTCAACAAATTTGGCGAAAATTAGCCAAGTTTATTCTCGTCCCGATTCTAATAAATACGAACTCTCTCTAAGCATTTGCACCCATTCTTGCGGCTTGCGGCTTTTGTCGAAAGTCTGCCAACCGACTGGTTTTCCGAATGTTATGGTAATATCGCGGTCGTACTGGTTATACATTTCGTCGATTAGGAAAAACATTTCAAGATTGGCCTTGATATGCAATTTCTTGCGTATGTTGGCAAGGTTGTAAAAGAATTTGGAATTCTGACCAGTGATATGCACTGACACCACATCGCGTTGATATTTAATGGCTTGCGTAAGGAAGTTGCGTTTCCACTCAAGGTCGGTTATCTTCCCTTTGATTTTACGCGAACACAATCCGGCCGGAAAATACAGCACATGCTTGTCGCCGGCATATGCGCTGTCGATTGCCTCCACGCCCTCGCGCGACTGGCGTCCGTGCTTGTTTATGGGCAGAAACACACCCTTCATATTGGGCAGATTGAGCAACAAATCGTTGACCGGAAAAAACACCTCGCCAAAATGGTGATAGACAACGCTTGTGAAAACCAAACCATCGAGGCCTCCAAGCGGGTGGTTTGATATGAAAATCAGCCGTTTAGCATCGGCAGCAATATTCTCAACGCCCTCAACTTTTATCCGCGCGCCAAACATTTTCAGCCCGGCATCGACAAACTCGTAAGGTCCGGCGTCTTTGTTCTCACGCAAAAACCAGTTTATCTCATCGATATGCAAGGTGCGTTTCACCTTGTTCATCAAGAATTTAGGAATAAAGTTCAGTAGTTTCGGATTCTTCGAACTGATGATTTTCTCGATATCGATTTGCGGACAATCGGTCGCCATAAACTCATTTTTCAAAAAAAAGAGGCACTCAACGTGCCCCTTTTAGTTATTGCACAAATATTTAAAGTGTTCGTTTAACTTCCATCTCCTCATAAACCTCGATAATGTCACCGACCTTGATGTCGTTGTATTTATCGATGTTCAGACCGCACTCCATACCGGTGAGCACTTCTTTGGCGTCGTCTTTGAAACGCTTGAGTGAGCCAAGTTCGCCGGTGTAAACCACAATACCGTCGCGGATGACGCGCACTTTCGATGTGCGTTTCACCTTTCCGTCGCGGACGAAGCAACCAGCAACCGAGCCAACCTTCGAAATCTTGAACACCTCGCGAATCTCAACCGTTCCGATAATCTCCTCTTTGATTTCAGGCGAAAGCATGCCTTCCATAGCGTCCTTCACCTCGTTGATTGCATCGTAAATGATTGAGTACAAGCGGATATCGACTTGCTCGCGCTCGGCAAGTTTGCGTGCGTCCATCGAAGGACGAACCTGGAAACCGATGATAATGGCGTCGGAAGCGGCGGCCAGCGTAACATCGGACTCTGAAATCTGACCAACGGCCTTGTGGATGACATTGACCTGAATCTCAGGCGTCGAGAGTTTGACAAGCGAATCCTGCAGAGCCTCGGCCGAACCGTCAACGTCGGCTTTGACAATGATGTTGAGCTCGTGGAAGTCGCCAATGGCTTTGCGGCGTCCAACCTCGGCCAAAGTAAGGTGCTTTTGTGTGCGCAAGCCTTGCTCTCGTTGCAGTTGCAGACGGCGGTTGGCAATGTCGCGGGCCTCTTTGTCGCTACTTACAACATTGAATTTGTCGCC
>JAFZKK010000043.1 GCA_017551905.1 Salinivirgaceae bacterium
ACGTGCCATGGCGCGTCTCTACAAAATTCATATTTCCAATATTTTGCATTGCCTGACGCACGCCGTGCGTCCCTACAATGCGTTATTGTTTCTTCAGCAACTCATAACCGGCAAATCACTTCTCATTAAAAATCAAATCAAGCCCCTACCTGCGATAGAAAGCGAAACGAGTGTCACTGGATATGAGCGGCATACGAGTCGTTATGGCATGAGCGATAATTACATGGTCCGACGGGTCTTTATGGTTCATTGCAGTATTGATGCGTAGCCGCGAATAGGTTCGCATCACCTCTTTCTGAATAGGCAGAATCTCGATATAATAATCGTCTTCAATGGCCCTGACCATATCTTCGGCAGTTTTCCAACGCTTATTACCCCACCCTTTGTTGTTATACGCAACAATTAACTCTCGCACACTTTCGGCGCTGATACACCAAACGGCATCAGGTTCGCTCAATAATTCCAACACATCAGGGTGCAAACTGTCGCGGTCAGAAACCAAATAGATATATGTGTTTGTATCAAGCAGATACCTCATAATAACAGCATTGGGTCCTTTACCCAAACCTCGCCTTGATGCTCAATGACGGCTTGCATACTTTTATTTTGCGGAATAATGGTCGCATTTATAGCTCTCCGCTCCTCTATGGTGAGTTTCTTTTTACGACGAACTCGTTTTGTTATTGTCTCATTCATTTTTTCTCTGTTTTATGCAAAAATAAAAATTTTCACATTGCGTATTGTATGCGGTAGAGACGTGCCGTGGCGCGTCTCTACAAAATTCATATTTCCAATATTTTGCATTGCCTGACGCACGCCGTGCGTCCCTACAATGCGTTATTGTTTCTTCATCAATTCCTCAACCATCTTCTCTAATTTCTCAACTTTGGCCTCAAGCTCGTCTTTCTCGGCTTTCAGCTCTTTTACGGCCTCGATGAGGATTGGGGCAAGGGCATTGTATTCAACTGATTTAAATACTGACTTTTCCTCGTTTACAACAATCTCGGGGAACTCCTCTTCAATCTCCTGAGCTATTACACCAATGTGCTTTTTAGTGTCGGTAATGGCATAAGTGCTGTCGGCCCCCATTTCTTCTTTGGTCTTCCAATAGTAGCTAACGCCGCGCAGTTTAAGAACTTTGTCAAGTGCGCCTGTTATTGGCTCGATGTTTTTCTTCAAACGTGAATCTGACCATTGACTACAACCAACACCATAATAGAGATAGTTTGACACATATAAATCACCGGTGAAATAGCCAGCCCAGTATGAAGTTGGTGAAGTTGCTGTTATAGCCGTGCCATTTTGGTTGTTTACAGTTGTATTTCCATCAAAGTATGCGGCATAATTAGAGTCACCTCCAGATGCTTTTGCATATATGCCATAGTTTGTAGCATTTCCGCCGCTACACTCAAAATAACCTGCATAGTTAGTGGTGCCACCAGAGGCTATAGCTCTAATACCAACAGCTTTTTTACCACCTGAAGCAATTCCTGTAATAGCATAGTAGTTACCCATACCTTTATTTAGGGCACTTGCAGAACTGTGAACTCCGTTTTGGTCATAGTTTGCAGTTAAATATGTCTGTATAGATGAACTGAAATTGCATACATCAGATGATGGGCTGCTTGAAGAGGAAGTCTCTCTAACACTTATTTGTTTGGCATATATATTATTCCATCTCTTAGAATAACCTCCCAAAGAGTATGTTACATCTGCACTTGGTTCAACATTTCCCGCAAAATTCGCATATCCAACGTATAGATTCTTCCATCTGTTTGTTGATTGACCTATGTTGTAAGTATCAGCTGTACCGGGTTCTATACTTCCTTTAAAATTCGCTGCGCCAGCGTAAAGATAACTCCAACGATAATCGTTGTTACCAAGATAGCTGCCGGAAGTAGATGATGGCAACAACGTTTTTGTTGTTAATTTATCACATATTCGAACTTCTTTATCAGTGAACGAGCCTTGTATTAAAATATTTTTGCCATTGGCAATTTGAAGTCTGTTGCTTGTAGTATATGATGCCGTTGCCCCTCCTGGCACATATACACCTGCATTATTGCCAATAAAGACATTGCCTTCGCCTGAAGTATTTGTATATCCGGCATTGTCGCCAATGAATACGTTACTTGAACCTGTTGAGTGGTTGAATCCTGCACTGTCACCAATCATCACATTGTTTGCTCCGGATGTATTCTTGTGTCCTGAATAGTATCCCAAAATTACATTCGATTCACCTGTATTATTATATCCGGCATAGTTTCCCAAAACAGTGTTCTGCTTTCCGCCATTACTGTTCCAACCTGCTCCGTTTCCAATAAATATATTGTTAACGCCATTCACATCTTTTCTTCCTGCTTCGGTACCAATCATAACATTGGAAGCACCTGTAGTATGTGCCAGGCCAGCATTAAAACCTAGAAAAATATTACTTCCAGCCTCCACGTTACTCTGTCCAGCTGCATATCCTATGAAAACGTTATACATACCTTTTGTGTTGGCGTGGCCGGCACTGTTACCCAAAAACACATTTCCTCCGCCGTCCGTAATAGCAAAACCTGCTTCGTTACCCAAGAATACGTTTCCAACACCTCCATTAATGCTATAACCGGCTTTTTTACCGATGAAAATGTTGTAGTTGCTACTTAAAGATGCGTTTTCCGCACCTTTGCCAGCTTCCATACCAATGGCAATTGTGGCGTTCATTAAGCGCATGTTTTGCGCAGCACCAGTTCCCAATGCAACATTATCATCACCAGTATAATTGTTCAAACCCGCATAATATCCAATAAACGTGTTGCTTGATGCAGCATAATTGTTGAGACCGGCAAAATTGCCAAGAAAGACATTATTCTTTCCTGTTGTGTTCCGATAACCTGCATAGTTGCCAAGGAAAACGTTGTTAGAACCATTGTAAATTGTTTCTGTCTGCCCTGTCCATGGATTTGTAAAATTTTCTTGGGCTGCGCCTTTTGTGTTGTATCCCGCCAAATTGCCTAAGAACACGTTGTTGGAGCTGACAGTGTTAGAGGCGCCGGCGCTGGTACCCAAAACCACATTGTTTTTGCCCTCGGTGTTGGCAGCACCTGCTCTGTAACCAAGGAAAACGTTGTTGCTGGCTGTGTTGGCCTTACCTGCCTGATAGCCGAGGAATACGTTGTAGCTACCGCTTTGGTTGCTGCTACCGGCCTCGTTACCTATCTCAACATTGTACTTGCCAGTGGTGTTGGCCTTACCTGCCTGATAGCCAATAAAGACATCGTTCTCGCTTGTCGATTCAGAGCTGCCTTTGCCAGCCTCCTCGCCAATGGCAATGGTCTTGGTCATTTTGACAGCATCTTGAGCCGCATTGGTTCCTAAAACCACATTGCTTGTGCCTTCCTGATTAGCTGCCGCCGCCTGATAACCCAAGAATACATTGTTGCCTCCTTTGGTATTGGCTGTGCCAGCCGCATTACCCAAGAAAACATTGTTTGCGCCGGTTGTGTTGCTGTAGCCAGCCTTATAGCCGATAAACACATCGTCGGTTGATGTTGAAGAACCAGAACCTTTGCCGGCAAGTTTACCAATGGCAATGGAGCGAGTCATAGAGTTAGCCGAATATGCAGCCGAATCGCCCATCACCACGTTGTTTGCACCGGTTTTGTTGGTGTAGGCAGCCTTATAACCTAAAGCCACGTTGCTACTACCTGTAGTGTTACCATAACCTGCATTATTGCCTAAGAACACGTTGCTTGTACCTGTGGTGTTACTGTAACCGGCATTATTGCCAACAAACACATCGTTAGTTGAGGTAGAAGCACTTGCTCCATAACCAGCATTCGTACCTATCATAACCGAACTTGTCAGACTATTAGCATTGTATCCGGCTTTTGTTCCCATAACAATATTGTCGGAACCCGATTTGTTATAATAGGCTGCTTGAGTTCCTAAAATAACATTGCTACCACCGCTGTTTTTGCTATAACCAGCTGTGTTACCTATCATAATATTGTTGTCAGATGATGTGTTTGAATAACCAGCCCGATAGCCAATAAAAACAGAGTTGTAGGCATTATTGTTACTATAACCGGCCTCCTGTCCGATAAACACATCTCGTTGTCCACCGTATCCATTCAGTCCGGCATTGTTGCCTATATACACATTGCTGTAGCCTGATGTGTTTTTGTTACCCGCATTGTTACCAACAAACACGTTGTTTGCACCTCCAACATTTGCTATACCGGTGCCATTTCCAACAAAGGTGTTGTTTGTGCCTGTTGTTTTCTTACCTGCATCGTAGCCAGCAAAGAAGTTATCGGCGGTAATATTCATGTAGCCGGTGTTTCCGCTTGCGCCTTTTTCCGATACTGCAAAGCCATTACTGCCTGCTGTGGCTTTTCCTTCTCCTTCTACTCCTTCTTCGCCATCTTTGCCTCCACCCTCTTTGCCTTCAACGCCAAAGCCGCTCTTGCCGCCGCCGCCCTCAACATAGACGCGGGTGCTGTCTTTGGTAACTTTCAGCATATCGACATTGCTGCCCTTGGCTCCACTCTTGCCGGCCACGGCAAATCCGCTTTTGGCTGCCTTGCCGTTGGTGTTGTCGATATAGACACGGGTACTGTCGGAGTCAATAACTAAATAGTTGGGGTTTATGTTGGCTTTATCGTCACCGTCTTTACCGCTTTTTACGCTTGCCACTGCAAACTTGGCTTTGGCGGCTTTGTTGTTGTGCGTATCCTCATCAATAAACACCTGCGTTCCGTCTTTGTTAATAAGGAAGAAATCTTCGGCTGTTTCGCTCTTGCCATTGCGCACGCTTGCCACCGCAAACTTGGCTTTGGCGGCCTTTTGGCCATTCACGCCGTCAACAAACACTTTTGTTCCTTCGTCGTTGATAACCAAATAGTTGTCGCCAACGCTACCATCGGCTTTGCCACTCTTGCCGGCTACGGCGAATTTAGCTTTTGCAGCCTTGCCGTCAGCCTCGTCAACAAAAACCTGTGTACCTGCTTTGTTCACAATAAGATAGTTATCGTCATCCTTGCCGCTCTTTCCGGCAACGGCAAATTTAGCCTTGGCAGCCTTGCCCGGCTCAGTCGGGTCGTCGTCAACGTAAACCTTTGTACCAGATTGGTTCACAACCAACAGATTGCCGTCGGCCTTGCCACTCTTACCGGCTACGGCAAACTTGGCTTTGGCGGCTTTGCCGCTGGCGGTGTCGTCAACAAAAACCTGCGTTCCGTTGTCGTCAATGGCAAAGAAGTTGGAGTTCTCACCGGCCTTACCCGAGCGTCCTGCAACTGCGAATTTGGCTTTAGCTGCTTTTGTGTCACCGTCGTCAACATATACTTTTGTACCCGCTTCGTTCACAACCAACAGATTACCATCGCCTTTACCACTTTTACCAGCAACGGCGAATTTAGCCTTGGCAGCTTTGCCAGAGGCGGTGTCGTCAACAAAGATTTGTGTACCGGCCTTGTTTATAATCAGATAGTTATCGTCAGTCTTGCCGCTCTTGCCGGCCACAGCGAATTTAGCCTTGGCTGCTTTGCCCGGCTCGGTTGGGTCGTCGTCAACGTAAACCTGTGTTCCTTGGTCGTTCACAGCAAAATAGGTGTTGCCCTCGCCAGCTTTGCCTGAGCGTCCCGCCACGGCGAATCCGCTTTTGGCAGCCTTGCTACCGCTGTTAGGGTCAGTGTCGTCAACATAGACGCGAACACCATTTTTATATACGGCGAACACCACGTTGCCTTTATCGTCTTTTACCGAGAACAGAGCCTCTTCGTCGCCGGTCTCGTTTGTAGCCTGAATCTCAATCTCTTTCGGGTTCTTGACCGCGCTGGTTGTTTTGGCATATTCGGCCATAGGCACCGCTTGCAACTGGGTTGTGCCAATCTCGGTGTAAGCTTCGCCGCCAACGGGGTCAAATTCGGTCTTCATGCTGATACCGCCTTTGCTCCAGTCAATCTTGTCGAAATAACCGCTAAGAATTTCAGCGTTGGGGCCGCCAACCACAATCGAAACCACGCCATAGGCGTTGCTGGTTACCACCTGCCGCTCCTGATAGAGCGAGCCGCTGCTGTTGAGCAGTGTTATACGAAGCGATATCTGCTGACCGGACAAAAGATTGCCATCGGCATCACGGATTACAGCTTGATAATTGAAGCCCGATTGGGCCATTGTTACTGTTGCTAAAAGCAGGGTTGCAACTGCCAAAATGAAATGCTTAACTCTTTTCATGTTATTTGATTTTTTTAGTTGTAAGTTCTAAGTTTTTGAAGTTAAAAGTTTAGAGTTTAATGTTTAACAAGTTTAACAGGTTGAATATCTATTCATTAATCATTTATCATTAAACATTAATCACTTCGTTATAGTTATCGTTTTTGTCAGTGTTATCGTTATCGTTTTAGTTTTTTTTCTTCATCGTTTGGGTTGCTACTCATATCTGAAATAGCCGCGAAAGATACGAAAGATTCTGAAAATTGTTAAAGAAAAGTGTCGTTTTCTATTAATCAGTTTTTCAGTTATTGTCAAATTGATATATTTGTGCATCACTTTACAAACTAATTTATTATGAATAAGATTTTTAAATCGTTGATTGTTTGTGTTTTATGCACAACCGCTTTTCCATGCTTCGCACAATGCGCCAATGCAGGCAACTGCACATCTTCAACATTCTATCTGGCGCTTGCCGCTCTTGTTATTGCTATTGCCGCCCTGTTGCTTGCCATCCGCAACTATAGCATCAGCAAAAAGAACATGATTAATTCGACCGAGGATTTCCAACTTATGCTCGACAGCACAAAAAGCACTATCGATAAGGATATCAAGAACTTAAGCCGTGAAATTAAGCGCTTAAGCAAATCGGCAGGCACTCAGACCGAGGCCGCTAAACCGGAAAAAGACACCGACGACGAGAAGGTTGAGATGCCGTCGCGCGCCAACGCCAACCGCCGCCGCACCAACTACCACAACCGTCCGAACAACGGTGACGCTAAAGCCGATAACACAGCTGCCGAATAATCTGCTTGCCAGATGATTGTACCGGCCAAAATAAAGCAAGGCGATAAGATAGGCATTGTGGCTCCGGCTCGGTTCATCAATCCTGAGCAATACGAGGCCATTTGCCAGTTTATTGAAAAACAAGGGTTTGTGCCTGTTTTAGGCGACACCACACACCTTGAGCACAACATTTTTGCCGGCACCGACGCCGCCCGCTCCGCCGACTTGCAGCAGATGATTGACAACCCCGAGATAAGGGCCATCCTTTGTGTGCGAGGCGGTTATGGTTGCATTCGTATGGTTGGCGGTGTCAACTTCAGACCATTGCGCCGCCGCCCAAAGTGGATAGCCGGCTTCAGCGACATCACCGTGCTGCACTCAGCCTTGTCGGCCGTTGGCGTGGCAAGCATCCACGGGCAGATGCCGGTCAACTTCACAAGCGACAACACAAGCGCCAACGAGCTTTTCGAGGTTATGCAAGGCCGAATGCCGCAATACAGTTTCTCGGGCACCGGCAACCGCGAGGGCACTGCCAAAGCCGATGTGGTGGGCGGAAACCTTGCAGTCTTGTGCTCCATTATCGGCACTCAGTATCAGACCGACTGGGCAGGCAAGATTCTGTTTATCGAAGATGTGGGCGAACCACTCTACCGCATCGACCGCATGATGCAGCAGCTGCGGCACGCCAACCTTCTGAAAGATTTGGCCGGCTTGGTGGTCGGCTACTTCACCGATGCCGAAGACAGCACTCCGTCGTTCGGAATGACAGTAAACGAGATAGTTATGGACGCTGTCGTTGGCTACGATTATCCGGTGGCATTCGGTTTTCCGGCTGGTCATCAGCAACCCAACTTTCCGCTCGTGTTTGGCCGAAAAGCTTGTCTTACAGTTAATAACGCCGATGCCTCACTAAACTATTAATGCTATGGCCGAAAGCAATCGCATAGGTCAAGGCAGGCGAAGACGCCGTTTAGTTTCTTAGGCAGCGCACCATAATCTACATAAGATGCTCAGCCGCTTAAAAAACATTGCGATAGATGTTGTAAGGATGATTTATCCGGCTCGGTGCTGCGCTTGCCGCCAGCCTTTGTTCCGCAACGAGAAGGTGCTGTGCATGGGTTGCGCGATGAAGATGCCCAAAACGAACTTTCATCGGCAGAAAGGAAATCTTGTCGAAAAATCATTCTGGGGCCGGGTGCGGATTGAGCGCGCCACATCGTATTTCTATTTTGTCAAAGGAAGTGATTTCCAGCATCTTCTGCACAATCTGAAATATCACGGGCACTATGAGGTTGGCGTCTATATGGGCGAATGTATGGGACACGAGCTGGCCAAAGAGCCCGACTTCACGCACTTCGACGCAATAATACCCGTGCCGCTTCACCCAGGAAAACTGCGCAAGCGAGGCTACAATCAGAGCGAGATGATTGCCCGCGGACTGTCGAAGGCGCTCGGTGTGCCGGTTGACACTAAGTCGCTGCGCCGCAGGGTTTTCACCGAGACGCAGACCAAAAAGACACGCATTGAGCGGTGGGAGAATGTTCGCGATGTGTTTGAATCAGACCCGTCGGCGATGCTCAACGGCAAGCATATTCTTCTCGTGGACGACGTGCTGACTACCGGAGCCACAATTGAAGGCTGCGCCAACGCTCTGCTACAACACAACCCGGCAGTCAAAATCAGCGTGGCGACTTTGGCGTTTGCACATAATTAATTGGAAAACAGCGTTTCAGCACCTTGCATACACCTTGCCCGGCAGTGTTTTGACAAGACCATTCATCTCCATTGAGAGCAACAGCACCGACACTTTCGACATCGAGAGTTCGGTTTGGCGGCAGATGACATCGATGGTTAGGTCGTTTTCCTGCAGCGCGTCGTAAATTTTCTGGCTCTCAGGGTCAAGCTCGACAAACAGCTTTTTCTGCACCGCTTTAGGCTGAGTGTTCCAACCCAAGAAATACTCAATATCGGCAAACGACTCAATCAGTTGCGCCTGATGGCTCTTTATCAGCATATTACAACCGAGCGAGTAACGGTCGGTGTTGCGGCCAGGGAGGGCGAAAACATCGCGGCTGTAGGAGTTTGCTATCTCGGCCGTTATCAGCGAGCCGCCTTTGATGTCCGACTCCACAACCAACGTAGCGTCGCACAGGCCGGCAATGATGCGGTTGCGGCGGACAAAATTGTTCTTGTCGGCAAAAACCTTCTGGAAAAACTCTGTAACCAAACAGCCTTTTTGTGTCATCTGTGCGGCAATGTCGCGGTGTGCGGCCGGGTAGATGGTATCGAGCCCGTGTCCCAAAACGCCGATGGTTGGCACATCGAACTCAAGCGCCGCCTTGTGTGCCGCCACATCGATGCCGTAGGCCAGACCGCTAACAATGCAGATGTCGGTGCGTTTGTTTTTGGCCTCCTCGACAAGCTGACGACAGAACGCCTGCCCTCGTTGCGATGCGTTGCGCGTTCCCACAACCGCCAAATATTTGAGCTGATTGTCAATTGGTTGTCCTTTTGTGAACAGGATTAGCGGCGCGTCTTCGCACTGTTTCAACCTTTCGGGATACCGCTTGTCGAACCAATTGATGATGTTAATACCGAACTTCTGCGCAAACTCCAGCGTCTCGTCGGCTTTCTGGTAGTAATCGGTTTTGGTGATTACCTCCGACAAGGTTTGCCCGATGCCGGGAATATGCTGCAAATCAGCACTTTTCAGTTTAAAGATTTCTTTGATTCCGCCGCCGTACGATATCAGCCGCCGCGCTATTGTGCTGCCAATGCCGGGAATGGCCCAAAGCGCAAGATAATCGCGTATATCCTCAGCCTCGGCACTCATTAAGCGTCGCGTTTTTTGATGGTTTCCAAAAGGGCGAACGAGCGCTTCATCTTATCAACATCTTCATTATCAAGAAGATTGATGCAGATTTTTGGGTATTCGGCCTTTCCGCCTGGTGTGTTTTTAAAAATGGTAAGATGCGTTTGGAGCCCGCTTTTCTGTATCGTGTATCCGGCAAAATCCGCCGCATTTATCTTGATGGAATTGTTATCGGTGCGTATGGGCCAAAGCGCTTTGTATCTGATAATTACCTTTTCGGGAGAGACAAACACCATAATGTAATTATAGTGCATCAGCATCGCAAAAGCCGCGTAAGCCGCCAAAGCGCCGCCACCGATAATGACCGGCAACAAGCCGCTTGCGACATCGAGCAAATAAATCAACGCCACCGACAGCACTATAACCGCCGGAATAACAGCGTACAAGAGCCTTACTTGCGATGCGATATTTTTATTGTCTATCTTCATTTTGACAGCCGTTTCGATGTTTGTAAACACAAAATGTGCCAGACGTTTTCCAACGGTCAACTAAAAACGGCTATTTGTCAATTCCGAGAAAAAATAAAGGCGCATTTTTCGTGCGCCTCTATTCTGTTGTGACTTTCAATCTGTTACAAGCCGAACGCCTTTTTCACGGTGTCGACATAATCGAGTTTCTCCCAAGTGAACAGCTCCACTTCGATTTCCTTCCGGCCCGAATATGGCGATTCGAAAATTTTCTTCACTTTCTGCGGCTCGCGGCCCATGTGTCCGTAAGAGGCTGTCTCCTCGTAGATTGGGTTGCGCAGCTTCAGGCGGTCTTCGATGGCTGCCGGACGAAGGTCGAATATCTCCGACACTTTCTGAGCTATCTCGCCGTCGGTCAGCTTCACCTTCGATGTGCCGTAGGTGTTGACAAACACGCCCACCGGACGAGCCACGCCGATAGCGTAAGCCACCTGCACCAGCACCTCGCTTGCAACACCCGCAGCCACAAGGTTTTTGGCTATATGGCGTGCCGCGTAAGCTGCCGAGCGGTCAACCTTCGATGGGTCTTTACCCGAGAACGCGCCGCCGCCATGTGCGCCTTTGCCTCCGTAGGTGTCAACAATAATCTTGCGACCAGTTAGACCGGTGTCGCCGTGAGGTCCGCCAATAACAAACTTGCCTGTCGGATTAACGTGCAGAATGAACTTGCCGTCGAACAAAGCCTGAACGCGAGCCGGCAACTTGGCAACAGTGCGCGGAATCAGAATGTCGCGCACATCTTGTTTGATTTTTGCAAGCATCGGCTCATCAGCGTCAAACTCATCGTGTTGAGTTGAGACAACTATGGTGTGAATTCTAACCGGCTGATTGTCATCGTTATATTCTATTGTAACCTGACTCTTGGCATCGGGGCGCAGATAGGTCATAACCTTGCCCTCGCGACGGATAGCGGCCAACTCAAGCAAAAGTTTGTGCGACAACTCAAGAGCCAGCGGCATGTAGTTGTCGGTCTCGGTGCAAGCGTAACCGAACATCATTCCCTGGTCGCCGGCGCCTTGGTCCATATGGTTTTCGCGCACAACACCACGGTTGATGTCTGCCGACTGTTCGTGAATGGCCGAGAGCACACCGCACGAATCGCCTTCAAAGCGATATTCGCCTTTGGTGTATCCGATGCGATTGATAACACGGCGCGCAACTTCCTGAACATCAACGTATGCGTCGGAACGCACCTCGCCAGCCAGTATCACCTGACCGGTTGTCACAAGCGTCTCGCACGCAACCTTCGACGACGGGTCGAATGCTAAAAATTGGTCGACAAGAGCGTCTGAAATCTGGTCCGCCACTTTGTCTGGGTGTCCCTCCGACACCGATTCTGAAGTAAATAAGTATCCCATATCTCTTAAAATTTGATTAATAATCAATTAGATGGGAAAATTGGAGGAGGCTGCAAATGAAAATTGTGCTTTAGCATTTTTTTCTGTGGTTGCAATCAACTCAAATCTTTCCACAACGGCGCAAAGATAATAACACAAACAGAAAACCCAAGCGCTAACAAAGACAAAAAAACGCCTTACTTTATCACATCAAACCCCTCGCCATAAACGCTCATAACGGCTTCCTGCGAGATGAACGCCTGCGGGTCGATTTGCTTGACAATTTTATGAACTGCCTGAACTTGTGTCTTTTTCACAATCGAGAGGATGACTTTCATCTCTTTTTTTGAGTACCAGCCTTGGCCGTCGAGAATGGTGACACCGCGGTCGAGTTGCGATGTGATGGCGTCGGCAATCTCGGCATAGTGCTTCGAGAAAATCATCATCTGTACCGACTGTTTGCGGCCAACAAGCACAATATCAATGCAATAGGTGAGCGTGAACATCGCCACAAAGCCGTAAACCATTTTCTCGACACTGTTGAAAATGAAGTACGATGAAGCCACCACCAAAGCATCGCAGACCATAATGGCGCGGCCTGGCATAATATCGCGGTACTTGTTGATTATCATTGCGATAATGTCGGTGCCGCCCGTGCTGCCGCCCTGCAAAAAAACAAGGCCGATGCCCAAACCGCCAATGGCGCCGCCAATCACTGTGGCCATAAACGCCTCGTTGACAATGGGCTCGGTTATCACACCGCGCAAGATGCGGACAAAGAGCGTAATCATTGCAATGCTGTAGATGGTTTTGACGCCGAACGACGCACCTAAAATCTTGATAGCCAACGCTAAAAGTATAACGTTGATGCCCACGTACGAATATTCAACGGGGAAGCCCGTGGCGTAGAAAATGGCCGAAGCCATACCGGCCACGCCGCCGCTCACCACCTGCGCCGGCAGTATGAACGACGCCCAACCCAACGAGTAGATGAACAGTCCCACCGTCATTATGGCATAGGAACGGATGGTTTCGGGTATTGATGCTTGCAATTTCATCTCACAAAACATTTTTTGATTACGAGCACAAATCTATTGCAGAATTGCTGAAAGTGAACAGTGAAAATCAACTCTCTTCGTATTCTTTAAGATACTGAAGCACTTGCTGTTTCAGTGGTGGAATATCGTTTTTAGCCGTAGCCCACAACTTTTGTTTCGATACAGTTGCGTAACCGTGCACCAATACATGCCGCATACCAATAATCTGTTGCCACGGCAGTTCGGGATGAGAGACGATAAACTCTTTAGATAGCATATAAGCGGCCTCGCCAACAATCTCAACATTCTTCATAACAGCAAAATAGAGAACATAGTCCTTCTCGAACTGTTCATAATTAGCGTTTGAAAGCATTCGCTCGATATTTTCGGCATACTCAACAATATGTTTCAGCCGCCCCGCGTCTCTATCAGGCTCTCTCATAAATCAGTTTTTTATCCCGATTGACACTTTCAACGGCGTACGGTTCAAGCGTTCCGTCTTCAACCAAATCGACATTGCGCCCCGTTATGCGGCACAAATCCATATACATTCCGCCGATGGTGAAAAGGCTCACGTTGGCCGAATCGTCATAACTGACAAGCAAGTCGATATCGCTGTCGGCAGTCTCTTCGTTGCGGGAATACGAGCCGAACAACCAAACCTTTTTTACAGGTTTAGATGCGAAATATCGTGTAATCTTGTTCAAAAGCGGCGCGTCCATATTGTTGCCTTTCTTTGTTATAGTGCAATAATAGACATTTTTTTGCACAGACGATACGCAATGATACAGATTTTCAACGTTTACGGTTTTCTAATAGAACCACGAATGTTCTTTGTCCAACTTCCGTGTGTTCCGTGATTTCCGTGGTAGAAAAACAAAAAAGCCACTCCAATCGGGGTGGCTTTTGTTGGTATAACAGATTGTCTTACAAAACAATATTGATAATCTTGCCAGGCACAACAATCACCATCTTCGGCGTTTTGCCGTCGAGCCATTTGGCGGCGGACTCGTGGGCCATTGCGGCATCCTGAACCTGCTGCTGCGTGGCGTCTTTCGGCAACTCGATTGAGAAGCGCGTCTTGCCGTTGAACGATACGGGGTAGGTGACCATATCTTCAACCAACTTCGACTCGTCGCAGACGGGCCACGGCTCGTAGGCTATCGACTCGGTGCCGCCGTACATCTGCCACAACTCTTCGGCAAGGTGCGGGGCAAACGGCGCCAGCACTTTGGCAAAATCGCGAGCAACCGAAACCGACACTTTCTTGGCTTTGTAGCAAGCGTTGGTGAATATCATCATCTGCGAAATGGCAGTGTTAAAGCGCAGTCCTTCAATATCTTCGGCCACTTTCTTGATTGTCTTGTGCAACTCTTTCACCACATCGGCAGAGTCTTGCAGACTGTCGGCAACGTTGTCCTTCTCGCTGAAGAAGCGGAACACGCGCGCCAGGAAGTTGAACACGCCCTTCACGCCACTCTCGGCCCACGGTTTCACGGCATCGAGCGGTCCCATAAACATCTCGTAAAGGCGAAGGCTGTCGGCTCCGTAGTGGGCAATCACATCGTCGGGATTAACCACATTCTTGAGCGATTTCGACATCTTGGCCACAATCTGACGAAGTTCGGCGCCAGTCTCCTTGTGGTAGAATTTGCCGTCGCGCTCTTCAACCATATCCGAAGTGACTTTGGCTCCAGCCTGTGTCTCGTAGGCGAAAGCCAGAATCATTCCCTGATTGAACAGTTTCTGATAAGGCTCGTCGGTGTGGACAATGCCCAAATCGTACAAAACCTTGTGCCAGAAACGGCTGTAGAGCAAGTGAAGCACGGCGTGCTCGGCACCGCCCACATACAAATCGACAGGCATCCAGTAGTTTTCGGCTTCAACCGAGAACGGCGCAGAGTCGTTCGGTGGGTCGGTGGAGCGCAGATAGTACCAGCACGAGCCAGCCCATTGCGGCATTGTATTGGTCTCGTAGCGGCCGCGGCGGCCATTTTTGTCGGTAACGTTTAGCCAGTCGGTGGCGTTTGCCAGCGGCGATTCGCCAGTGTCGCTCGGTTCGTATTTGGTCAGTTCGGGCAGTTTGTGCGGAAGGTCCTTCTCATCGACCATCGTAACTTCGCCGTCTTCCCAGTGAATGATTGGGAACGGCTCGCCCCAGTAGCGTTGGCGGCTGAACAACCAGTCGCGGATTTTATAGTTGACCGTGGCCTTGCCCAGATTGCGCTCGGTGAGCCAGGCAATCATCTTGTCAATGGCGTCTTTCTTGTTCAAACCATCAAGGAATCCCGAATTGACGTGCACGCCGTCTTCGGTCCAGGCTTGCTCCTGCACATCGACTTCCGATTTCAGAACTTCGATAATCGGCAGGTTGAATTTCTTGGCAAACTCCCAGTCGCGTGTGTCGTGGGCGGGCACGGCCATAATGGCGCCCGTTCCGTAGCCCATCAGCACGTAGTCGGCCACCCAAATAGGTATCAATGTGCCGTTTACGGGATTTTTTGCATATCGGCCAGAGAACACACCAGTCTTCTCCTTTGCCAGTTCGGTGCGGTCAAGGTCCGATTTCATCGAAGCCTGACGGCGATATTCGTCAACGGCGGCCTTTTGGTCGGGCGTTACAATTTGGTCAATCATCGGGTGCTCGGGCGCTATAACCATATAGGTGGCGCCGAACAAGGTGTCGCAGCGGGTGGTGTAAACGGTGAGTTTGGCATCAACGCCGTCGAGTTCAAAATCGACTTCGGCACCCGTCGAGCGGCCAATCCAGTTGCGCTGCATATCTTTGACACCAGCGGGCCAGTCCAAACCATCAAGGCCTTTCAACAGGCGCTCAGCATACAACGGAATACGCAACATCCATTGTTTCAGATTCTTGCGATTCACTTGGCAGCCGCATTCTCGTGCGAGCCGTCGTTCAAAACTTCTTCGTTGGCGCAGACGGTCTTGCAGTTGGGGCACCACCACACTTGGGCGTTGTCGTAGTATGCAAGACGTTGTGAGTCAACGTATTTATTTACTTCGGCATCGCCTTTGGCCTTAATGTCGGCAGGAATTGGCAACTCCGAAATGGGGCGGCCTTTCTGCTGCTCCTTGTCGAACCAGGTGTTGTAGAGTTTAATGAAAATCCACTGTGTCCACTTGTAATACTTTGGGTCAGTGGTGTTTATCTCGCGGTCCCAATCGTAACTCAAGCCCAGCGACTTGATTTGGCGACGGAACGTGTCGCAGTTCTTTTTGGTGGTAATGGCAGGGTGAGTGCCCGATTGACTGGCATACTGCTCGGCAGGCAGACCGAAGGCGTCCCAACCCATCGGGTGAAGAACGTTGAAGCCCTTCATACGCTTGTATCTGCTCACAATGTCGGTTGCCGTGTATCCCTCGGGGTGACCAACGTGCAGTCCCGCTCCCGACGGATAGGGGAACATATCGAGTGCGTAGAATTTAGGTTT
The DNA here is from genome assembly GCA_017551905.1 of Salinivirgaceae bacterium. Classification (GTDB taxonomy): domain Bacteria; phylum Bacteroidota; class Bacteroidia; order Bacteroidales; family SZUA-534; genus RUG13583. The sequence goes on from JAFZKK010000043.1 coordinate 16,153, forward strand.
CGATTTGTCTAAAACGGTCTTAAAGGTTTTGTTTTTCTCCCAATAAGCCTGCCATTTCTGTTCGATTTCGGTGAAGTTGTAATCCATAAACCATTGATATTTAGCGGCATTGCTTTGCCACGATTTCTATTTTGTTTTGAAACGCAAAACTAAAAAAAAACGTGAACGAATGATGAAAGGAAAAATAAAGGGGCTGTGAGGATTTAACCGGTCCAAAGAATGGTCAGCCCGACTCCCGTCACACCCTCACCACCGGCACCTGCGACCAATCAATCTGCCGCTCGGCGGTGGCAATGTCGGTGAAGGGGAAATCGGTGAGCCAACGGCGAAGTTTTGCCTCGGCACCTTTCAAACCTATGTACGACTTGAACTTGCGCTTCAACGGCAGGCCTTTGAGCATTGGCTGACCGGCATCTAAATCGCGCGGATGGATGTACGACATCAGATAATCTTGCTGGCTGCTCCACCGCTTGATGAGCGAGTATGGAAACAGGCGGAAATAGCCGCCGCCGGTGAAGATGATATGACGACCTGCTATCAGTTTGGTTGTTATGGGAAATTCGCGGATTGTTATGCCACCACGGCTGATAATACTTGGCACGGGGCGGCTATAGGTAGGCATTCCGCCGTGGCCGTGGTGCGCTGGAAACACCGAACAATCGGTGGTTATACCTAACTCGGCAAGCGTCTCGAAAGCCCAACCCTCGCTCTCACGGATTGAAAATCCCGGCACACGGAACGTGGTTACTTTCTGCCCTGTCAAATCCTCGAGAAACTTCACACTCGACGACACATCCTCGCGGAACTCGGCGGGTGTCTGCTCCCAAATGAGTTGGTGGTTCATTGTGTGGCTACCAATCTGATATTTGGCGGCAATCTGCCGAACCAAATCGGGGTAAGTTTTTGCTATCCAGCCGATTATAAAGAATGTCGCCCGAGAGTTGGTCTCTTCAAGAATGCGGAACAAGCGCTCCACATTTTGATAGATGCGCACCTCGTAGTTCCGCCATTGGTCCTCGGTGCGAGTCTCCTCAAAATCAAGGATATGGAACCACTCTTCGATGTCAAAGGTTAGGATGTTCATATATCAATCTTGCGTTTCTTCTTGTCTTTAAAGAATTTGCCAATGCCCTGAATTGTAAATGTTACCGCAGGCCACATATCGGCCCAACTGAAAATCTGATGAACACAATTTATGAAGTTAAACCACGACGGGGTGCAACGAAACCGTTCTTTTGACTTCAAAAACCATAAGACATCGGTGTGCATATATCGTAACTGCACACCATATTTAACGTTGAACGCATCTTCCACGTTTTCTTTCCTAAAATCCTGCAATATGAGTTTCGAGAAATTAACACCAGCCGCAAAGCAAATCTTCACACTACCAGTAATACGTGGGTTGATTTCCATAACTTTAGCCTTATTATCACGTGGGTCTTGAATAAGGTCAATGTCAGCATAACCGCGCCATCCAATTTTCTCAAGCAATGTCTTACAACTCTCAATAATGTCGGGGCGGTCAACCGTTGTGTTTAGTGTGCTTGAACCACCGTTTATAGGATACCACCGATTTTTGGCAAAAACGCAAGCGGCCTTTAATGTTCCCTCTCGGTCGACATACATCTCACATTTATATTGAATGTCGGTCTGCGGAATATATTCCTGAATCAGCATCGGCCCGTATTTTTTCTCTGCCTTACTGTAATATTCCATTAAGTCCGCTTTATCTTCTGAAATATGAAACCCAACGGCAGCCTGACCTGTTCTTGGTTTCACCACCAAAGGATACAATACACTTGATTCTTGCGATAGAAAATCGTCCAAAGAAGCGAATGTATTGGGGCAAGGAACACCATTCGCCATACAAACTTGCATTGTCTTTAGCTTGTCGCAAGCAAACTGAAATGTTTCCCAATCCTTCACAATCGGGGTTGTCAGTTCTCCTAATTCGTTTTTATGCTTCGATAGCAAAATGGCGATATCATCATTCAAAGGAATAACCAAATCGTAATGGTACTTTTTCAACTCGTCCTTCAATACATCGAGCGACTTCTCCGGCTGTCTGGCATCAAAAAACGCCAACAACTTTCTATGAGGATATTTCGATGAATAGCCCGGGTCAAGTTTGCTGCCATTGTAGGTGGTAACCTCCGCTCCCAAATCCCGCATCGATTTTGCCAACGGAAGCACTTGCCTTGCCCTGCCCTCAATTAACAAAACTTTTATTTTGTCCATAAAGGATTTTTATTGAAGTTTTCCCAATAACCAAGTAGCTGTTACACTCCATTTCCCTAATATCCACACTACACAATAGCTGACAAGTAACAACAAACAGAATGTGATAATCATTAATGGCCAATAACTGATATTAGGAATAAGCGAAACTACCATATCAACCAACTTGAATCTAATTACCATATGAACAGCATATATGCCTAAAGATACTTTGCCTATTTGAACGATATATTTTGCCGACCTATCTTCCTTTTCAAAAATCTTTATTAATAAACTAAATAGAAAAAATACAGCTAAAATGGCCGTGGTAATTCTATAAATATAATACAACAACGAGTGGGGAATAATAGTAATAAACTGCAATTGTTTTGGTAGCCCTTGCGAATAAAAGATGCTCCCTAACGCAAACCAAAGTATGCCAACAAAAGCAATAATCAATCCTCTCTTAATGACAAGGCGTTCAGAATACTTATGCAGATAATAACCAAGAAGATAAAAGAAGAAATAATACGCCACATATTCAACGCCGAACAATTTTGCATCAGGCATAGCAAACATCACAACGACCAACAACGTCCAGCAAATAATCATAGTCACTTCCTGATTTATTTTAAGCTTGATAGCGATAGTGTCAACCCCAGCAAAAATGATTGCAATAAAAAACAATGCCCACAAAAACCATAAAGCCTTTTGTGGATATTGAAGATATTCATAATAGTACGAAACATTATGATTGACAAAAAACAGCGCGATTGACCATAACAAAAAAGGTATCATTAGCTGACGAAACCTTCTCCACATTGTTGAATGCCAGGGTGTTATACCCCCCCCCGTTGAGTTTTTTCGCAAAGCCAAGAATCCACTAATGGCAATGAAAGTTGGCATATGGAACGAATAAATCAGATTCCACAAATAGTCATCGGCGAAACTATTCCCAAGTTTTGTCATTGATGCCCCAATTGAATGTCCTAATACTACCAGAATAATCAGTATTCCTTTCAAGGCATCTGCCCAAACGATACGCTTTTTTTCAATCATACTTTTAATTTTTGCCGTTGAGCCTTGCAAATATTATCTGAACACTATATAGGCAAAGGTGTAAGAATCGCACCATATTGTCCCATAGCGTTCTTACTTTGTTCTTGCGCCATACAAGTCCTGTCAGCCCCAACTTCTGCACCACTTTGTTTGGGTGCTGAATCTCGCCTAAAGCAAAACGGAATGCCGCACCAACGCCCACACACATCTTTCCTTGCAGATAAGGCCGTATACGCGCGGCAAAAAAATCCTGTTTGGGCGCTCTCAACGATACCCACACCACATCGGCACCGCTTTCGTTAATCTGTTTAGCAATTCCTTCGTAATCATACTCATCCAAACCGCAGAATGGTGGCGAATAGCATCCGACAATGTTAGCGTTGCAGTATTTCTCCCTCATTGCCGCCAGATTCTCGTCGGTATCGCCTAAAAGAAAATGTTTTATTCCGCTATCGCCATTGTTCAACATCGAAACAAACAGATTCGGCCCGTCGGTGCGTTTCACATCCTTTTTGCCCCACAACCTTGCCATCCAAACCAACGGCATACCATCGGGCAGACACATAAAAGCATTGTCCATAACCTCTCGGTAATCGTCGTGCTTGTTGGCATACACCACTGTGCGCATATTGCTCACGCACACATAGCCGCCTTTGACCTCCAATGCCGCCTGCGTTATGCGCTGTTGCGCGTCAACAGGATTGGTGACTGATATGTGAACTTTGCCTATGCGGTATTTGGTTTGATTCATATTGTTTATTCTGAAAATTGTTTCCGCATGCTGTCGTTCGTTCTTTTTTAACATTAAATTCATAACTCCTATCTTCTCATTCCTCCATCACCACCGGCACCAGCGACCAATCAATCCGGTGATTTAAGATTTCCGCTGTATTCAAAAATCAGTCCTTTAGGCAACCAATTGGAATAATTTTGACACCATCACTACGTGTATAGGCCATTTCACCACCTGTCAGAATAATTAGCAAATCCGGTTCACGAAGTAGCGCTTGATTCCCGTTCTTATTGTGATTTTGTATAAGTTGTTTTATTTCAATCAAATGTTTGGCGCCTTCTTCGATTTCACTACTGCCGAGTTTACACTCAATCAACGCATAACGTCCGTCATCGACATGCAAAACGGCATCGGCCTCTAATCCCATGCGGTCATGGTAGTATGATAGTCGTCCACCCAGTATTTGCGAATATGCTTTCAGGTCTCTCATGCACAGACATTCAAAAATAAACCCAAATGTGTTCAAATCGAGTTCGAGTTTTTCGGGTGACAGGCCTAATGCCGCCACTGCGATTGAAGGGTCGGAAAAACATCGCTTCTTACCCGACCGAATCATAGTTTTTGAACGGATTGACGGATTCCAAGCTTCAATATCCTGGATAACAAATAGTTTTTCAAATGTTTCAACATAATCGTCGAAGGTCGTCATTGAAGTGCTTTCCATTTCAACAGAAACATCGGCCAGCATGCTTGTCTTTTTGGCCAAAGTACAAAGGTTGCGCGCATACGAACGCAGGATTAACCGCGCAAGATTGGGATTGCGCCGTCGTCCGTCGACTCGCGATACATCTTCATCGCAAATAACATTCACATAATCTTTGGCTATCAACAATTTTGCCGTATCGCTTATGTTGTCTAACGTTGCCGGCCAGCCCCCACGGCAAGCGGCAAATATCAGATTCTCTATAGTCAAAGTGGTGGTCAAACCGTCAATGTCAGCTTCTGGATTGTCAAACAACCGCTTTAGCGAGATTTGTCCATTCGATTCTTTCGATTCGTACAAACTCATTGGATTCATCTCAATTGTCGTAATACGACCTGTTCCACTATGCAAAATATCATTGTTCCTATCTTCGACCACAGTTGAGCCTGTAAGAATAAACTGTCCTTTAAGCCCCCTTTCGTCGACTGCGTTTCTGATGCTATCCCACAAAACGGGGGCAACCTGCCATTCGTCGATGAGTCGCGGTGTTGGCCCCTTAAGCAACAACGATGGCTTTGTCTGTGCCGTTGACAGATAGCCTGCACGCATATCAGGGTCTTGCATTTTTATGACGCTTTTTGAATGTTGCACAGCGGTAGTGGTTTTTCCACACCATTTTGGTCCTTTAATTTGAACTGCCCCAAAAGCATCCAAATACAACCCCAACACCTTGTCAGCTATTCTATTAAGATAATCCATTGACTTTTACACTATTCTTTTTCGCAAATATACGACTGTTTTTATTTGCTCAAATTGCGCTGTGTGTTTTTGATATATTTTACTGTGTGTTTTTGAAGGATTCTGTTGTGTGTTTTTGACAAACCGCGCGAGTTTCCCGATATTCTTTATCTCAATCCAAACTCAAACCTAAACCACAAGCGCCAAGAGCTTCATTTTTCATTGTTAATTGTTTAATCGGCAACTGGTGAATCGGTGAATCGGTGAATCGGCAAATCAGTTAAATGTTTAGCGTTTAGCGCTTCGCTGTTGAGATGTTTAGTTTTTTTTGACTACAGACTCCAGGCTTCAGACAACAGATACGTTGCCCTCTTTACCCTTCATTTTCTGATGTCTGACGTCCATTCATTGTTCATTTTCAATTTTTCATTGATAATTCATCTTCAAGAACAGAATAAACATAGCCGGCGCTTTGGATATATAGTTTTGTGTTAGGGTCGGATAGTTTCGCGTAGGTCTGCGATTTATACAGAATATCGAAAGCCTTGTTGATGTCGAAGCCGGTTTCTTCCACCAAAATGGCAACAAGTTCTTCTGTCAGTTTTAACTTCAGAAATTCAAAACGCTTTTGTGTTGTCATATCTTCGTAAGTTTACTGGATAGAACGCCTTGCCGAAATCCTTGAACGGCCTCGATTTTGACAAGTCAATTTTGTCTATAACAACATTGCTTCCGTGGTATAACTTCATTTCAATGTTCCTCCATTGCGTTGACAGTAGTCTGAAATATCGTCCACCACTTGGTCATAGTCTTGTGTGTGCAGAAAACCATAATGCTTAACCAATAATTCGGATGCCCCGTACCGCGAGAGATACTGGTACGCCACTGGCTCACTAAAGCGGTGCCTCTTGGCAAAAAGCGATACTATCATTGCCACAAAACCAATTGTATTGAGTGTTGTTTCCGACATAACCGTTTTTTATTTGTAAAATTACAAAATATCAATGCATAATGAGTATCGGATTACCCTACGGGCAGAAGATTTTGTTAATTGTATAATCAAACGCCATAATATAACGCCCCCACATTGTTCCGTTTCGTAATTCGTAATTCAAAATTCGTAAATTTTTCTCTAAACTTCTAAAACCCTAAACTCTAAACTACTAAACACTAACCTTTTAATATCTCCCTCATCCTCTCCAAAAACACCTCCTCGGTAAACTCCTCAAGCAACCATTTTTTATCAATCAGGCAAACTCAAGAATCAGGCCTGGGTCGATGTTCAATTGCTTGTGGATGCGCTTTGCCAACGACATTGATATACGCCGGCGACCGCTCATTATCTGACTGAACTGCGACTCGTTGACGCCCAAAAGGCGTGCCCCCTCTTTCTGACGCATTCCGTGGGCATAGAAATATTCCTCCATCGATGAGATTAATGGCGATTTCTGTCGCAATGGTGTCAAATTCATATAGTTATCTTCGTAGGCGGCCATAAGTTTGCTCAACCGGGCAATCTCACTAACATACGGGTTGTCAGCATCCGACTCCAGCATTCCTTTACGTGTGGCTTCGCTTATCAATTGCTCCACTTGGGCTTTCGCCGCATCGTATTCCTGTCGTGTTGTTAATCTTTCCATATCATTTGACATTAGATTGTTGAACTGTCTATTTTATCGTACTCTGCATGTGTCCCCACAAAACGAATATTCATTACTCCGGCAACAAAGATGACAACCGCAACCAAACGATAATTGTTTCCTCCGATGTTGAAAACATAGCGACCGTTTTTCACATAGTCGGCTGAAGGAAACAACTGCTTTAAATCCGCATGACTAGTCAACTGTGCGGCTCTCACTTGGTTAATCCATCTGTTGAGCGGACCCGCTGCGTTGGCATGCTTTTGAACAAAATCATCCAATAATTCTTTGTTCGCAATTATCATTTGTTGCAACTATTACTGTACAAATATAGCGCAAATGTTTACGCATTTGTGTATTAATTTACAAAATTGCAATTGCTGTGACTGGTGTTTCTATCCTTTCAGGCAGAAATAAGCAAGGTGTAAAGTGTAGCGTTGAACAACTTCATTATTTAATCAAACGCCATAATATGACGTCCCACATTGTTCCGTTTCGTAATTCGTAATTCAAAATTCGTAATTTACCACTTTAAACTTTCAACTCTAAACTTCTAAACTCTAAACTTCTAAACCCTAACCTTTTAATATCTCCCTCATCCTCTCCAAAAACACTTTCTCGGTAAACTTCTCAAGCAACCGCTTGTGGCCAGCGGCGCCCATCTGGCGGCGAAGGGCGGAATCGTTAGCCAGGCGCTCTATGGCGGCAAAGACACTTCATTTTCTTATTTAATTGTTTACAATGCCACTAATTTATATGGGTTGGTTATAACGTGCTGTCCATATTTTTTTAGCAACGTCAACATATCCATGCTTTCTTTTTCCTTCTCTTTAAGTTCGGACAAACCTGGCAACCGCGATGCAAAAAATGGCCACAGTTGGTCTGATGTATATATTTGCTCAAGATTTGGAAAATTTACTAAAGGTTCGTATTTGTTTTGACTTTTATATTCATCCGAATAAAAGAATTTCCAAATTCCATCATCATACGACAAAACTCCTACTGGCAAAACACCAAGCATAAGGTCAAAACGACCTTTACTGCCTTTTATGGCTTGTAAATTTGTTTCATCACTATCGTGCCAAAATATTTTTATTTTTTCTTTTATGTTCATTTTATTATCTCCTCTATAATTGAATACCTATAATTCAAACATTTGACAATCATCGAAATTCTATCTGCTGATAACAAACGGCCAAACTCACCGCTTATTGTTTTTTCCATCGCAACAAGCATGTCTTTTCTGAAAAGATAACGGACCTCATTTTTTGTAATATAAAACTGATTATTAAATATTTCTTCTACTAAACGGAAATGATTTATATCTCCAACATTCTCCCAACCCAATTTCGGGCGAGAATTGTCACAATATTTTTTCACATAATTTAAAACATCTTTTTGTTTTAAGCGTTTCGATAAATTTTCTTCCGACACGTTCCAAAACAGACCTCTTGCTGTATCATAAACAGGCGAAAAACAAGCACGTTTATGTCTGTCGAAAGGTTGCACTACTGCCCAATTAAAAAAATGCCTATCATTATTTCCTACCATAGCATCATACAACAAAAGTCTAACCAAATCGTTCAATATTTGTTCTTTCTCTATAGGGAATGCTTTCGCAACGGCTTTTTCCACAAACTGCAAGGTAAACAATGTTCTTGAAAGATTCGCGCTCTCAACGCTTTCAACGAAAGCTTGGTCCTCCAAATAACCAGCAAATATTTCTGCGCCATGTACCAATGTGTCCTTATCCATACGAAGGAAATAACGACTCAAGAACCGAAGTTGACCATTAATAATGCACAATTTAGAATCAGCCATTTTGATTCCAAAAACAGTACCTAAACGATTGAGCAAGTGTTCGGTTACTGACTCAATGGGATACCATTTGTGACCAGTTTTAGCTATATATAAAGGCCAAGTGGCAGTATTTTTATGCCTGACATTTTTCGCATATTCATATATCCTAACAAAGCCCTTTGGCGCATCTCCTGTGAGCGTTATTCCTTGCAGCCAAATGTGGTTTCTGGATTTTACAATCTTTATGCCTCGATTTGCAACGTTTTTTCTATGCGAATAATTCTCAACACTATAGCGTGGCAATTTTTCTGTTCTTAATTTCTTTTTGCGCTTCATTTATAACTTTTAATTTTTCATTCAAACCTCTAAACTTTCAACTCTAAACTTCTAAACCTTAAACTTTCAACTCTAAACCCTAAACTTCTAAACCCTAACCTTTTAATATCTCCCTCATCCTCTCCAAAAACACTTCTTCGGTAAACTTCTCAAGCAACCGCTTGTGGCCAGCGGCGCCCATTTGGCGGCGAAGGGCGGTATCGTTGGCTAGGCGCTCCAAGGCGGCGGCAACGGCTTTGGCATCTTGTCGGGGGCAGATTATACCGTTTACGCCATCCTGCACCACATCGGGTATGCCGCCCTCGTTGGTGGTTACTATTGGCAATTGGTGTGCCATTGCTTCAAGTAAAACCAACGGGAAACACTCGTTGCCATAATAGGTTGGGAAAACAAAAATATCGCTCTGCTCAAAAAAAACATCTTTCTCGGCACCATACTTACGACCGTGATATATCACCTGACGGCCCAAGTTGCGGCGATTAACCTCAACGGTAACCCTTTCGCTGTCAATCTCTTTGGTTTCACCACCCACAAAATCACAATAAAACGAGAGTCCTTTACGGGCAAGTATTTCCAATGCATCTAACAGCACAAACACTCCTTTACTCTCAATAAGGTTGCTTAAGAACAGGAAATGCGGCACAGCGTTCTCTGCTTTCGGTGATGGTTCAGTGTTGCTCACTTTTATTCCGTTGGGGCAGACAACAACATTCTCTTTGGGCACAACCTTTTCAATATCGGGATACAAAAGCCACGACAGCAATATCACCTTTGCATTCTTATACACCAACGGCAACAACCAACGGTACGGCCACCTATCGACATCGGCAGCCAAGCCTTTATTGTGCTGATGAATAATAATCTTACGCCTAAATAGTTTGCATAGCAACACAAATGGCGCGTCTTTCAAAAAACCTCCACCATGACAAGTAATAGCCAAATAACAAGCACTATAGCGGTGTGTAAGCAACAGCCAAAATGTTTTAAAAAATGCCGAAGCCATGCGCACAATTTTTACGGGGCTGTTCTTTCCAATCTCGTCCATACGACGCGAAGTGGAAAGGTTGACATAATCACACCGAAAAGCACTGTTTATGACACGGCTGTCACGTATCTGCTGGCTAACCATGGCAGAGCCATGGACCGGGGGCGGAAATGGGGCGATGAAAAGGATTCGGGAAAAATGGTGCTTCATATTAAATATAAACGAGTTATTTGTTCCCCATTCATTGAAACTTGTTTGGCGGGCACTCCGGCAACTACTGCCCCCGAAGGAACATCCTTAACCACTACTGCGCCTGCACCAACAACGGCATTATTACCTATGGTTACATTTCCTAATACTTGAGAGTTACTGAACAAAACGACATTATCTCCGATTATAGGCACGCCACTCTTTCCTCTCATGCTACCAATAGTCACACCTTGCATTATTGTGCAATTCTCTCCTATAATCGACGCCCCCCAGATTACCTGACAACCAAAATGTGGGAAAAATAAACCTCCGCCGACTTGAGTACCAAATGGAAGTTGAATACCTGTGCGATATTGTTCGTGTTTATACCAAACACAAACAATCATATACAATAATTTCCATAACCCTTTTTTACTTTTCAAATAACTTCCAACTCGAAACCAGAAAGATATTTTAAACGATGGGTTTGAAATAAGATATTTCAATTTTCCCATACGTTTGGGCACCAAACGTTTATAATCTGCATCTATGAGACTTTTACATTCTTTCCAATTCATAACGAATCAATTACCTATTATTCTTTAAAGATTCAAGTTTTAATGTGTGTTCATAATTACCTTTGCTATGCTCATAGTCGCATCTTTCGGCGACATATTTTTCCAAATATGGGTCCCAATCATTAATTTTAAATGCATCAAAATATCGATTAATCAATTTCTTGTTTGCGTTTATAATTTCAAGCAATGGCTCATTTGGCATCATAAGAGTTGCCACATGAATTAAATATGTGAAAATGTCATAACCCAAACACCTTTCTTTAGCCATTTCCCAATCTATAATGTGATAATTACCCGAAGCATCCATAAGCATATTCCAAGGTGTGAAATCGCCATGAGAAAGACCCGTTTGAATTACACTGTCCTTATGGTTTATTCTATTTATACTGATTGCCAAATCAACAATGTCCTCATTTAAACTTAAGTTTTGGGGATTTGTACCATCGACACAAGTTGTAGAGAAAAACACATAATCCTCTGCATCGTTACTGCTTAATAATTCTGGTGCAATGTTTAACCCACTCAATGATTTTAAAACGCATATCTCATTACGTGACAATTTTATGGCGGCAGAATTTGTGCTGTATTTCGCAAAAAAACGGTTGCCGTCTGCCGACAAACCCAACATTGAAATCTTTTGCTCTGGCCCTGGCGTGCCCATATTAAAAGACAAAAAACTCCCTTGGGGGCACAATCCAACAATTCGCTCGTAAGGAAAATCAAGGTTTTTCAAATCCACTTTGTTTAAAGACCGCACTATACGCAAATGCCTAAATGCACACCAATACATTTTGGCCAACTTGTTGCCAAATGGTGTATATAAGCCATAAAGAAATTCTCCGCCTTTGGGGATATCGGGGAAATAATATGCCGTCCTAAATGTTTTGAACCGATACAGATTCATAGATTTTGCTTATAGTTTTTGCCTTGTCTTCCCAATTATATTCTAATGCCCGTTGCTGTGCCCCTTGTGCCAATTTATATCGTAAATCTTCGTTCGATTCCAATTTCATAATGGCCTTGCCAATATCAGAAACAACCTGTTTTTTGTTGGTAATGGCTATTTTAATCCCGCAATCTTCTGTTAAAACATTACTAAATCCACAATGGTCGAGCGCAATAACCGGCAGACCGTATGACAAAGCTTCTAATATTACGGTGCTTGTAAGGTCGGAAAGACTGGTTATGCAAAACAAATGGCAGCACTGCATGATTTTTATAGCATCTGTTCTATCTACCCAACCATGCCAAACAACATTGTCTAATTGAAGTTTGTGAACCATTCTTTTCCAACGATTAGTTTCGCTACCTTCGCCAATTATGTGTAGTTCAATGTTGTCGCTATTACAAATAGCCAAAGCATCTAATAGTAAGTTTAGCGACTTGCGCGGAATATGCAATCCACTCCAACATATTTTAAGTTTCTCGTTTTTGCTCCTTCGTGCTATACTTTTGCTCGCATCACCAACCAGCCCTACTTCCGATATTATAATGCTTTCTCTGCCATATATTTTTTTAATGGACGATTGAGTGTCGGCTGTTGCAGAAATTAATGCCGCAGTTTTTTTCATTGCAACACGCACTCTGGGCATGAAATGCATCTGCCAGTTGTTGATAATATTGTGGCATGCATAAAAAACAATACCTCTAAAATTCATTGTTGGAATAAGGCTCCATGGGACTTGTCCGAAACCACCAATTGGCCCCCAAACCAATGGCTTATTTATTCTCCACAAATACCCTGGCTCTCTATACCCAACCATATTCAGTTGATGTATAACATCAATGTTTTCTCTTTCATTTAACTCAACAGCCAGTTTATATGCTTTTTTCTGCCATGCCTTATAAAACCAATAATATGAAGGCGGCCATATTTTGCGCAGTTTTTTATGGCGCTTTTTCCAAATGAAATAAAAATGGAAATCTTTCTCCCGTTCTGGGTTTTCACTGAAAAATCTTCTAATATCCGCTTCAAACTTTCCCTCTGTTATAATGTGAAGTTCATGGTATCGGGAAAGGCAATTCACAAAATTCCACCCCATTCCCGGCTCACTACCTTGATATGGGGAACAAGCATAACAACTTACCAAAACCTTCATTGTCTTATATATAACGAGATGACATCTTTTTTAGAATGGCATCTTTTGTTGATGATATTGTCTCTTCGATACTTGTTGTTGTATCTATCCATGCAACATTCTTTCTTTTTGAACAAAATGATTTAAGAGCATCAACTTGTCGTGTTACTTCTTCCAATGATGTTTCTGGCTTTCTTTCATAAATCTTCTGTGGATTACCGCCAAGGCAAATAATCAAATCCGGTGTTGGCACAAATAATTCTCCTATGCGTATCAACCATTTAGGAAGTGACACCCCCATCCTTTTCTGGTCGATATAATAGTCATAATAATACCTGTCGAAAATGAACAATTTCGTTTTGAAAGAAACTTGCGGCCACACCAATTTCAGATAACCAAAAGTATAATCTATTAAATAATAGCCCCATTTAACTAATGAACCAACTGTCCCTGATTGCTTATGTGCATGCGGATTCGTTACAACCTTTCCCTGTTCGTTTTTTCTTTTACCCAACAACACACCCAAATCTGGGATAACGGTTGGACGCAAGTGCCTATAACTAACACTATGATGAAACGCTTCGCTCAACCATGGCGTAATTGCATCTATTACTGTACTCTTGCCCGAGCCATCTGTCCCCATTACCAAAATCACATATCCTGGACGTGTTTTCTTAAAAACACCCAAGATTCTAATAAACCTCTGCCAATAGTAACTAACTTTTGTGTTAATAGTGGAAATGTCGCGGATACACTGTTTCCGAACTTGTTTTAATTTTAAGCCTGAATAGTCTTCCGACGTCAAAGCGTCAATTATTGATGACCTTACGAATGGTGAAAAACTATTCAAGTATAAATCAAGTTCTTCCGAGGTGCTATTTATGACAACTTCGGTTGCTTTTTCGCAATATTTTTTTTTGCAAATACCATTATTTAAAACCTCTTTAAGAAAACTGATAAAACTATCTATTCCCGGCTCAAGAACTTTCACCCCATTATGTAAAAATGTGTGCTCATCAATTAAATCGCCATTTGCATAGACCGCATTCCTATATTGTGCAATTTCAATATGCACATCGTATTGAATTCCCCATTCTCTTGCTAAATACAAATAGCGAGGGCAGTCTTTCCCCGATATATAAGAAACCAAAGCACTATTATTCAGCATTGCTACGTTATGCAGCACCTTTACGAATTCCTTAAAATCAGCTTTTCGAACCCAAATATCAATATCGTGCCCCCCAGAACTTTCAGGCAAAGTTTCCCAATTCCGCAAAACAGAATAGTGGATTCCTTTGTTATTTAATTCTTTGAATAGTATTTTATAATACTCCATAAGTGTCGTATTGTTAACCTACTTAAAAGCTTTCTATCAATTCTTGCATTCTTTCATTAAACGAGTAATTCATCAAATTTTGACGTGTTTTTTTCAAGTTGGGAATTGACGATAATTTCAATTGTCTATCAATTGCAGAGGCAATTCCTTGAACATCCAATGGGTCAACCACTTCACCATTAGATTTACACACAAGACATGATGAACCTGCTTTATTCGAAATAATGACACGACAACCCGCCAAAAGAGCTTCGTTAGTAACTGCACCAAAAGCCTCCTTATAACTTGCTAAAATCAAGATGTTAGCAAGGTTATACCATGCATATAGTTCATCCCCTTCAAATCTGCCCGCAAATAATATTTCCTTATTTATCTTTTTTGCTTGTTCCTCCAAAACCTCACGCTCCGGACCATTCCCGATAATGACAAATACCGCATCGCTGTTTGTCTGACCAAAAGCCTCTAATACCCGACAAAGATTTTTCAATTCAACCAAACGTCCAACAAACAAAAACACCTTTTTCCCAGTAAGTCCATATTGTTCCACATACTTACGACTAATTGGCAATAGCCGTTCATAATTTGCTTCGGCCTTTACATCATCAACAATAATGGGGAAAAACAGCCCCTTGCCATATTTATTAAAATACCACTCTTTTACTCGTGGTTCTATGGTAATCAAATTATCAGCCAATGGCGCACAAATACCTCTTGCAATTTTATGTCGAAATGTAAAATTATTATTGTTTGAAACCATATCGTAACTATCATCCGTCATGATTACGACCTTGTATTTTTTTATAGAGAACAATTTGCTAATCAACACAAATAAGGTTATGATATTAAATTCACAAGTCATTACAATGTCTGGCGTAAATTGCTTCAATTGACGCCAGACATTTTTAAGCATTTCCCATTTTGAACCTTCGGGCAGATACTGTGGAACGAACTCAAACTGGTCATAGATTTTTTGATAATCAAATTTTTGACTTTTAACATTCCAATATTGCAAGCAAATTTTTGTATCAAAATTTTTATAAAGTTCATTGAAATAATCAATCCTATAAGGTGCTATAGAAAGATGAAATATTAATAGTTTCTTTTTCATTTTGGCCTAATAATACAATATAGTCAGGTGTTAAATCAATTATTACCAAACACCTTTCGCAATCGTTTAATGCCAGCATAGAATGAGAATAGCGAAGAATATAGTGTTTGTATTTCTCTTTTTGACATTGACTGCAAATTCAATTGCCGAATGGCAGATGTGAATTCTTCGATATTACTGTACGAAAACAAACAGCCCGCATCTTTAAACGCCTCATAGCCACGAGCCGAAACAGCATGTGTCACCACCGGCAATCCCCATTTCAAACCATCCATGATTCTTAATTTCAGGCCTCCGCCAAGATTTGTCGGGCAAATGTAGTAATCGGCATTTTGTAGGATGTCGTCCATGTTAGGTGGTGAAGCAATGATGATTATACCTCGTTGCTTACATAAATTTATCAATTCGAGAGACGGATTTTTACCAGCAATAGTCAGCGAGGATTCGGGAAACTCTGTTTTCAACAAATCATAATACTCATTAATCCATTCTTTGAGCGAAACGTATGTCTGCACACTATCAAGACCACCAGTTATAACAAAACGATTTGTTTTTTTCGTGTTATCAATAATCTTTTTCGGCTGGCTATTAATATGTTCGAAAGCCCCTAAAACACAGAAATTTGTTTTTGCTCCATTGTTATAATTGTCTGCCAACAAATCTATGTCTTGTGGTGTTAATGTCAAATTAATATCCGCATTCTGAACAGCCTGTCGTTCATATCTTTTACACCAAAACAAAGTAAACGGCCGCAATATGTTTTTGCAATTATCTCTGAAATATTCGTATTGATAATTGTGATGAATTACAATGGTGCGATAACCCTTATCCTTAAATTGCTTTATAATACGGAATGTTACGACACTCGTATCGAACACCACCACATCTGCTTTTTTCTCACTCAAGAACTCTTTGGTGGCTTTAAAATAGCGGTGAACTTTACCTGTCAAAGCGTGAATCAATTTGCGCCATTTTGGAATAGCATACGCCACTGGTATTGTCTTGATTTTCGGGTTAATCCCATCAAAAAGATTCTGACCTTCTTTCACGGGGTAGAACAAGGTCATTTCATCGGCCACTTCGGCAAAGGCATTTATATAAGCACGCGAAGCAAAAGCTCCACCATTGTTACCAGACAAGTAATGATGTGTTATGAATAAAACTTTCATGTTTCAATTATTGGTTTTTCAACAATATCATTAGCGCATTCTTTCAAATCCACATAATACAAATAATAGAATAATGCAAAATATAAAATAATGATGTCTCCCCAATAACTTATTGTTAAACCACATATTAATATCTGAAAAGCCCAACAACGGAAGAAGTGCGAATGGTGCCGTCCTATGGCCGAAGGAATAAGCATTAATAAAAACACAATTATTGGTATTATTCCAAAATTGTTCCAATAGCCAATAAAACCCACATCGCTATTATATACCCCCAATTCCATCATATCTTGCATGTGGCTTGTTGCATGTGAACTCAAAAAACCATTGCCGAATAAGTAACACCAAATATTGGGGTTGTCATCAAAAAGAAAATATCTAATAGCTTTTTTTCGGTTATACTCTTCGTTTTCCACTTGCTCCGCGGTTTCATCAAATAAAGCACCCCAAACATCTATTGTACTATATGTCACAACTGCAACAATAATTGCCATTACGAGTACTATAAGCCACCAGTTTTTGTGTTTTATGGTTAACATTGTCCAACCAATTAGTGCTGATGCCGTAAATAAAAGGCTGCGATTTTGCATACAAAAGAGAAACAAAAAACACACAAACATCATTACAAGTGATTTAAAATCAAATCTCTCTTTAATGTTGCCTAAATAGTAAAATAGTGGTATCGCCACAAAAAATGCACCTGGTAACATCAATGTCTCACCTTTCACCCAAGCTCTTTCAATAGCTTCCTCATCATACCCAATTATATATGGATTGTTTAACTGCAAGAAATAAATCACCCATAAAAATGCAGCAAACCACATTGTCGCCTTAATTATTTCCTCTTTTGTTGGTGCTATTTTTAACAACACAGGAATCTGTAACAATAACAATTGCGCTCTGTAGGTTATTAGTGATTGTGTTATTGATTGGTTGTAAACATAAAGAGCTGGCAACATTGAAATAAAAATACCAACAACCCACCACCACCAATATTTTAACTTTGATGAACTCCAGCTGAACGATTCCATTTTACCATAAAACAAAAATCCTAATATTAGATATACCAATTGGATTATTAGCCAGTTGTTCATTGAAATACTAATAAAACGCAAAAGCCAAAATTGAACATCAATTATGAGCAATATCAACAAGTACAAGGTTTTGTTCATTACTTATGCGTTTTCTTGCGATGTGGGATTAGCAAAACATTTTACCAATCCAATTGTCTATTCTATATTTTAAGACCGTTTCTTTAATATCTTTCGGCATAGTGTAGTCTGCCTTGATAAAAGAAATCAACTTTTGACAATCGTTATTTAAATCGACAACGCTGCTTACTACAAATATCTGTTCGGGTGAATAAAAACCGTATTCCTTTATCGATTTATTGATTGTGATGATTTTTGCTCCTGCCCCAAGAGCCCACATAAAACGTGCTGTTAGACCATCTTGATGCAACGGATTAGTGTCAATTACGCACCTCGATTTGCATATATATTGGCGGAATTCAGTAGGCGAGATTTTATTGTGCGTGCATAACTCCGATAAAAACGCTTTGGGGGGAATTCTATTGTTGGCCAATCCAAACATTTTCCTGATTGCATAGCGAATTTTATATAGTTGAAAATGCGGATGCGCGTCTATTTGCAGTTTGATAAATGATTTTAATCCTTCGCGCTTGCTTATGTTGTTCAATAAATCGAACAACTCATATCGAGAACGGCTATATCTTCCCAAGCCGAATAAATCGTATTCATATTCTTTTACATCATCTGCTTCAACCCAATATATTGGCAGAAACTCAATTTCGTATTTTTTCGATTCTTCCAGGTCAAAAGTGAAAACCTTATCAAAAAACTGAAAATTACGATTGAACTCATACACGCCTTTTGTGGTGTCGAAAAGATAGTTGACGCATTTCACTTTAGGGTTACGGTCTTTCAATATTGAAAACAATACAGGCCTTATCGATTGTCCGTCCACCACAAACAAATAATCATAATTGTGGTTGTATTGGGGTGTTTCCAAAATGTTTTTCCAATAACAATCTATCCGCTTGAAAAATTTCTCACGTTGCGATTTCAAGCAACTTTTGATTTTCTTCCCTCTTACATTGTACGGGTCTTCTGAATATGATTTGTCAGGAATAAAATCGACCGTATATCCCTGCTTTTCCAATTCGCCTATAATATCTTTATAGATATCCATCCAAGTAGGCGATATGAACAAAACTCTCTGCATATTAAACTATTTATACAACCCTTTGTTTCGCATCTCCTCAATCGATGCGGTATATTTATCTTCTTGCACTGCTTGTGTATCCACCCATTTGCAGAATGCCTCTATTCCGGCGTCGAAACTCCATTTAGGCTCGTAATCAAGTATTTCTTTAGCAAGGGTTATGTCGGCATAGTTGTGGCGGATGTCACCCAAACGATAATTGCCTGAAATGCGCATTGGCACTTCGGTACCATATTTCTGCATCAGCGTTTTGGCCACGGTAATCACATCGGTCAAAACGCCTGTTCCAACATTGAATGCATAACCGTTAGCACCTTCCGCTTCTATTCCTCGAATAGTGGCATCGACCACATCGTCGATATAAACAAAATCGCGCGTTTCACGGCCATCCTCAAATATGTTAATCTCGTTGCCGTTCTTGATTATAGTAGAGAAAATCGACAAGATTCCCGTGTATGGATTAGACAGCGACTGACCCGGGCCGTAAACGTTCTGGTAACGGAACGACACCGATTGAATGCCCAACGATTGGCAAACCAAATGCACCAACTGCCCCTGTACCTGCTTTGTAATACCATAGACCGATGTCGGGTGAATCTTTGAATCTTCGGTTGTACCAACAAGTTTCAATGGCTTATGGCAACCTTTATATTTTACTTCAAAATCGCCTCGTTGCATATCTTCATCCGCCCTGACTTCGGGATACACATATTGGTTCAATTCATCACTCCAATAGCGACCCTCACCATAAATAGCACGCGATTCCGCCACAACAACTTTTTTTATGGTATGCGGTTGATTTGCAAGAATATCGAGCAATATGGCTGTTCCTCCAATATTTGTGCCTACATACTTTTCTATTTCATACATCGATTGCCCGGTTCCTGTTTCGGCCGCTAAATGAACAACAACATCTTGCCCAACAAGTGCTTGCTGCCAATCGGCTCGGCTTGTAACACTTCCTTTAATAAACCGAACCTTATCTTTTATGCTCTTATACAATGGTGATGTTGCCTCGGGGTTATCGCCGTGTATCTGCGGCGACAACGAATCCAAAACTGTCACCATCTCGCCTTTTTCTATAAGTTTCAATGCCAGATTTGACCCAATAAATCCGGCGCCGCCTGTTATTAATATATTCTTCATAATACTTGTTACTTTCCTTTCGAATAATCCACAATGCCTAATTTTTTTTTCATAATGTTCAATTCGTTTGCCAACTCTCCTGCCAATTCTTCATCTCCTATCGACTTAAGTCCTTTATATTCATTTGCGAACAACATGTCTATCTCTTCCTTTGACATTCTTTCATTAGGTTTGTATAAAATCGTTTCATGTTGGATAATCTGTTCTTTAGTGAATCTTGTCGCAATTATTCTGGCAGGGACGCCAACAACAACCGCATAAGGTGGAACATCTTTTTTTACCACACAACCAGCTCCTACCACAGCTCCTCTGGCAATATGACAACCAGATAAAATAATACATCCTGCACCAATCGAACAATCTTCTTTAATTACGACATCTTCCGTTGTATCATTAATATTCTTTATTGCTGCCATATAAAATGGAACCCCAACGTTAAAGCTGTGAGAATCAGGAATGATTGTGCACCCTGAAGCAATAACCGAATATTTTCCTATAATAAGTTTGCCTTTATTGGTAATAAGATTTAGTTGGTCTTGGATTAAACAATATTCATCTACATAAATATTCTGTTTTTTTAAAATAGAATTGCTCTTGATGATACTATGCTTGCCCACTTTCCCATAGCCCGAAGTATCATAAGGTGCAATATATTGCTGTTTAATTAAACGCAACCCTGCCTTTAACTGTTTTAATTTTGTTAATATTCCCATGCTTCAAATAATTTCAATCAGAAATGAAGTTGCCTACTTTATCTGTTTTTCTCCAAACTCCAGTCGCATTATCATATCTTTTGATAATATATGCAGGTGCACCCACAATCACACAATAGTCGGGGAAAAAACCATTAACTACAGAATTTGCACCAACAGTCACGTGTTTGCCCAATTTGGTGCCAGGCAGAATAACCGCATTATTATATATTTTGCAATCTGGCCCAATCTCAACTGATTTAACTTCCAATTCTTGTTGTTCAATTGGGGTGTCAATGTCAGTATAAGGATGATGAATATCTGTTATTGTAACATTTGCCGCTATTGCAGTATTTTCACCTATAACAACACTATTTGCACAGGTTAAATGAATATTTTGTTGAATGCTAACACCTTGTTTTAGCGTTATGCTTGGTTTATATGCCTTGCCCATATATGAGCCAATTCCCTCTATTCGCGCATGATAGAATATATGAACATTTTCCCCCATTGCAATAAAACTCGGTGTGATTCTTATGGGTGATTTAATTACATCCGAATAATGATACTCCAAA
>JAFZKK010000044.1 GCA_017551905.1 Salinivirgaceae bacterium
GAGCAGCAGGCGTTGCCGAAGACAAACGGAATGACAAGCCGTGCTATTATGCCGTGGATGAGCGCTCCGGTAACTATTCCGGCCTGAAGGTCGAAGAAGATGTGCTCAAACTGGAAATCGACACCAAAGCCTAGACCGAGCATGAACAGCAGCATCGAGCCTATGAAAATCTGAATTATGCGACGCATCAACTGCCGGTGCTGTGGGTAGCGGATTACAATAATGCGTGTTATCAGCTCCGATGTGCCTATGCCGTTGAAAAGAAAAAAGTAGCGAACGTCGCGGATAATCCAGACCACAATGCCGATTAATGTGAAGCAAATGTAGGCCCAGACAGCAATGCTGTATTTTGTGAATAAGGCTTTTATCTTGTTTGGCGTGTCCAAATCTGCCGGTTTATTCTGACATTATGTCGTCGTCATCGTCGATGATGCTGCCTTCCTCGGTGTTGTGGGCAACAGCTTTGAGCAGCTCCACTTCGTAAATCACGGTTGTGAACGGCGGAATTATTCCTGTCGATGAGCCTTTCTCGCCCCAAGCCAGATACGACGGCAGTATCACCAAGGCTCGTTGTCCCTCGCGCATACGGCCAATGGCGTCTTCCAAACCTGCAATAACCTGAAGTTCAGTGCCATAGACAAACTCAAATGGCTGGTTGCGTTTAACTGTCGAGTCGAAGAAACGACCGTTGAGGAATCGACCTTCGTAATGGACGGTAACAATGTCGCCATACTCAACAGGTTTGCCGTTGCCGGGTTCAAGTGTGATGAAGTACATTCCCGACTCGGTCGGCTCCACATCAATTTTCTGTTTCTCGATGAAGTTGCGCAGCACCAGTTTCTCGTATTCGCCAAAGTCCTCAATCCATTTCAGGAACTCCTCTTTGTCGCGGCGGTACTGGTCCTCAGTGCGGATGTCGCTCATACGGATGTCGATTCTGATGTTGTCGCCGCGTTTCAGAAAGCTTGGCATCGGGCATTGGAGTGTCTTTATGAAGAATTTTTCGGCATCGATGATGAACGATGCGCTGTCGCCGGCTGATAGCATCAGGAAGCACTCGTCGATTGAACCTTTGAACTCGGGTGCGGTGAGTTGGAAGGTGCGGTTTCCGCTGAAAAATGTCGAATCGCGGTCGGTGGCGTAGCGCAACTGCGTGGTTACGTAGTCGCCAGCGTGCGGCGGATTGACGGTGTCGCCAATGGTTATTAGCTTGTAATAGATGCCATTTTTATGTGAGTAGCCTTCGTATTTGCTTGAGCATGAGGATGCAAGCAGTGCTATAGCTAACACTGGCAACCATATTGGTCTGGCAATTTTTAAATAGAGTGGCATTTCTATCTTCGAATTAGCGCGTTAAATTAATCAAATCCACTTTATAAACTATAATTGAACGGGCAGGAATTTTATTTTCGTCGCCCAAAAGTCCGTGAGCAAGGTGCGGAGGCATTATAAATCGGCCTTTGTCGCCCACCCGCATCATCAAAATCGCCTCCTCAAGTCCCGATTCCACGCCGCCTTTTCCTATTCTGAACGCTTTTTCGCCGGTGCTGTCCGATGTGTAGCAGAGTGTTCCGTCGAGCAGCGACACTGAATAGTTGATGTGCGCCGTGAGTCCGGTTTGTGCGCTGTCGCCGTCGCCATGCTCGTAAATCTGGTACCAGAGCCCGGTCTGGCTGGTTTGCATATTCCAATGGTGGCGCTCGGCGTAGCTCTCAATGCGCTCTTGGTCGAGGCTGACAAGTCCGCGGTTGGCTTTCATCAGGCTCTCTTTGCTCATTGGAACCATCCCGTTGTTGCTTCGACCGCTGCATGCGGCAAGCGTCACTATTAATAATATGTATGCGGCGCGTCTCATTTCTGCAGATACTCTTCGTATTCGGGCAGCACTTTTTCAAAATAATATATTGTCTTTCCGATTGTCTTGTGGAACTCGCCGCCGGCCGCGTTCAGGTGTCCGCCGCCGCTGAAGCGCTCCGCCGCCACTTTGTTGGCAGGGAAGGTGCCGCG
Organism: Salinivirgaceae bacterium; assembly: GCA_017551905.1. GTDB lineage: Bacteria > Bacteroidota > Bacteroidia > Bacteroidales > SZUA-534 > RUG13583. The sequence continues at coordinate 2,008 of JAFZKK010000044.1, forward strand.
CGAGCGGAACGAGCATTTTGTTAGTCCGTCTTTCTCAGTGAACAAGGCCGAAAAGTTTATTCCATCGATAGTTAGCGGATAATTCACAAGTCCTTCAGTATCACCTTGTTGGTTGTTGAACGCTTCAAGTTCCTGTTTTGTCAGCCAGATGTAGGCGGTCTGATACTGAGGCAGAACCTTCATCTTCTTGCTCAGGCTGAAACCCAACATGCGCAGCCGCGTCTCGGAGAAGTGGTTCATCACGTTGTCAACAATCTGGTCTTTGTTGATTCCCGATTCGAGCAGGTGCGCTATTATGTTGAAGGTGATTGGCGCCGACGAGTTGTAGTTGAAGCAGCCGGTGTCGGTCATTATGCCGGTGAACAGGCAGGTGGCCACATCGGTTTCCAGAACATAGTTGCCGCTGAGTGCCGCCAGCAGCTCGTAAACCAACTCCGATGTGCTACTCGACTCGGGGCGGCTGTAAGCAATATCGAAGCGCACCTCGGGGAACGGGTGGTGGTCAATCAGAATGCGTTTGGCAGTGCTGGCCTCAAAGCTTTTCAGCGAGTCGCCCATGCGCGAGTTGCTGTTGAAGTCGGCCATGATAACAAGCTCGGCTTGTGCTATGGCGGCGTCGGCGTCGGCCGGTGTTGTCTTGTAAGTTATTATCTTATCGACACTTGGCATCCATTTCAAGTTGCTTGGCATAAGGTCGGGTAAGATGAAAGTGGCGTGTTTGCCAGCAGCCGTGAAATGGTTGTAAAAGGCTAAACCAGAGCCAATTGCATCGCCGTCGGGATTCTTGTGCGACACAATCACAATATGGTTGGCAGCCTCAATCAGTTTCCGTGCCTCATCAACAAATTCGTCGCTTATATTTTTGTATTCCATTAAGTTAAGTTCTAAGTTTAGTCGCTTCGCTGTTTAAAGTTAAAAGTTTAGTAGTTTTCGGTTACGTTAATGTCAGTGTCAGTGTTAGTGTTATCGTTTTCGTTATCGTTTTTCGTCATCGTTATCGTTATCGTCATCGTTTTCGTCATAGCCTAATAATATCTCCCCCTAACGCATTGATACGCAAGTCGATGTCTTCATATCCACGGTCAATTTGGTCGATGTTATCAATCACCGATGTTCCTTTGGCCGACAGTGCGGCAATGAGCAGAGCCATGCCGGCACGGATGTCGGGGCTGGTCATGTTGATGCCTTTGAGCGAGTGTCGGTTGTTCATTCCGATAACCGTTGCGCGGTGCGGGTCGCAGAGGATAATCTGCGCACCCATGTCAATCAGTTTATCGACGAAGAACAGGCGGCTCTCAAACATCTTCTGGTGGAACAGTACGCTGCCGTTGGCTTGTGTGGCTGTTACGAGCAGGACGCTGAGCAGGTCGGGCGTCAGACCGGGCCACGGTGCGTCGTCAATTGTCAGTATCGAGCCGTCGATAAAGGTATCGACTTCGTAATGGTCCTGTGCCGGAATGTGCAGGTCGTCGCCTTGCAAATCCATTTGAATACCAAGCCGTTGGAAAGCTCTCGGGATAATTCCGAGGTTCTGGTACGATACGTTTTTTATTGTCAGTTCGGAGTGTGTCATGGCGGCCAAACTGATAAAACTGCCAATCTCAATCATGTCGGGCAGAATTGTGTGGTCGCAGCCGTTGAGGCTTGTAACTCCCTCAATAGTAAGTAGATTGGAACCGATGCCCGATATTTTAGCGCCCATTTTGTTCAGCATCTTGCAGAGTTGCTGAATGTATGGCTCGCAGGCGGCGTTGTAGATTGTTGTTGTGCCTTGCGCCATTACGGCGGCTAAAATTATGTTGGCCGTACCTGTCACTGACGCTTCGTCGAGCAGCATGTATGTGCCTTTCAGGTTTTTACCCTCAACATTGTAGAATTTGCCGTCGGCATCGTATTCGAATTTTGCGCCAAGGTTTTGCAGACCGATGAAGTGGGTGTCCAATCGGCGACGGCCAATCTTATCGCCGCCCGGCTTGGGAATGTAAGCCTTGCCAAACCTTGCCAAAAGCGGTCCCACAAGCATCACCGAGCCACGGATTTTGGCTGTCTTTTCGGCAAACTCGCGCGATTGCAGATATTCGGGCTGTATTTTGTCGGCTTTGAACCGACATGTGTGCTTGTCAAGGTGCTCCACTGTGACGCCCATGTCGGCGATAATGTCAATCAGTGTGTTGACATCACGGATTGACGGTATGTTGCGGATTATGACCTCGTCGTTGGTGAGCAGCACGGCGCAAAGAACCTGCAAAGCCTCGTTTTTCGCGCCTTGCGGGATAATGCTCCCGCTCAGTTTGTTGCCGCCTTTTATTTGAAACTTATTGATACTCATTTAGATGTTGTTGCGTTTATAATATGGCAAATTATATAAAATGTATGTCGTCGGGTTGCCGCCATTTTCAACTTTTTAAAAAGTTATGCACAATAAAATATTTATGCGGAAATATATAAGTTTGCCACTATGAAACGGATAATGATTGCAGTCACAACCGATTTGAACACCGACCAGCGCGTTCTGCGCATAGCCGGCACTTTGGCCGACAATGGTTTCGATGTGATGCTGTTCGGGCGCGAGAATCCGTCAAGCAAACCTCTTAGTGTTAAATTCCCGGCTGTCCGTTGCAAGCTGATGGCCAATAAGGGGATGATGATGTATCTGTTGTTCAACTGGCGGCTGTTATGGTATCTGATGTTTCATAAATTCGATTTGGTGCTGGCCAACGATTTGGATTCGCTTGTGGGTGCGTCGTTGGCCTCCGTGTTGAAACACAAGCCGTTGGTGTACGACAGCCACGAGTATTTTACCGAACTTCCGGAGCTTGTCGGGCGCCGGTTCAAACGTGGCGTGTGGCTTGCCGCCGAGCGACTGTTTGTGCCTCGCGCAGTTGCCGCTTACACTGTCTGCCAGTCGTTAGCCGACATTTATACTGTTAAATACAACCTTCAGTTTTCGGTTGTGCGGAATGTACCGTACGCCTTGCCAAAGCCCGAAAATGCGCCGGTTGGCAAAATCATAATGTACCAAGGTGCGCTGAATGTTGGCCGTGGCATTGAGATGATGATTGCAGCAATGCAATATCTGCCTGATTATGAGCTGTGGATTGCCGGCTCTGGAGGTGTTGAGAACGATTTGCGGCAGTTGGCCGATGAACAGAAAAGTGGTGGAAAAATCGTCTTTTTAGGCCGTCTGGCGCCCGACGAGCTTCGCCAACGGACTCAGCAAGCGGCTGTCGGTTTGTCGATAGAGGAGGATTTGGGACAGAATTATCATTACGCATTGCCTAACAAGCTGTTCGATTACATTCAGGCTCGTGTGCCGGTTATTGTGTCGCATCTGCCTGAAATGCAGCGAATTGTGGATGATTGCAGAGTGGGAGAGGTACTTACGGAGCGCACGCCAAGCGATTTGGCCGTTTTGATACAAAAGGTTGTGAGCCAACGTGATAAATATGCGGAAAAATTGGATATTGCGGCGGCGGAATTGAACTGGGAAAACGAGTCTAAGAGGCTGATTGACATATATAAACGTTTTGTGTGAAATAATCTTGTCTTTCACAACTTTTGTCAGACTTGTGCGTTTTAAAAATTTGGGAAATGCAGCGTCGAAAAAATCATTCCGCCGATGCTATTTCGCTTAAAAAAACGTTATTTGCAGTGTGAATAGTGATGAAATGCCACTTGGTGAAATTTTAATCGTTTTAAGTGGTAAGAATTTGATTTAGAAACTAATAACACAAACAATATGAAAAAGCTAATCGTTATGTTGGCGGTGTTGGCAGGTGCAGCCGGAATGGCAAACGCACAGGACAATCCGCAGAAAATCAACAAGAAAAACCTTGTCATCAAGGAGTGGAACACCGATGTGAAAACCAACGCACAGATTCTGGACCACACAACCACATACAACCCTGAGGGCAAGAAAATTGAGGAGGTGGAGTACACACCGGCGGGCGTGAAATGGCGCAAACGCTTTGAGTACAACGCCGCCGGCAAGGTGTCGAAGGAGCTTGTCTATGACAAAAACAACCGCTTGATGACTTATAAAACGTTCGAATACAACGAGTTTGGTCGCAAGAAGACGCAATGCACCTACGACGCCAAAGGCAAGTTGCTGGTAACAAAAATCTTTGAATACGTTGTCGAAGATGTCTGAAAATCAGCATATTGATTTAGAATCGACCGACGAAGTGCGTGCCATCGAGCCTATCACCCTTCCGGAGATGGACTCGATAAAGCTGATGAACCGCATCGACTCGAAATATCTGACCAACGAAGATGTGTTGCTGGCCATTCTGCGTGACGCACACGCCGAAGGTTACCGCGCGCTTGTGGTTGAAGGAAAGAAAGTTAGCCCCTACAACAGTATGTACTACGACACGCCGGAGCTGCGGATGTTTCTCGACCATCACAATCGCCGAATGGTGCGGCAGAAGGTGCGCACGCGAGTCTATATTGCTTCAGGTCAGACATTTCTGGAGATAAAGCACAAAAACAACAAGAAGCGCACCAAGAAAAAACGCACCGAAATCGACAACAGTCTGTTCTTCGATTTCCGCAGCGACGCGGCCGCAGCCGACTTTCTGGCAAACAATTCGGCCTTCACGGTCGACGACATCATTCCGCAGATGGAGACCATCTTCAACCGCATCACGCTGGTGAACGCCGCCAAAACCGAGCGCCTGACCATCGACACCAATCTGCGGTTTGTGAACCACACCACGGGGCTGAAGTCGTCGCTGAAAAACGCCGTTATCATTGAACTAAAACAAGACGGCCGAGCCGATTCGCAGATGAAGCGCATCTTGCTGAACCACAGAGTGAAACCGACGCGTATGAGCAAATACTGCATCGGCACAACCATCACAAATCCGAATGTTAAATCGAACCGTTTTAAAAAGAAAATACGACGAATTGAAAAAGTAATAAACTCAAAAATAGAATGTTATGATTAGAATTTTCGCTATTCTGATGTCGCTCGCGCTGGCAATGCCGGTTACGGGCACCTTTGCGCAATACGACGCAACCGCCGCTGCCGCTCTCGCCGATTTCGGTAACCCCGAACCCGATGACGAACTGTTTGACGTGCAGACAATTACCGACGCAATGATGACCACGCAGCAAAAACTTGTCGAGCTGGGCATCCGCTTTGCGCTCAACTTGGTGATTTGCTGGATTTTAGTGCAGTTCTTCTACTATCGCAAGAGCCGCCGCCGCGACTACTACTTCACGTTTATGATTTTCTCGTCGGCGATGCTGGCGTTGCTCTACGTGATGGGCAGCGTGTCGGTGGGCGTTGGAATGACACTCGGCCTGTTCGCCATTTTCGGTGTCATCCGTTACCGCACCGAGACCGTGCCAATCCGCGAGATGACCTATCTATTTATCATTATTGCACTTGCGGCTGTCAACGGCCTTGCGCAGCTGTTCCAAGTTACCGATGTAGCCACCAACCCACACTACGCACTCGAGCTGGGCAACGTTGGCGTTTTGGTATTGGTTAACCTTCTGATAGTGATATTGATAGCCATTCTCGAAACAGCCGTATCGACCAACCACACCACAACCAAGCTGGTGCTTTACGACCGCATCGATATGATTGTGCCCGAAAAACGCGATGAACTGATTGCCGACCTTGAGAAACGTATCGGCATAAAAATCAACGCTATAGAGATTGGTCACGTCGATTTCTTGAAAGACGCCGCCTTCATCAAGGTTACCTACGACCTTCAGGAAGGCGAGACCAACACAATCAATATGCTGACGAAGGCGAAAAGATATACAGAATAAACAATCTTAAAACCAACTGATTATGAAAAAGATAGTTATAGCTTCGCTTGCCGCATTGCTGGCACTTCCGATGAGCGTTTTAGCTCAAGATGCTATTGATGACGGCACCGATTTTGGCGGTCGCATTTCGGCTGAGGCCGACAAAAAACTCGCCAAAGGCTTGCACGCATTTGCTAACGGCGAAGTTCGTTTCAATGATAACTTCAGCAACTTTTGGCGTTATCAAGGTACCGCTGGCGTCAGCTACAAGGTGAACGACTACTTGAAAACCGCAGTGAGTTACACATTTATCGAGCGCAAAACCACAAAGGATACTTTGACGGAGTGGAAGCCGCGCCACCGCTTCACTTTTGACATTACCGGCTCGTACCGCATGGGCGACTTCAAGCTGTCGTTGCGCGAGCGTCTGCAAATGACCAACAAAAAGGTGAACAACGAGTATCAGGATGTGGCGAACGGCTGGACTTTGCGTAGCCGCATAATGGCGCAATACAAAGGCCTTGGCGCGTGGGAACCGTACGCTTACGTTGACATCCGCAACACGCTGAACGCTCCAAAATGGACATACACTTTTGATGATGTGAAAGGAATATATTCCGATTACAATTGGGAAGGGTATAAAGATGTGTATATCAACCGTGTACGCTTAGGTTTGGGCACCGAGTGGGAATTGAAGAAAGGTCATTCGTTCGATTTCTTCTGCCTCTACGATTTCTGCAACGAGAAGGACATCGACTCGAACAAAAAAGGCACAAAACTGCATAGTGTGTTCAATCACCACAGTCAGAACATAAGCATTGGCGTAGGATATAAGTTCTCGTTCTAACTCGCTTGTTTTGAGCAAAAAAAACGCACAGAGTCCGGCTCCGTGCGTTTTTTTTGGTTTTAGTGCGGTTTGATTACTCTATTCCAAATGTCTCGCAGTAAGCCATAACAGCATTGTAAACGCATTTGTCGCAGGGGCATAGCACAATGCCCGTGTCGCGGCCTTTAAGGTCTTTGCAAGCCGTAGCGCCCGACAGTTCGCGGAAGCGTGTCAGAATTTTGCTGGTGAAATGCTTTGAGTTTTTGCCTTCGGTTTTCAGGCTGGCAATCATTCCCGCACCCACCAATGCACCGCAGGTGCCGTCCATTGTTCCCATACCCGAGCCGAATCCGGCACCTAATTTTCTCAACACATCGTCGTCCAAGTCAGTCTCCGACGACAGCGCCAATGCTACAGCCTGGCAGCAATTTGTCCCTTCCATGGCTTTCAGTTTGACCGCCATATTTCCAAGTTCCTCTTTCATAATTATTGAATTTTGATTTATGATTATTGATTATTCAAAACTCTAAACTTCGAATACTTATAACTTTAAACTTAAACCTTATAACTTGTAACTTATAACTTATCACTTTCCCCGTTACAACGTGTTCAGCATCTTCTTAAACACCTCGTTTGGCACAAGTCCCAGCTCGTCGCTCGAGAATTCGGGCTTCAGACGGTGCACGATGTATGAGTTTTGCGGTTCCATATGTTTCGGATAAATGGTGCCGCGGCATTCGCAGTCGAAATAGTCTTTTATGTAGTTGTAGGTGTTCTCCGATACGCACACTTTGCCCACCACGCCTTCCTGTTCAACGCGCGCTGCGGTGTTCACCGTCACGCCCCACACGTCATAAACGTACTTTTTGCGCCCCACCACGCCCACAATGGCCGGTCCGGTATGCAGCCCTATGCGGCAGCGCCATGGGTTAATGCCGTTGGCGATGCTCTCGTCGGCCATTTTGTTCACTGCGTACTGCATGTCGAGTGCTGCCAGCACAGTGTCGAACGGGTGACTCTTGTTGCTCAGCGGCAGGCCTCCGGCGCACATGTAGGCGTCGCCAATGGTTTTTATCTTCTCGATGAAATGCGCGTCGGTTATGTCGTCAAAAATCTTGAAATAAGAGTCAAGCCTCTCAATCAACTCCTTAGGCGACAGCTCGCTTGTCAGATTGGTGAAGTTGGCGAAATCGAGGAACAGGATTGTCGTGCTCTTGTATTGGCGCGGCGACACCGAGCCTTTCGACTTCAGCTGCCGCATTATCTCGAATGGCAGAATGTTTAGCAGCAGCTCATCCGACTTGCGTTTCTCCTCGGCAATGACGTTGTTCTGCGTGTTAATCTCAATCTGTTGCTGTTCAAGCAGTTTGTTTGTCTCTTGCAGATGCTTTGTCAGCGACAGCATATACTCATTCTTTTGATTCAGCGACATCTCAGCCTCTTTCAGCTTGGTGATGTCCGTCTCCACGGCAAACAGGTTTTTGACGTTGCCATCGCGGCCCAAGACCGGTGTCAGTGTGGTTTGAATCCACTTGCAGATGTCGCCCGTGGTGTAGGCCGCCGAGTAGGTCACTGGCTCCTTGTTGTTTGTGCATCGGTCTAAGTACTTGCGTATGTTCGGATTGTCGCTGAATTCCAGAATGTTACTGCCGAATTTTCGCTTGAAATCTTCAAAGCCGTAGCCGTACATTTTCACAAAGCCGTCGTTGCACCAGATTATCTCGCCCTCGGCGTCAAGAATCATAAACGAGTTCGACGACAGGTCGATGCACTGCATCACCTTGCGGAACTTGCCGCGCCGTTTGTTACGGCTTGTAACCCGGCTGATTATGTTTTCAAGCCTGACATTCTCCTCCGCTGTATCGGTCGAGCTTATGCAATCGTAAAATCCTGATTCATAGATGGTTTTAATCAAATTTGCATTGCCTGGCGCCACAAGAGCCACAAAAGCTGTGTCGCTGAAGTGTTTGTCGGTTACAAGCGGTAGGGCTTTCGCCAAGTCGATGCTCTTTAAGTCGATGACAATCAGCGTTGAAGACATCTGTCCAATGGCATCCATGTCAACATTTGCAACTGAAATCACCTGATGATTTTCGTCGCTTTTGTCGAGAATGGTTGGCCGGTTTTCGGCGCTGCCAATGTAAATAATGCTCTCCATTCAGAATGTTTGCTGAAAGTTGCGCATTTTTTTTGAAAAAGCCCCTCGGTTTGCGCTGATTTTTTATTGCCGACAAAAAAAAAGAGGCCGAAAACCTTTGACCTCTCCATATTTAAATATTCAATCCTTCAATCCTTCAGTCCTTCAATCTATTCCCACTCAATAGTTCCCGGAGGTTTGTGCGTCACGTCGTACCAGAGCGAGCCGGCGCCATCGGCTTTGAACTGTTGCCACAGGCCGCCAAGCAGTGTTTGGTCGATTTCGGCAAAGTTGGCCGTCATTGCTTCCGAGCTGTTCACGGGGCGCATCACAATGCAGGGTTTGTCTTGCACGCGTAGCGGCGTCAGAACCACGGGCATCTGCCAGATTTTCTCGTAAAGGTCGTTGGCTTGCAGGAATTCGGTGCAGATGTTGTCGAACTTGCGCAGAGTGTCGAAATTCTCTTTGGTGGCGTATTGAGCGACAAGTTTCGGCATCTCGTCCGATACTGTGCCAACTTGCCAGATAACGCGGTTGATGACTTTGAAGCGGTTCACCAATTCGGTACTGAAACGCTCGCACTCTTTCCAACTTAAGTTTTTGGTTGTCAGAAGGAAAGGCTGTGCGTAGGTGCGGCCGTCGCCTTGTACGCCGACGCTCTTTACGGGCAGCACACGGCCTTCGATATTATTGTCTTTCAAATATTTGTCCAAACCTTCAACATCGGCGTTCGATGCAAATTCGCCTTTCCCGTCGGTGCAGAGCAGGCGCACGCCAAGGCCCGGGCCAGGGAAGGGGTGACGCCAAACCAGATTGTGCGGAATGCCAAGTTCTTCGCCGAGCATACGCACCTCGTCTTTGTAAAGGTCGGCAAGTGGCTCAAGCAGAAGACCTTGCGCCATCAGGTCCATCACTTCCTTAACGCGGTTGTGGTGTGTTTTTATCAGGTCGGCGTTCTTTGTGCCGCCGCTCTCAATGGTGTCGGGGTAGATGGTGCCTTGCGCAATCATCCACTCTTTCGGGTCGAGGTTGAGCTTGCGCATCTCCTTGTCTTTCACCGTTAAAAACGTTGCGCCAATGCGTTTGCGCTTCTCTTCGGGTGCGGTTATGCCTTCGAGTTTGCCAAGGAAATCGGCGGTGGCGTCAACCACGCGCAGGTTGTGCATTCCTTCGGCTTTCAGGAACTCGATAATCTTCTGCGATTCGTCCATACGCATCATTCCGTTGTCGATGTGCAAGCCCATAACGCGCTCTGTACCAAGTACTTTGTTCAGCAAGACGAAGGCCACCGTGCTGTCGACTCCGCCCGAAACCAGCAGGAACACCTTGCGCGAGCCAACTTCGGCGCGTATCTTCTCCGAAATCAGCGGCATATAGCTTTTCATATTCCAAGTGCGCTCGCATTGGCAGATGCCGATGAAATTGTCTAAAAGCTGCATTCCGTAGCGGCTGTGCGTCACTTCGGGGTGGAACTGAATGCCGTAGATTTTGCGCTCGTCCAAGGCCACAGCGGCAATGGGGCAGTCTTTTGTTGATGCTATAACGCGGTATCCGTCAGGCAGTTGCGAGACCGAATCGCCGTGGCTCATCCACATTGGCGACGATGCCGGAATGCCCTTCAGCAGCGGGTGTTGACTGTCGCCGATAATCAAATCCGATATGCCGTACTCCTTCACCTTTCCCGGTTTCACGGTGCCGCCCAGTTGCGACGCCATCAGTTGGTGACCATAGCAGATGCCGAGTTTTGGAACCGGAATGTTCAGTATTTCAGGATTGTAGTCGGGTGCGTCGGCGGCATAAACGCTTGCCGGTCCGCCGCTGTAGATGATGCCTTTCGCGCCGGCCAACTCCTCGACAGGTGCTGCCGGCGAGTGGATTTCGGTGAAAACGCCCAACCGACGTACGCGGTTGGCAATCAGGTGGGCATATTGTCCGCCAAAGTCAAGAACGATGATTTTCTCTTGCATATCAGTCTTAATTTTTGCGCAAAGATAGCAATAACTCACTTCCCCATTCCCCAACTCTCAAAAATCAGCAAATCCTTTCCTTCGCCTTTGAACACAAAGTAAAGGTCGTGGCAGCCAGCAACGGGTTTCAGTGCGGCTTTGAACGATTTGAATGTTTTCAGGTCTTTCGTCTTCGCAATGTTCACTGTGCCAAGCAGTTCGCCGTCGGCAGAGTCGATGTGCACCTCAATTTTTGCAGCGTTGGCAGCCGCGGCGCTCACGGTTATCGACTTTGCGCCAGAGCTGAAATCGACATTCCGCAGCATTAGATATTCCTCATTATCAATGTTATTCAGGCAGATGTTGCCCTTGCCGTTGACGGTTGTTTTCAGGCCGTAGCCCCACGCCATTGTGGCGGCGGGAACGATGCGGAACGGATTGAACTTGTCAATCGGCTCGAGCGTAGCGTCGTGGAAATAAGGCAGTTCCTGAATCGAGCCGTCGGCATTGTAGTGCATTTCGGCGGCTGAAACCGAACGGCGCTCGTGGTGCTTGTAGGTTTCAAGGTGCATAAGGTCGTAATTCAGACCGAAAACGTACGATTTGCCCTTATAATCAATGATTCCAGGGTGGTTGCCGCGCGTGCGCTGCGTGTGGTTCATAATGTGCCCCATATACTTCCACGGGCCTGTCGGGCTGTCGCTCATTGCATAGCCGATGCCTTCGGGGCAGCACGTCGAAGCGAACGCCAGATAATAGTGCCCTTTGCGTTTGTAGAACCACGGACCTTCTTGATAATCAGGAATTTTATAATCCAACTGCACAATGCTGCCCGAGTACGAAATCATATCCTCGTTCAGTTTCACGTAGTACACATTCGGGTTGCCCCAGTACATATAGGCCTGTCCGTCGTCGTCGATAAACACCGACGGGTCGATGTCGTACCAGTGTTCCTTCTGCCATACAAGCGGCTGTCCGAGCGGGTCGCGGAACGGTCCGAAGGGTGAGTCGGCCACCAGCACGCCAATGCCGTGACCGTGAATCGGGCAGTACATATACCACTTGCCGTTGCGCTCAACCACGCATTCGGCCCACGCGCCGTTCTTGCCGTCGTAGTACTTGAAATCGTCGAGCGAAGCCACCGCGCCGTGGTCGGTCCAGTTCACCATATCGGTCGATGTATATAGCAGCCAATCAAACATTTGGAAGCCGTTGGCTGTGTCCTCGTCGTGAGTTGTGTAAAGATAGATGGTGTCGCCGTGAACGTACGGTGCAGGGTCGGCAGTGTATTTGGTCTGTATAATCGGTTGATTTACATTGACATTGAATTTCCACCAGTCGAAATCGAAGAGTTCCTTGTCGCCGCCGCGGAAGAGCAGATAAAGGTCGTGGATGCCGCTCACCTTGCCGGTGATATTTCCGTGGAAGACAGCATTTTCGGGCCCGACTTTGACTTGTGCCACAGGACGTCCGCCAATGTTATCGACATAAAACTCGATTACGCCAGGATTCTGACAGTTAAGCACCTCAACTGTAGCAAGTTGCGGCTGATGGTCGCCAAAATCGACATTGCTCAACTTAATCCAGTCGCCGTTGTGGATTGATGTCACAAAATGGCGCTTCCCAGCCCTTCGGTCAACCTTCACGCCCCACGAGTCCGACATTGTTTCGGCCTGCGTCACGGCATACGGATTGAGCGTTCCGGTGGGTTTCACGCCCGTTTTGGTGAACGGAATGAACGGTATCGAGCCGTCGGCCTGAAACTCGAATTCCTCAATGCAGGTGGCGCGTTTGAATCCGCCGCCGTTGGGCAGAGCGCCGTTGTGGTAGAACATATAGTTGTGCCCCTTGAACTCGATGTTGCCGCCGTGGATGGTGAAACTGTTTTCGGCCTCGTCCATAATGCGTCCGCGGTAGGTCCACGGGCCGTCAATCGATGTTGCGGTCGAGTATGCCATATGTTCGGGCACGCCGCCGGCGGGGTACGACAGGTAGTAGGTGCCGTTGCGCTTCATAAGCCACGGGCCTTCCTCGTAGCCGGTCATCATTTCTTCTTGGTTCTTGCACCAGTTCATTTTTTTCGATTCAGGACCGAAGCAAGCCGGGTCGGTAAAGCCGGGAATCTCTTTGTAACCGTCAGCAAATGAGACCATATCGTCGTTCAATCTGCCATACCAGCAGCCCTTGTTGCCCCAAATCAGGTAGGCGCTGCCGTCGTCGTCAATGAATACCGATGGGTCGATGAACGAGCACCCGATGGCAAGCGGCTTGCCGATGGCGTCGGTGTATGGCCCTTGCGGATTGTCGGCCACAGCCACCGCCAGAGCATCCTCGCCCTTGTTGGTGTTGCAGCAGACGTACCAGTACCATTTGCCGTTGCGCTCAACCGCTTGCGATGCCCAAGCGCGGTCGCCGTGAGCCGCCCAACTGAATGTTTCAGTCGATACGGGTGTGCCCAGATAGGTCCAGTTCACCATATCGGTGGTGCTGAACAGCAGCCAGTCCTTCATTTTGAAATATGTGGCGTCGTCTTCGTCGTGGTCCACAAACAGATAGACCGTGTCGCCGTGCACGTAAGGCGCCGGGTCGGGGGTGAAGACGGTTTTGATGACCGGATTTTGCTGTGCCGTGGCACAAATGACTGTCGCTAAAAGAGTTGCGGTGGCAAATAGTTGTTTCATACTCGTTTGTTTTAAGTTTCTATTTGCCAAAGATAATGAAATAAAAGTATAAAATACTTTTTTAGCGGAAATTAAGTAAATAATATCGATTGAAAAATATCGTTATCTTTCTGCCATAATAAATTCATTACTAATCTAAACTCTAATCTTTATGAAGAGAAATTTCATCGCCGCTGCGTTGACAATTACAGCCACCGCAGCAATTCTCGCCACCTCAAGCAGCGCTCGTGGCGCCATTGTTATTGAGTCGCCCGAATCGATGGGTTGCATAAATATGAGTTGGGGCAACTTTGAAGCCACTAAGGTAATCATTGCCGATACCGCCACAACTGTTTGTTTCAGAATGAAATATCCTATCGGTAGGCCTTTCTGTTTTGTATCGAATAGTTATTTGAGAGATGAAGTTGGCAATCGCTATCCGATGCGTTCGGCTTCAGGCATTAAGCTCGACGATATTATTTCAATGCCCGACAGCGTTTTTGAGTTTACAATGAATTTCGAGCCGTTGCCGCGCAATGTGCAGATGTTCGATTTTATCGAAGGCGACGTTGATAGGGCTTTTAAATTGCTGGGTATCCACGATAAGAAAATCGAGCAGAACGCTCCTACTTTCGAGCAACTTTTGGATGCATATCCGTTCACCATTCCTGATGACTGGCTCGCCACCGACACCATAACTGTTCGTGGTCGGTTAGAAGAATACGACGCTGAAAAATTAGGATTCCCAGTGCTGCAAAGCGTCGTCACTGATGTTTTTGGTGGAAAAGGTAAAACATTAGTGCTGAATATTGCTGACGATGGCTCGTTCGAAAAACGGTTCTGCGCAAGCTATCCTGTCTGCGAATTGTTTTGGGACCGCAATTCAAACAATGGTGTTCCTATGAATTTCCTGTTTTTTGCCCGCCCCGGCGACACAGTTGATATAACCCTGCGGCCAAACAAATTCGGCGTTTACGAGTGCTTCTATAACAGCGGCAGCAGCAAAGATGTTGAGCGTTGGCTGAAATCGGATTTGTTTAAAGATTTATCTTATAAAATGGCAGATTTCGATGGGTGTTTTGAAGATGCGAAGATTGAAGCCGACAAGCTATGGAAAAACCTGACTCTGCGCCTTGCCATAATCGGTCGAAGCCGTCATTTCACACCAATGGAAATGCAGTTGGCTTTGGCCGATATGCAGACGTATTTTGTTTATGCATTGATGTCATATGCAATGGACCGAATACATAAATTAGAAATGCCAATGGCAGTAAATGGTGCTATTTATATAAATCTCGATGACTCGTCTTCGAGCGCGTCCGATACTACAGAATACGACGCCTTGCTCAATGTGAAGAATTACGAGCAGTTGCACCGCATTGACTTCGACAATCCTCTGTTGATGTCGAGTTTTTACTATTCCACAATTGTAAACCGCCTTCAGTACGCCGATGCCATTATGCGTTTAAGGATGAAAATAGAATTCCGAAATGGATATAATCAGAATTCAATTGACACCGTTTTTGCCGCTTACCGCGATTTGATGGGTTGCGACCACAACAATCTGATGGCGCAGATATGCTGTTACAAGAATATGCAGACTCAAAAGGGATTGAAACGCGAAGATTTGGAATTGTGTCTGCCATATCTTACCAATCCATATGTCCGCAAAAAAGCAGAGCGGTATATCGATGAGCAGTTTGCTCCGGTCGAATTTGCAACACCGCTCCCGAACAACAATCCGGCTGCCGATTTCATTCACTCGTACAATGCAAAATATCCGGGGCGTTTCCTTGTGTTCGATTTTTGGGGACTGGGCTGCGGTCCGTGTCGTCAGAATATAGAATCAACCAAGCAGCAGCGTGCCGAAATTGCCAAACGCACCGATGTCAAACTCATATTTGTTGCCGAAGAGTACACTTCCGAAGGTAGCGAGCCATACAAAAAATATGTTAGCGAGTGGCTTGCCGACGAAGAGACAGTCTGTCTGCCTGTGGCCGAATTTTCCCGTTTGAAGGAACTGTTCACCTTCAGCGGTATTCCGCACCACGAGACCATAACGCCTGATGGCCGCCGTGTCTGCGAAGACTTGAGATTCGACCGTCGTTATAAAATCGACGACGAGAGTATGAACAAACTGAAAGAAAAATTGAAATAGAAGTTTGTTTGACAATATTCAACTCAGGTGCGGAAACCGCATATTTTACCCCACTTTCCGCACCTGAGTTTGATGATTTGGCTTTTATTCCGCACTCACAAACAGGTCGTCCATAACCACTTCATTATTAACTATTCCCGAATGGAAGCCTTGCAAAACGCCATACGTTGTAACCATTGTCAGGGCAAGCGATTTGCGTGTTTTGGTTTCTTCAATGAAGTATGCCATTTTCAGACGCAAATTGTTTTCGTAATCTTTTGATATTGAATATGGTACTTGCGAGAATTTCATTTCGCAAATATTAATTATGCGGTCGGCGCGGTCGATGAGCAAGTCGATTTGTGTGCCTTGCGACGCTTTGGTGCCGTTTTTCCGCCACGAGCACGAATTTGTTGCTATTCCGCTGATTCCCAACTTCTTTTTTATCTGTTCGAGATGCTGAATACATACCGTCTCGAAACTGACCCCCTGCCACGCAGCTACAGCAGGTGTTGTGAGATTGTTGGTCCAATAACGATTGTCTTTCGAATTGTTGCCGTGAATGAATTTAAAGTAAAAAAGCAGATAATTGTCTGATATTCTGTAAAATGAGTTTCTTATTGTGCTTTTATATTTTGAATACGATGTTATAAAATCGCAACGTTCGAGATTGTCGAGAATTTTCGACAGACCGCCACCCGAAAACGATGTTTCTGCAATAATTTCAGCCCTTTGCAATCCTTCACGCCTTTGGGCAAGAGCCGAAACCACTTCGATATACCTGTCAGCCTGATTGAAAAGCGCGTTGAACAGTTCGTCAAACTCGTTTTTCATTACGGCGTTTTTCTCAAAAAACAGGCGGTTTATGTTTTGGGCAAGACTCTCTTTCGGATTCATAAGAGTCAAATAAAAGGGTACGCCTCCAAAAGTCATATAACATTGCAGAATGGTGTATCTATCCCATACACAATTGTTTGCGATGAGCATTCGCTCGCATTCGCCAAGTGTGAAGGGCCGCAAATAGATTTGTGCGGTTATGCGGTTGTGAAGGCCGCCTTTGTTTTCTACAAGTTTGTCAACCATCCACGAAGTGGCTGAACCACAGGCAATAAACATAATGTCGGTTCGTTGAGCCGCCCAAGCGTTCCAAAAATATTCCAGCGCCGCCACAAAACTACTTTTGGGCGTGTCAATCCACGGCATTTCGTCGAAGAAAATCACTTTGCGTTTTGTTGCGGGAAGCGCTAATATCAACTCTTTCAACTGATTGAAGGCGTCTTCCCAATTTTTCAGTTCGGGTGCAAATTTCGACTTCGAAAACAATTTTAATTGTTCGGCAAAATGCTGTAATTGAACTTTTTGCGATTGATTTCTTGCGCCAGTGTATGCAAATGTCATACGCTTCTCGAATACCGAGTTCACCAGAAATGTTTTGCCAATGCGCCGCCGCCCATACACAATGATAAACTCTGAACGGTTTGATTTGTAAAGCGATTCCAGACTTTCTGTCTCTTTATTTCTGCCTATGATTCCACTCATCTTGTTGATTTTTACACTACAAACATAAAAAATATTTTATTATTATCCGTCCATAACTCAATATTTTTTCGAGTTATGGCAAGTTATAAAAATTATCACCCGTCCATAACTCGATATTTTTGCGAGTTGTGGAAGGGTAATAATAATCAAACAACAAGAATTTGGTCTTCAGAAAAACTATAGTGCAGTTGTACTTGTCAGCGTGCCATAGCCTTGCACAATATTGTGTTACACGACTTTGTGTTAGTGTGATTAATTATTTCTTCTGCATTCCCCGAATCAACAAATCCGTTTTTCGTGCCGATAATTCGACTTCCGATTTTACAAGTTCGGGAATGTTGTACGAGTAGAACAATTCGGTGTAGTATTTTTGCGGATTTTGTTGGGGCAAAAGCATAGGTTTTGAGGTTGTTCCGTTGCTGTCGATGTGGGCAATGTAGGGGCGGGTGTAGAGACCGTCGCCACGGCGCGAACTGAACACAACCCACCTCGAGTTGCTAGCCCACGAGTGGTAA
This sequence comes from Salinivirgaceae bacterium, assembly GCA_017551905.1. Classification (GTDB taxonomy): domain Bacteria; phylum Bacteroidota; class Bacteroidia; order Bacteroidales; family SZUA-534; genus RUG13583. Next base: position 19,531 of record JAFZKK010000044.1, read on the forward strand.
CTTTCAGTCAACGAACTGTTTATAGAACTTATATCAACGCTGTCGCCAGTTTCAATGTCAATCATTTTCAGGTCGGCTTCGCGGTGCCAAATGCTGAAGTTGCCGTAATCCGACAGGGTGTAGAGCAGGAAACGGCCGTCGGGCGAGACGCGCGGGAAAGAGGCGCTTTTGCCCATTGCCGCCGCATTCACCACTGTATCTACTGTTGTGCCAAGTTTTTTCGCTTCGGCATCGAACTCAATTCTGCAAATGCTGTAATGAGCGTTTTTGTAATTATATCGCACAGAATCAAAGGCTTGCGAAGTGCAGAAATAGAGCCATTTGCCGTCGGGCGAGAAGCACGGGAATGTTTCGAAAGCGTTGGTGGCGCAGGTCAGTGGTGAACTGATAATCGCATTGTTTTCAAGGTCGAAGACAATGACATCCGAAACATCGTCGTAAACCTCGATAATGTTCGGGTCGGCGGTGTGGAAATCCTGAAATATCTTGTTGAGCGAGAATGCGATAAACCGCCCCGACGGGTGCCAGTAGGGGTAGGTGGGGTTGGCGGCGAATTTGCTGAAGTCGGCTTCAACCTTGCCTATTGTGTTGTTGCTGAACACGTAAGTGCCTGCCATATTGACTCTTAAGTGCATCATCATCTTGTCGGAACTGTTGGCGCAGAACGAGTGGCAGTTGACGCAATTGCCTTTGCCATAGCGGTTTTCGTAGATTGCCCGCTCGTCGAACGTCTCAAGGTCGCGCTGATAGATACCCATTCGGTTCCAAATCTCGTAGCCAGGCGGAATGAGCCTGTAAACCAGTGTTTTGTCAATCGAGTCGGGCGAGACGAAAACCGTAAAAGGCTTGTATCCCAGCCATTTGCCGTCGGCTTTGCGGCATAGAGTGAAGCGAAGCGAGTCGCCGAGGTTGGCGGCCAGCAATTGGTGCCATTGGTCGATGCCGATTTGTGTGCAATTATCTGACACTTTGGCGGTTAACTTGCCGTTGCGCCCTTCAATCACCACAGCGTCGATGCTGATGCTGTCGGCAACCGAAAAGTTGATTGGCGCAATGTTGCACGGCAGTGTAATTGATTTGTAATCAGGGAAAATGGCCAAGTCGGTGTTGGTTGGCACAATGTTGTCAACTGTTGTTGTGCAAGCGGCCAACAGTGTGACTATCAATATGTTTGTGGCTAATGCTCTCATTTTTGCTTGATTGTTGTGTTCAGGTATGCGATATAGTACCAGTACGATTGGTAGAAGTTGTTGATTGACTGACCTTTTTTCAATTTTTCGAAGTCGTTTATCGCGTTTTCGCTAACGCCAAAACTACGGCACTCGTCGGGGCTGAACATTAGCGTGCAGGCCTCTTCAACGCGGCGGTGCAGCGGTTGCCCCTTGTGGTCGTTGAGGTAGGCGAGAAGTCGGTTTTTGTCGGCGGTGAGCAGAATGTAAGCAATGTGAAATTGCTGTGCCACAGCGTTTTGTGGGTTGGCTTCTACAATCAGCCGATAGTCGTCGGCAAAGCCGTTAATCTCGCAAAAGTTGTTGGCCAGCGGCAGGTGGCTGACATTGGTGTCGGTAAGGGTAGCGGCGGCTTTCTGTCTGTAAAACAATGTTTTGCCGAGCACGTTGGCATATTTCTGACTCACAGTGTCGGCGCCAAACGACTTGTTGATACTGATTAGCCGTGTAAAGTCGTGAGGCTCAACGCCGTCGGGCGTTATCAGCGCGCGGTTGAAAGCCGCCTTGCGTGCTTCCGCCACGTGGCCGCTCTCGAAGTAAACAAGGCTTTCCATTCGCAGAATCTCGTTACGCACTGTCCGAGAGTCAGTTCGCTGTGCGGGCAATTGTTGGTTGAACTCGAACATTCGGTCGAGCAGTTGGCCTTGTTTGGCGAGAGCTAAATTGGTGTAACTCACAATGATAGTGGGTGAGTTGCTGCGTTTGTTGAGGTTTATAATGTCGTCCCAGCGGTTGTTGTCGGCCAAATAAGCCTCGTGCTGCATTTTTGCGATTTTTGGGTTATGTAACTTGTTGAATCCAAGGCCGAAAGCGCCAACAATAACTACCAACGCAACAGTGTCGGCAATCTCGCGCTTGATTTTCGTCCGACTAAGGACTTTTGCCAAAATCAGCACAACAGGAATGGTCAACCACGCGAAAAGCATTGTGCGAAAAGGCGTTGGCCAGTTGTAGTATTGCATTGGCAGGGTGGCTTCGGTGTACGAAATGAATTGCTCTGCCAGTTGCGCGGCAAAGCAACAAAGCAGCGTTGCCACCGTTGCAACAATGGCCGCTTTTGGCGTGCGGCGGTTGAGTAGGGCGATGGTGAGAATTGTCGCGTCGAACAACAGCGCCACCGACCCGAAAAGAGCGTACAGCACCATCGAAAACGCCAACGCAATGGCAATTTCATATTTCTCTTTTTGCTGAATAACACGCTGATAAATAACCACAGCCGCCAATCCGACAGCCATTGCCAAATGGCCGCGGTAGCCGTTGAACGGGTCTTCAATGCAAAGCACCATAAAACCGACGGGAACCAACGCCAGCGGATTGGGTATTTTTGATTCAATAACGCTCGAAATCAGTTTGTTAAGGTAAAAAACGATTGTCGCGTAAATGATTGTTGTAACAGCAACCCCGACAATCGGGAATTTGAAAAACTGCGTCAGGAACGAACTGATTAACAGATTGATACCGCCAACTTCAAATAAATGCCCTGTGAACCAATCGGCGTCGAACAAAAACAAGTGGTCCGACTCGAACGTGTAGAGTTTGAAGCGTTGAAAATAATTTACAATCAGCAATATAACCAGCCAAACGGCGGTTACGACTTTTGGATTGTATTTGCTGTCAGTGGTTGTTGTCATTTTTCGGTTTTGAATTTCATAAAATGATTCGTCTATTTCTTCAAGACATACCCAGCGGCTTTTGTCCCATCATAATCAATTATAGTGGTTTTGCCACTGTCTGCCCTTTCAACTTTGAATGTGCGGTTTTGTAACATTCCGTCGAACGAGCCGCTGCGGTCGTCAATGGTGAGCGTTTGGGCTTTGTCGTTCCAAACGAACTTGATAATCGAGTACGCGCCGCGCTCGTAGTTGTAGTTGTCGCCCTCGTCTTCGTAGAGTTCAAAGGTGCAGTCTTTGCCAGGATAAATCTTGATTGTGAGCGTGTCAAAGCGTTGTTCTACAGTATTTTGTGCGACTTCGGCAAACGGGATAATGCTGCCTGCCTTGACAAAAATCGGCGTGTGGTCAATCGTGGTTTCAACGGTCACGGTTTTGCCGCCCGTGTAGAGTTTGTTGTCCCAGAAATAGTACCAGTTGTCGCCCTTCGGCAGATATTTCTCTGCGGTTTTCTTTGTGGTGAAATCGACTGACGGATAGGACTTTGCGCTGCCAGTCTCTTGTTTGTCCCAGCCCGTCATCTCATCGATTTTGATAATCTTCTCTTCGGTGTACTGCGGTGAAACCACGGGTGCGGCGAGGATTGATTTTCCGAACATAAACTCATCGGCAAGGCGCAGCGTTTTCGCATCGTTGGGGTAGTAGGCGAAAAGCGGCATCATATAACTTGCATCGTTTTTCGTCACGTCGAAAGCCAACGAATAAATGTAAGGTAACAACTTGTATCTCAAATTGATAGTTGATTCAATGGCATCGTAAATCGGTTCGCCTTTCGAGCCAAACTGATAAATCTCACGCGGGGTGTCGGCGCCGTGCGAACGGAAAACGGGGTTGAACAGTCCGTACTGCATCCAACGCACGTAAAGTTCCTGAAATTGAGGGTTTTTCGCGCCCGACGCAGGGCCGAGAACGTTGTACGAACCCGAGAAAAATCCGCCAATATCGGTGTTGAAATTCGGGTTGCCAGTGAGCGTATAGTTCAGTCCTGCAGGTATTTGCTTGCGCAACATATCCCACGACGAGGCCACATCGCCGCTCCACATATTCGAGCCGTAACGTTGCTGACCAGCATACGACGAGCGCGTCATTATGAAAACTCGCTGTTTTTCAGATACTTTGCGTTGATTTTCGTAAATCCCGCTGACGGTGGCCAACGGAAATGCGTTGCGCATCTTGCGGAACGAGCCAAAGCCTGTCGGGAACTCATAATCGTCGTCGGTGGGGTAGAAGCAATCGGGGTCGGTCGAGTCCACCCACCAAGCGTCTATCCCATAGTCATACAGCGTTTTAAGGTACTTCCAGTAAATGTCTTTGGCCTTCTGCGGGAACGGGTTGTAAACCTTCACGCCCGACGGATATTTCATCACGGGCGGCCAAATGTGCGATATTCCGCTCTGCGGCCAGGTGCCGAAGGTGAACAGAAGGTTATCTTTCTCTAACTCTTTGAATTGCTGTGTCATAGGTCCGAAACTTGCCCAGATTGAAATCATAATGTGGGCGTTCATATCGTGGATTCGCTTAATCATCCCCTTGCCGTCGGCGAAACTCTCTGATAGAAAGTCCATTGCGTTCCACAGATAGTTGTTGCCCCAGTACTGCCAGTCCTGAATTATGCCGTCGAGGGGCACGCCAAGTTCGCGGTATTTTTCAACCACACCCACAGTCTCGTCCTGCGATTTGTAGCGCTCTTTGCTCTGCCAGTAGCCGAAAGTCCACAGCGGAAACATCGGCACTTTGCCCGAAAGTTCTCGCATTAAGGCAATTACGCCGTCGGGCGTGCCGCCGTACATAAAATAGTAGTCGATAACGTCGCCCACCTCGCCTTCAAGCGTCATCACGGTGTTTTTTTCGGAATATTTGCCGCGCGAATAGTTGTCCCAATAGATTCCCCAGCCTTTTATCGACTGTATAACATTCTGAAAATCTTCAAGATTGCTCTGTTCCAACAGCGTTTCGGTGTTGTTGCGCTCAAGTTTGCCGTTTTGGATTGTTCCAACGCCGTAAACTGTCTCATTTGCAGCAAGTTTGAACGACTGCGAAATCTTGAAACTTCCCTTGTCGGTGCCTGCGGTTATTGGCGAAAAACTGTATGCATTTTCGTCCAACAGCTTGCCGCCTTTCAGCGAAGCGAACGAAACCTTGCCATTTTGGTCAACTGTAACTTTCAGTTTGTCAGACTGATAAGTGGTTATGCCGCCTGACGAAGTTTTCTTAACATCCACATTCTGCGGCGTGAGTGTTACCACAAGGCTCGCTTGAGCACCGACAGAATTTTGCGGTGTCTTTGTAACGCGCACAATGTCAGGTGTATAGAATTTTATTTCGACGTTCGTGCCGCCCGATTGGCTTTGTGCGAAAAGCATTGTTGGCAGCGCCAGAATCAGTGTCAGAAGGTTTCGTTTCATATTATTTAGTGGTGTTATGTGGTTTATTTTCAGTCTGTTATTTCTTCACCAACCGCACCTCATAAATTCCGCCAATTTCAGTGTCGGGATTGGTTTGGAACTTCACGCGCACGCTCTTTTTGCCATTCAGCATTGAGGCCGGAATTGGGTACTCTTCAGTCTTGAATTGTGAAGTGTTCCAGCGTTTTATGTTGTTCACGGTGGTCAGTTTCTCGTCATCGATTAGAATGTCGAAAACCTTGTTGCCCCAGTCGTTCACGCCCCAGTATTTGACGTAGAGCGCCAGGTCGGTGCGCTGTTGCGTGGCCATATCGTAGCTGAAGAAGCCGCCGTTGCTTGCCGTGCGGAAGAAGACGTTCTGCGTGTTGCCAGTGTGCGATTTTTCGGCCTGCATAGCGTGGTCAGTTTCAGGCTGTTGCTCGCCTGGCGAAACAAAGTCGGTTGAGCGCTGTTGCAGTTTGATTTTCTCGCGTTCGATGTTCGACAGCGAGTCGATGTACGATTTGTAGCCTTTGCTCGTAAGTGCCAGCCAATAAATCATATAGCGCGAATCGTGGATGCCGAAGAAGGGCTCAAGTTCGCCGTCAATCGGGTTTTCCAAACGGGCATTCAACTTGAAGTGAAGTGGCTTACCCTCAATAGGTTGCAGTTTGTCGCCAATGTTCTCAATGTCGTCCTCGATGATAATCGGCGCCTTGTCAATCGGCAGCAGAGCGCCGCCGGCGTACTGTCCCCAGCGGCCGTCGTCGGCAATCAGGCCAGCCAAATCCTCGGTGCCGGTTTTCATTCCCAACAGCACGGGGCCGTGCATAATCGCAACGTACTGCGGCACGTTCGGCATACGCTCGATGCTTGTGTGCATTGGGAATGTAACTTCCAGAATGTCACCTTTTTTCAAGCCGTTGATGCTGATGTATGACGACGGTTCAGCATTGATTTCAACCGGCTGTCCGTTCAGTTTCACGCAGAAAGCGCCTTTGGCCACCCACGCGGGGTAGCGCAGCATAAGGTCGAAGGCTGATTTGCAATCGGTTACCGTGATTTTCGATTGCTCGCCAAACGGAAAATCAGTTTCTTGACGGACTTTGATTCCGCGTTCTTTCCAATCGAGTTCCGATGCCACAAACAAATTGACATACAGTTTGTTATCGGCTTTAGTATAGATGAATTGGTTGTATTTTCCGTGATTTTCCATACCTGTTCCAACGCAGCACCACATTGCCATATTTGGCGCAGAGTAAACGCGGTAGTGGCGCGGACGAGCCGATGTAAAGTACACATAACCACCGTGTTCGGGATTCTGAGTCGACAGAATGTGGTTGAACATTGTGCGCTCGTAGTAGTCGGCGTAGCGGGCCTGCGGTTCGGTTGTGAAAAGGTCTTCGGTGAGTTTCAGCATATTGTATGAGTTGCACGACTCAGGGCCGTCAATGTCGTTGGTGTAGTCGGTGCAGGCTTCTTTCGACGGGAAATGCTCGCGCCGTCCGTGGCCGCCAAAAGCTAGCGAGCGGTTGTAAACCACTGTTTCCCAAAAGAATCGTGCAGCCTTGTTGTAGTCGGCGTCGCCCGAAAGTTGTGCAATGCGCTCAAAACCAATAATTTTCGGTATCTGAGTGTTGGCGTGCAGATTGTCGAGTTTGTCTTCGCCAACGGCAAGCGGATTCAGTATCATCTTGTGCGAGAATCGTTTGGCGCAATCAAGATATTTGGCGTCGCCAGTCATTTCGTAGGCGTCGGCCAAAACTTCGTTCATACCGCCGTACTCGTTGCCGAGCATTTGTTCCATTTGCTCGTCGGTCAGGTCGGCGCACAGGTTGACGCACCAGTCGCAGTATTTCAGGAACATATCGCGGGCGTCGGTGTTGCCGCAGTAGTTCCACGCGTCGCGCAGGCCGGCGTACATTTTGTGGATATTATAAAATGGTGCCCACGCGCCCCAGTACGGCCCAAAATCGCCTTTCTTGAACGCTGACCACACCTTTGCGCTTTCGGGCATTCCGCCCAGATAGCCCGCGCCCCATTCGGGATTGTTCTTGATGCCAGCTTCCTGACACTCTTTGAGTTCCGCAATCATATAATCCATTCGGCGCTTGCATTCGGCGTTGCCCGTGGCGGCGTAGTTGATAGCCATTGCCGACAGATAGTGGCCGCCCACGTGTCCGTCGAGGCCAATCCAGCACGGGAACGATTCGGCTTTCGGCTCAAGCCCGGCTTCCTTGCGGAACGGCGCCAGCAGTCGGTCAACGTCGTACTCGAGCAGCACCTTGATATTCAGGTCGCGCGCCGTTTTCAGCGGTCCGTCGAGCAGTTGCACATCGCCCAAAGCAAATTCGTTGCTGAGCGTGGTTTTTGTTTGATTATTGCTGCAACTAACAGCAAACAAGGCACATACGGCCGCTGTTGCGAATCTGACGATTTTCATAGAATGATGTTTTTAAAAGTAAATCTTACTATTGTTTAAAGCGTTGATATTAAAATAAATAACATTATCGTAATACGCCTTTTTTGATAGCTATAAATATAGAAAAATACTATTTCACCACAAATTCCTCGCCGTCTTTCGCAAGATACGTTTCGGGGAACACAGTGCGTGCCTCATCAAGTAGCGGTTGCAAGTCCTTATACCTATTAGAATAATGTCCGATAATCAGTTTTCCGACATTGGCGGCTTGCGCAATCTCTGCGGCTTGTTTTGCGGTGGAGTGGCAGTTGTCCTTAGCGCGTTTTTTGTTGTCTTCGCCGTATGTGGCCTCGTGGTAGAGCAAATCGACGCCTTCAATCCAAGGCACGGCTTTTGCAAGTTTCATTGTGTCCGACATAAAAGCGTAGGAGCACAGACGGTCGGGTGGGGTGGTAAGTTGCTCATTCTTATATATAGTGCCGTCGGGAGCCACATAATCTTCGCCTTGCTTTATGCCGAAGCGTTTGCTGATAGGTATATCCAACTCGTTGGCTAACACGCCGTTAAGGTGTCTGAGTTTCGGTTTCTCGCGGAACAGAAATCCGCACGTCGGCACGCGGTGGCGGAGAGGGAAGGAGTGAACCGTAACTTTGTCATCCTCATATAATAAGGTAAGCCCGTTTTTGTAAGTCAGGTGGTGATAGATGATGTTGAACCCCAGCGGGCTGTCGCCAATGTTGACAGTGGCGTCCAGCAATTCGGCAAGCCTCTCGTTGCAGTAGATGTGCAGGTCGGAGGTGCGGCTTTGCATGCTCATGCTCGATATCACTCCGGGCAGTCCGTAGAAGTGGTCGCCGTGGGCGTGGCTGATGAATATGTGGTTAATCTGCAGCATGTTCACCCGATAGCGGCGCATGTTTATCTGAGCGCCTTCGCCGCAGTCGATTAAAAAGAACCGCTCAAGCACATTGAGCACTTGAGCGGTTGAATATCTGTCGGGGGTAGGTCGTGCTGAACTACATCCCAAGATTTTCAGTGTTAAAGACATTTAAGCCTTATTGACGATTTTTATAGCTTCCTCAACTGTTTTTGCAATGTTCAACACTGTATCAAGTTGCGAAATGGTAATCAACCGTTCAACAGCTGTCTGCAGTCCTGCAAGCACAAATATGCCGTTTGCGTTTTTGCATAAGCGGTTGGCAACTAAAATTGCACTTAAACCCGATGAGTCGCAGTATCTGCAATTGCTCAAATCCAAAACGATGTTCTTTTCGCCATTGCCTGCAATAAGCACCAACTCCGATTTCAGCGATGGTGCGATGTGGGTGTCAAGTTTGTCGATAACAACTTCTATCTGAGTGTAATTATCGAATTTTTCAATTTTAAATTCCATAATTCAGAATGATTGATTTTTGTTGACCAAATATAACAAAAACAATTATTGAGTTAACAAAATCTCAAATTTATTTTTCTTCGGCAGCTCCCTCGTCTTTTTTAGGCTCCTCTTTTTTTGCCTTTTTAGTAGCTTTCGGTTTCTCAGCCTGAGCCATTTCCTCTTTCAGTGCGGCAAGCTCTGCAATGTCGCCCAAAGTGGTTTTCTCCAAGGTGTCAGCTATCTTCTTGGTAGCTTTCTTGGTGGCTTTTGCTGTGGTATCCTTCTTAGCTTTCTCCTCGCCGCGTTTTGCGTCTTCGAAGATGCGTGAGTGGCTTACGATAATCTTCTTTGCCTCTTTGTTGAACTCGATAACCTTGAATTGCAGTTTCTCGTCGAGTTTGGCTTGTGTTCCGTCCTCTTTTACAAGATGTTTCGGAGTAGCGAAGCCCTCAACACCGTAAGGCAGCGATACAACAGCGCCCTTCTCGGTCAGCTCGATGATTGTTCCCTCGTAGATTGAATCGACAGAGAATACTGTCTCAAATACGTCCCAAGGATTCTCCTCAAGCTGTTTGTGGCCTAAGCGCAGGCGGCGGTTCTCTTTGTCGATTTCAAGAACAACAACCTCGATGTCGGCGCCAATGGTGGTGAACTCGGCAGGGTGTTTGATTTTCTTGGTCCACGACAGGTCAGAGATGTGAATCAGACCGTCAACGCCTTCCTCAATCTCGACAAATACGCCGAAGGTTGTGAAGTTGCGGACTTTGGCAGTGTGTTTTGTGCCGACAGCATATTTGTCGGTGATGTTCTCCCATGGGTCTGGTTTCAGTTGTTTCATGCCAAGCGACATCTTGCGCTCCTCGCGGTCGAGTGTCAGGATGACAGCTTCAATCTCGTCACCAACTTTCAGGAACTCGTTGGCGCTGCGCAGATGCTGCGACCACGACATTTCCGATACGTGGATAAGACCTTCAACGCCCGGAGCAATCTCAACAAATGCGCCGTAGTCGGCCATAACCACTACCTTGCCCTTCACTTTGTCGCCAACCTTCAGGTTCGGGTCGAGAGCGTCCCATGGATGCGGAGTCAGCTGTTTCAGGCCGAGAGCAATGCGTTTCTTGTCGTCGTCGAAGTCAAGGATAACAACATTGAGCTTCTGGTCGAGCTGAACAACCTCTTCCGGATGCTGGATGCGGCCCCAAGAGATGTCGGTGATGTGGATAAGACCGTCAACACCGCCAAGGTCGATGAATACACCGTAAGAAGTGATATTTTTAACAGTTCCCTCAAGAACCTGACCTTTCTCGAGTTTCGAGATGATGTCTTTCTTCTGTTGCTCAAGCTCAGCCTCGATAAGAGCCTTGTGCGATACGACAACGTTCTTGAATTCGTGGTTGATTTTCACAACTTTGAACTCCATTGTCTTGCCAACGAATACATCGTAGTCGCGGATTGGCTTAACATCGATTTGTGAGCCGGGCAAGAATGCCTCAATGCCGAATACATCGACAATCATGCCGCCTTTTGTACGGCATTTGATATAGCCTTTGATAATTTCGTCTTGTTCAAGTGCTTGATTAACACGGTCCCACGAGCGCAGTGCGCGTGCTTTTTTGTGTGACAGTGAAAGCTGACCGTTGCGGTCTTCCTGACTTTCAACATAAACCTCGACAGTGTCGCCGACTTTGATGTCAGGATTGTAGCGGAATTCGTTCATGTTGATAACGCCTTCCGATTTGTAGCCGATGTTGACCAAAGCCTCACGCTTGTTCATTGCTACAATTGTGCCGTCAACAACCTCATTTTCAGTGATTGATGACAGTGTGTTGCTGTACATCTCTTCGTATTTGCCACGCTCAGCGCTCGATACGACAGAGTCATTTTCGTAAGCTTCCCAGTCGAAATCTTCTGGTTTTACGTTTTGTTGCTGTTGAGGCGCATTGAGTTCAAATGCGTCTTCTCTCTCAATTTCTTGAGTTTTTTGATTCTCTTTTTCCATTTAAATTTTAATAAATTAATGAGTTAGACTTTATTTTTAAAAAAGCACGCAAAGTTAGAGTTATTGTGTGAGAAAAACAAACTGATATTCGTCAAGTTTTTCTACACATATTTTACTTATGCCTAATGCCTGGTACCTAATGCCTTAAATCACTTCAGCCCAGCCTTCAACGCTCTGATAACTGCGCTGGTGAATCCTGCGTGGTCGAGTTCGTTCAAACCTTTGATTGTCACGCCGCCAGGGGTTGTAACCTTGTCGATGGCTTCCTCGGGGTGCATACCAGTTTCTTTGAGCAATGTTACGGCACTCTGCATTGTCTGCAATGCAATCTGCCGAGCCTGTGCTGGGTAGAAACCCATCTCGCAGCCGCCTCTCATTTGTGCGCTGATGTAGCGGAAAACATAGGCTATACCACAGCTTGCCATCATCATTCCTGCAGCAACAAGATTTTCGGCAACCACAATCGTTTCGCCAGCAAGGTCGTAAAGTCCTTTCACTTGAGCCAGAGCCTCGTCGGAAGCCGATTTGCCTTTGGCAATGAAACTCATACTTGCGCCAAATTCGGCGGCAATGTTGGGTATCACATAGAACAGATTTCCGTCGGCGCCAAGAGCTTCGGCAAGTTTGTCGGTGGTGAAGTTGGCAGCGTCTGATACCACAATTTGCTTCTTCAAGTCCAAAACGGGTTTAATTTCGTCAATCACCACGGGCATAAGCCATGGTTTTACCACAAGCACCACAATGTCGGCGCCTTTGGCGGCAGCGGCGTTGTCGGTGGTTGTTGTAATCTGCGGATATTTTGCCTTGAAATTCGCAAGCAGTTGTTCGTTTTTGTCGGCAATGGTTATGCTCTCCACCTTGCCACTCTTTGTCCAGCCGTGTATGAGCGCACCGCACATATTTCCAGCACCAATAACAGAAAGTTTCATTTTTTTTAATTGTTTTTCAGATTGCGCAAAGGTAAGAATAAAACGCAAACCGAAAACGTAAACGAAAAGCAAATCGATGGCACGGGAAATGCCATTCTTTCATAGATAGCATAGCCTCATTGGTTTGCACATTAAATTATTGGCACCATATACGCGGGAAGATAAATGGTACCTGTATCGAATCGTAAGTCTTTGGTATAGACAAGGTAACGTTCGGCTATGCGCGACGAGTATTTTTCGCAGAAGGCATCGAGCGAAGTGTGCGACCTGTAGCCCGACGATTTCACCTCTATGGGGCAAATCTTATTGCCTTTCGATATCAGGAAATCAATCTCGTAATTGTGCTTTTCGTCTTTCGGGAATGTGTGGTAAAACAACTCGTTACCCGCCGCAGCAAGTATCTGCGCCACAAGGTTTTCGTACACGTAGCCCAAATTGGCTTCCAACTTGTCGCTCAACAGTTTGTTGTAAATGATATTGTCGGTGTAGCGTTTGTCCCAAAAACAGAGCGTTACAAACAACCCCGTGTCGGCCAGAAACAACTTGTATCGACGTAAATCTTTGTTGAGCGACATCCCGACATTGGGGTCGGTGCAATGGTGGCAGAACAGCACGGTTTTGCTTTGCTCCAATTCTTGAAGCAATTCGGCCATTTTGTTCTCGGTTTGCTGCTCAATAACCGTGTATGGTTGGTATCGCGAAGCGTTGCCGCTCAATTGCGCAGGAATGTTTTTGAACAGACGTTCGGCATTTCCCGTGGCATCAACCTTTTGAAAATCTTCTAAATACAGTTTTATGATACTGCGTTTTGTTTTGTCAACCAGACTTAAATTGTTGGTGTCTAAATATGTGTTCACGGCTTGCGGCATTCCACCCACCAGCATATAGAGCCTAATGTCGCGCATTTTAACGCGTGCGGCGGCATCACCCAACGACATCCGCATTTCGAACTGCTGCCGAAGTAGTGGAAATGTGGCGGTATCGCCCATCGCCCAACGAAACTCCTCAAAGTCCATCGGAAACATCGTTATGCGGTCTTCCTCGCTTGGTATGGTAATGTCTTTGGTGTTCTTGCGTATGCTGATAAGCGAGCCTGTCTCGATATAGTCGTAGCGACCGTCTTGCACCAGATATTTAATGGCTTGACGGGCTTTCGGGCAATTTTGCACTTCGTCGAAAATAATGACGGACTTGCGTTTGTGCAGCACCACTTGATACGTTTGTTGCAGTTTAATGAAGATTGCATCCAGATTGTTCAAGTCATCCCACAAGGCGATTGTCTCCCTGCCCGCTTTATTGAAGTCTATGAGTATGTACGATTCGTATTCCTGTTGGGCAAAATGCTCCACAATCGTTGATTTTCCTATGCGTCGCGCACCTTCTACCAACACTGCTGTCCGTCCGTTTTCCGACTGCTTCCAATCGAGCAATTGTTGGTATATTTTTCGCTTAAAAATTCGTTCCATACTAATTATTTCTAAATCAGCCACAAACATAATTTATTTTGTGCTGACCCGCAAATCTTTTTAGATAAAAATTGTGCTGACCCCGAAATTTATTTTGCCAAAAATCGTGCTGACCCCGAAATTTTTTAGAATGCTAATATAAACCGTTTTGCAATGAGTAGTTGTCTTTCAATCGCACAGATTTATTGATATTTATTTGTTTGAAGAACAATATGATATGTTGACAATGATAAATATGCACAAAAATATGATACACCCATTGTTTGGGCTTGATATATCCCGATAGTATTTTTGGATAAATTTTAAAACAGGATAAAATGGATTCTAAAAAAACAATTGGCGAACTGATTGAATATGAGGTTAGAAAGCAAGGATTTGAAATTGCTGAATTCGCAAAGATGATTAATTGCAAGCGTAACAATGTGTATAACATTTTTGACCGAAATACAATTGATGTTGCATTGTTGGCAAGAATATCAAAGGTTTTGAATCACAATTTCTTTGATGATGTTGCTAAAGACTACAGTCTTGCCGATATTGAAGAAGAATCCGAAGAAGAAAAAAACAACAGGAAAGCGGTCAATCAATTTATGGATGTTGTCCCTAAAGTATTAAAAGAACTAGGGAAGGAAACAGCAATAGTGTTTAGTGATAAAGATGAATTTGGAATAATTATTCCTGATTTTGCATTACCATCTTATAACATTACGTTTACTATTGGCAGTACTTGGACAGAAA
>JAFZKK010000045.1 GCA_017551905.1 Salinivirgaceae bacterium
ACAAATTCAGCATAATTCCATTAGGCTTTGATTTGCAACGCTTTACCGAAGATAAGGAGGCCCGTCGCATAGCGTTCCGCAGCCAATATAACATCGACGACGACGAGGTGGCGATTGGAATTGTCGGGCGGTTGGCGGCTGTCAAAAACCACAAGCTGTTTATTAACGCTATTGCCATGGCAAAACAATTCAGCCGCAGCAAGATACGCGCTTTCATCATTGGCGACGGCGAGCTGAAAGATGATTTGAAAAAGCAATGCGCCGACCGCGGTCTTAGCTGCACCGAGCCGTCGGGAAACACTGTGGAGAAGGCTGATGTAACCTTCACATCGTGGATTAGAAACGTCGAAACGGCCTATCCGGGGCTCGACATTGTTGCAATGACCTCGCTTAACGAGGGAACGCCCGTCAGTCTGATTGAGGCTCAAGCGGCTGGCGTGCCCATTATCAGCACTAATGTCGGCGGAATAGAAAATGTTGTGGTTGAGGGCGATACGGCTGTTTTGGCACTGAACGACAATGTCGATGATTTTGTTGTGAAACTGTTGCCAATGCTGAATGATGCCAGTATGCGGCAGCGTATGTCGGCAAACGGCTGGACGTATGTGAAAGATAAATTCCACTATACCAGACTGATAAACGATATGGACAATCTTTATCGAGAATTGCTGGACGATGTTGGAAAAGGCAAATATTGAAAAACTAAAATTCTTACCTTTGCACCTTTGATGAAAGCGTTTAACAAAATATCACCGTTAGTGGCCGTTGTAGTTGCGGCGTGTTTCGTTTCTGGCTGTAAGGTGCTGGACCCCAGCCGGATGATGCGTACCGAAATGGGTTACGAGTTCGACACAGCCGAGGAGAACTACAACGAGTATGTGATAAATGTTTACGACAAACTCGACATCCGCGTCTATCCGAACAACGGCGTGCAGCTTGTCGATGGCGGTTCAACGGTGGCAAACAACAACAATAACAACATCACAGGCTATCTGGTTGAAAGTGACAGCACTGTGAAACTGCCGATACTTGGGCGCGTCAACTTGGTTGGCATGACCGTGCCCGATGCCGAGGCGATGCTAGAAGCTCGCTATCAGCAATATTATCAGGAGCCGTTTGTCAAACTCACCATCACTAACCGGCGTGTTGTTCTTTTCAAGGCTGGCAGCACAAGCGGAACAATTCTGTCCATCAACAACGAGAAATTCACTCTTATTGAGGCACTTGCGCAGGCCGGCGGTTTGTCCGACGCATCGAAAGCCTACCGCATCAAAATTCTGCGCGGCGACATCAAGAACCCGAAAGTTTACCTCTACGACATCTCTTCTTTGGAGGAAATACGCAACAGCAATCTGGTGCTGCAGTCGAACGACATCATTTTTGTCGAAACACGGCCAAAATATATCAAACGTGTTCTCGCCGAAATCACACCGTACATTTCGCTCGTGAACACTGTTTTGCTTGTTTACATGATGACTAAGGACTTATGACAAAAACGAAGCGCATACCGATTATTAATGACAAGTTCGATTTGTCAGTTTTGCTGCATATTCTGTCGAAATCGTGGTGGATATGCTTGTTGCTGCCGATAATAATGGGTGTTTTGGCGTTTCTCTATCTGCGTTATACTCAGCCAGTTTACACCGCATCGTGCATTATTCAGATAAACGAGGAAAACCGCACATCGGACATGCTGAATGTGTCAACATCGTTCAACCGCACCGATTTGCCGAAAACCATCGAGCTGATGCGCTCCAAGGAGTTCCTGACTGAAGCGCTTGCCGGGCTGCCGCTCAACATATCTTATTTCAACGAAGGCACTTTCCTGTCGTTCGAGATGTATCCGGAGGCACCGTTCAAAATCGAAATGTCGGTGCAGGGCGGCGACTTATACAACAAGCCGTTCTATGTCGATTTTATTGACACCGCAAGTGCGAAAATAACTTTCAAACAGAAAAATGCGCCTGAAAGTCAGACGATAAGTCTTGGCGAATGGGAACAGGTGGGCAACTCGGTCCTGCGCTGTATTGCCACCCGTCCCGATGAGATTATGCGCCATCGCGCCGACCGTCCAAACGAGCGCTACTATGTCATAATAAACAACCCCGAACAGATATTTCCGTCGCATAACCGCAACTTGCAAATATCACTTCTGAGTTCAGCCGCGCAAACAATAAAGATAACATACACAGGTACTTGCGCCAATAAGACATCGAGCATTGTAAACACCATTGCCGAGGAGTATCTGAAATACGATGTCAAAAGCAAGCGCGAGGGTTCGGCCAACATTCTGGCTTTCATCGACGAGCAACTGAAATCGATTTATTACAGCCTCGACGAGACTGAAAAACAGATTCAATCGTTCAAGAAAGAGAACAAGATAAAGAGCAAAGACGACCCGGCCTATACCGCTTCGAGCTCGAAAATCGAGGAGCTTGAGAAGAAAATATCCGAACTCGACTACGAGCTTCTGGCTCTTGACCAGGCTAAAGTGCGCCTGAAAACCGACGGCGAGATAAACACTTACGAGATTCAAGCTTCAATGGTCGGCACCAAGACGGCGACAAGCATGGGCAACATTCTGCCTAACCTTCAGCGCATTATCGACGAGCGCCGCACCTTGCTCAACAACCTGACGCCCGACAACATCAAAGTGAAACAGGTTGAAAGTCAGCTCGAAACGCAAGTTAATCTGACACTCGATTTCATCAATATAACAATTGACCGAATCAGCAAGCAACGCGCTGAATATCAGAATCAGATAAACGAGATTCACAAATGGATTTTCAGCGAGAAAAGCTACGACGAGCTTGAGTACGCGCGGCTTCAGCGTATGTATAATATCAATGAGAACTACTACAACCAGCTTATCGACAAAAAGGCGGAATACCTGATATCGCAGGCCGGCTACATTTCGCGCAACCGCATTCTGGAGCGTGCCACAACGCCAACGGCACCCGTGGCGCCAATTGCAAGTAGCATCTATTCGATGTTTATTGCCTTGGGGTTTGTGTTAGGGTTCATCATCTTGATAATAAGATATTTGCTATACAACGAGGTCAACTCGGTTGACACAATAAAGAATTATACGACGGCACCTATCTTGGGCATTGTTCCTCAATACGACGAGCATGTTGCCGTGTCGCAATTGCTTGTGGGCAAAGACCCGCACTCGCAACTGTCGGAGTCGTTCCGTGCCATTCGGTCAAATCTGCGATTCGTGTCGCAAGGCGCCGAGGCGAATGTGATAACAGTGTCGTCGACAGTGCCGGGCGAAGGGAAGACGTTTGTAGCAATAAACCTTGGCGGAATCATCGCCACTTCGGGACAGAAAGTGGTGCTTATCGATTTGGATTTGCGCAAACCACGAATCCATTTGGGCTTCAAGGTAGATAACTCAAAGGGAATGAGCACTATACTGATAGGACATCATACCATTGAAGAGAGTCTGCATCATACCGAAATTGAGAATTTCGACTTCCTGACTGCAGGTCCAATTCCGCCCAACCCCGCAGAGTTGGCAAATGGCGAATCGATGCACAACCTGATTGACAAGCTGACAAAAATGTACGATGTCATCATAATCGACACACCGCCGGTGGGCGTTGTATCGGATGCCGTGCTCAATCTGCATCGCTCAAACTACCCGATTTATGTGATGAAAGTTGGTGTGTCGAAACGTCAGTATATTGAAAACATAAATGCGCTGCGGGCCGAAAAAGGCATGGACAACCTGTCGATAATTCTGAACGGTGTTGACTGCAAGGCTAAGAAATACGGCTACGGATATGGTTATGGGTACGGCTATGGCTACGGATACGGCTATGGTTACGGCCATTCAAAACAAGAGAAACCAAAGCCGTGGCTGGCACGTATAGCTGACAAAATGAAAGGCGGTAAAAAATGAGTTTCGATATTTTTCTGTTAGTTTTTTTCGTCGTGATGCTGCCTGCAACCATGTGCATCCACCACTATTTTCTGCAGCGGTCAACAAAGCAAAACATCAAAAAATATAACATCTCGGCTGAACGATGGGCCTCGCAACGCAAGCCTATGCTTGGCGGCGCCGGTTTTATGGCCGGATTTGTAATCGCCGTTGTGGTGTGGTTCTTTGTGAGCGACAATTTCGGACAAGAGTGCGAAAAACTGCACATTGGCATCATAATGTCGATTGTGCTGGCGTTTGTCATGGGCCTTGTCGACGACATTTTCAACACCTCGCCAGCCTTCAAATTCCTGATGCAGTTTGCTGTAAGCCTGATTCTAATCTATTCGGGCGTTTATATCGATATTTTTGACAGTCAATATCTTAACTATGCCTTGACGATATTTTGGATTGTCGGCTTGATGAACTCGCTCAATATGCTCGACAATATGGACTCGGTGACAAACACCATGTGCGTGATTGTGCTTTGCGGCGTGCTTGTTACCATGTTTGCAGGCACTCCCGACATCTTTTTCACGCTGATTTTGCTTGGCTCGCTGGCGGCTATGCTGTCGTTCTACCGCTACAACTGGCATCCGTCGAAGATGTATATGGGCGACAATGGCTCGCAATTCCTTGGCGTGTTGCTGGCTATAATGAGCATCCGCTATTTGTGGAATCCGGCGGCGGCGCAGATGCCGAATCCGGTTTATCCGTTCTTGATTGTCTATCTTGCTTTTTTAGTGCCACTTACCGATACGGCCACAGTAACAGTGAACCGCCTTATGGAAGGCAAATCGCCTTTTGTTGGCGACACCAACCACACAACTCACAACTTATCGTACCGCGGACTGAGCGACAGACAAGTTGTTGTGGTTCTGGCTGTTGTGAATCTGTTGTCGGCAGCGGCAGCCGTCTATTTCCTGATTGTTCCGCCGCAAACGGCCTGGCCATTGTGGACAGCCGGAATTATCGGAATCATAGTGTCGGGCTTGCTTTACGCCAACACAAAAATCGCCCGACCAAAATCCAATTAGAAAAATCTTGTCATGCGAAAATCAACCATTGTTTTATTGTTCTTGCTAACAATAATCGTTTCCGGAGCTGTGTCGTACGTTGTGAGCCGCTATGCCAGCCAAGCAAACGTGCAGCCGCAACAAACAACTGATATTGATGAGTTTCCTGATAATCTGACATTTATGGGCGAGCCAGTCCCCATTCACAATTTCGATGTCCGCGAAGCTCTCGACCGTGAGTTGCAGGTAAACCGGCTTTGGCACTCGCAAACTATTCTATTGCTCAAACGCGCCAACCGCTATTTTCCTGTTATTGAGCCTATTCTGAAGCGAAACAATGTCCCCGACGATTTGAAATACATTGCCGTTATCGAGAGTGCGCTCACAAACGCTGTCTCGCCGTCGGGAGCCAAGGGTTTTTGGCAGTTTCTGCAAGGCACTGCCGGCGATTTCGGTCTTGAAGTGAACGACGAGGTTGACGAGCGCTACAACTTGGAGAAATCGACCATTGCAGCCGTCAGATATTTCAAGAAGATGAAAGACAAATTCGGCTCGTGGACAATGTCGGCGGCGGCATACAATGTCGGGCGCAACAATCTGATTAAGTTTTCGAGTCAGCAGAAAAGCGGCAACTACTACGATTTGGTGCTTGGCGAGGAAACGGAGCGCTATGTGTTCCGCGCCATTGCCGTGAAGCAAATTTTCGAGAATCCGCAGAAATACGGCTTCTACATCCCCGACAGCAATCTGTATAAACCGCTGCCTTACAAGACGGTTGTGGTTGACACTGCCATTCCCGATATTGCTGATTTTGCCCGTGCACAAGGCACTAACTATAAGATGCTCAAAGTGTTGAATCCGTGGCTGCGGAGTACAAAACTCACCAACAGCAAGCGCAAATCGTATAAGATAAACATTCTTGACCCGGCGTTCCGCGAAATTGTATTTGAAGACACAACAGAGCTGGTGCTGCCTGTTGATTTGGAATTGAATTAAGAGTGTTTAAAAGTTGAACAGGTTTAACAGGTTTAAATAGCCTTATGCCCTGTGCCTTATGCCTTTTAAACTTTAATCATTAATCATCAAACTCTTTTCTACAACTTGATAATATTGCTCTTGATGGCGTATTTCACCAAATCGACGGTGCTTTTCAGGTTGAGTTTCTGCATTATATGGTTTTTGTGCGTCTCGACGGTGCGCACGCTGATAAACAGTTTGTCGGCAATCTCCTGATTGCTGAAGCCGTCGCCCCAAAGTTTCAGAATCTCAATTTGACGGGCGCTCAATGCCTCCTCGTCGTTATCGTCGCCAACGGGTATGTTGCTGGTGGAAATGTAGCGGTTGAGCAGCAGTTGGGTGATGCTGTCGCTGTAGTAATCGTGGCCGGCACGAAGCGAGAAAATGGCCTGCGCCAACTCGCCTCCGGTGGCGTCGATAGTGATATAGCCTTTGGCTCCGGCCTTGATTGAGCGCAGAATCACATCGTCGCGGTTGGCGTTCGAGAGCAGCAAGATTTTCAGTTTCGGATATTTCAGCATTGTGTCGATAATGAAGTTGAGTTCGGCTGTCGAAAGCTCGAACATATTCACAACAAGCACGTGCACAACGTGTTGCTTCATCTTCTCGAACAGTGTCGCCTTATCGCTTGTGGCAATCACCACCTTAATGTCGGAATAGTTTGACAGATAGGCGGTTACGCTCTCGAGAATCAATTTGTGCTGACTGAATAACCCTACAAATACCATAAAATCGCGATATTACTTTTGTTTGCCTAATGCAGTTGCAATACTACTTTTTTTTCGGCTCACTGCAAAATTACAAAAGCAACAGACAAGTTTCTTTTTGTCAGATTGACAAAAAATATATTTTCGTATCGATAATTTTTAAACTTTATAATTATGGCATACTCAGAAACA
>JAFZKK010000005.1 GCA_017551905.1 Salinivirgaceae bacterium
GATGAAACAAGAATGAAACGGCTGTTCGCATCCATAGCATCTATTTTGCTGGTTTTCAGCCTAAGCGCACAACCGGTCCGCATTGCGTTGCTCAAATACAACGGTGGCGGCGACTGGTACGCCAACCCCACATCACTACCCAACTTGATTGAGTTCTGCAACAAAAACATCGGCACCGGCATCAATCCCGAACCGGCAACAGTGGACGTCGGCAGCCGCGACATATTCAACTATCCGCTCATCCATCTCACCGGCCACGGCAACATCATTTTTTCAGATTCCGATATCCAGAACCTGCGCAAATACCTAATGGCCGGCGGTTTCCTCCACATCGACGACAACTACGGCATCGACCAGTATGTGCGCCGTGAGATGAAAAAGGTTTTCCCCGACAAGGATTTTGTCGAGCTGCCTTTCAGCCACGACATCTACCACACAGCATATCAGTTCGATAACGGTCTGCCCAAAATCCATGAACACGACAACTTGCCACCGCAGGGATTCGGCATTTTTGTCGACGGGCGGCTTGTATGCTTCTACACCCACGAGTGCGATTTAGGCGACGGCTGGGAGGACACCAGCGTCCACAACGACCCGCTCGAGAAACACCTTGAAGCTCTGCGCATGGGCGCCAACATTGTGAGCTACGTGTTCAGCCACTGATTTAATGACAGAATAATTGAAGGATTGACTGACTGAAGGTTTTTCAGAAGCCGAGCACCGGGGTTATTGCCTCCTCGATGAGCAAGCCGATGCAGCCTTTGGTTTCGGACGCAACATCGCTGCGGTTGGGTGCCGATATGATTAATTCAACATGGGTTGTCTTGCGGCACGAAAACTCAAGAAAAGTATTGAAATCCTCATCCGAATTGTCGTACAGCACACTGTTGTCATCGCGAATCTGGAACGAAACAATACCGCTGTAAAGCGAATCGGAACAAAGAGTCATGCGGTAGTCTTTGCCGCTGAAAACCTCAAACAGAATGCAACGGCTGTCGCCTGGTTTAAGCGCGAAACTTGTTGATTTATTGCTTACTGCGTAATGTACGTAAGGATTGTTCTGAAGCGGGCAACAGTTTGTTCTATGGAAATCGAAACAGTTTTGTGCGGAGAGGCTCAAAGCCGCAACAATACACAAAACCGATAGCCCGACACGTAACATCAGAAACCTTTAGGTGGCGTAATCATGTGCTCGACAAGAATACCGACGCAGCCCATGTCAGTGTCTTTGCGGACGAAAATCAAGTCGGAATTGTTCTCGGCATCGGCAAGAGCGCTACTGCCGGGTATCTCTATCTCGACAAACACATCGCGAGTCTGCGTAACTGTAAATTCAAACTCTGTGGCGAAATTGTCTTCCGAATTGTCGTACAGCGTGTTTTCGGTTTCAGCATCGATAATGCGCATTATGATGCCCTCGCCCAGAACACGGTCGTGGCAGAACGACACACGATAGTCGCGGCCATTGTAGATGCTGATTCTGACACGCGACGACTGGCCTTTGACAAACAGCGCGCTGCGCGACTCATCGGTCATCTTGTAATATACATTATCGCTTCGGCTGCAGCTATCACGCTGATAACCAAAACATTTACGCATCGAATAATCGTTGGTTTGCCCGAAACCAAACATCGGGAGCATAAGCAACAAGGCTAATGACAATTTCAGTGTTTTAATATTCATTTCACCAATTTGAAATTACACATTTGCGGCAAGTAGAACCTGCCATTATCAAACCACAAAATTATATCTTTTAGATTAAAAATTTGAAATCTGACACAATATTTGTCAAGGGCTTTTAACCGTTTGTCAATCAGTCAGAACATCCGTTTTTAGCCAAATTCGCTCAGATTTTCAAGCAATTGTTTGCTGACAATCTTAAAGTTTTTGCCATCAATGTTGACAATTTTGTCGTTGTGAAGCTCTTTCAGAATCCTGATAGCGCTCTCGGTCGACATTCCGCAGAAATCGGCAATATCGCGGCGTGTGAGCTGCATGTTGAACTCGTCGGAATGATAGACTTCCTCGGCAAAATACAAGATAGCGTCGGCAATGCGGCCATTCAACTGTTTCTGTGTCAGGCTGATGATGCGTTCAAGGCTGTCGCCCGTCTCCAGGTTGAGCTGCGCAATAACCTTCTCGGCAAAATTCTGATTCTCGCGGATGAGCATCTTCACCACATCGGCATTGATTGACATAACCGACGACTGCCCGAGGCTGGCCACCGTAAAATGATACGTGCCCTTGTTGTAGAGCGACGAAAGACCAATTATCTCGCCCGGCCTGACAAATCGCATTATAAGATTCTCCTCTTTATACTCCTTGTACGACTTCATCATTCCGCTCTCCACAAAATAGAGATTTGAAGCGAAAGCGCCTTGTTTACAGATAGTTTCGGCTTTATTGTAATTCAAGTGCACAGTGTTGCCGACAACCTGTTTCCATTGGTCATCAGTCAGATAATCGAACCACGGTGAAAATTGTTCCTTACTGAGTAACATATATCATTTTTTTAGTTGAGCCAAATTATAATTATTTTTCTAAAAAAGCAATTGTGTGAAAATAAGCATACTTTTCTGAAAAAAAAACACATTTCGGCATAAATTTGATTTTTGCAGAAAAAGGAGTGACAAATAATATATATATCGGCAAACTGAATTATATTTGTAAGTTGTGTGGCGGCAGAAGCCGCAATCTGATAATCAGTAAAAAGACAGTTATGAAAGACGAAAATTCCGCTATTCTGTTGGTTGACGACTCTTCAACAAACAACCTACTGTTGCAAACCGTCTTGGAGAAAAACGGTTTTACAACTGAAGTGGCTTTCACTGGCAAAGACGCACTTAAAATATTAAAGAAGAAGAAGATATCTATTATCTTACTTGACCTGATGATGCCCGGAATGTCGGGACAGGAAGTGCTTGAGGCTGTGAAAAGCAATCCTGAGACAGCGCAGATACCGGTTTTGGTTGTCAGCGCCTATAACGACAGGGCTGAGAAAGAACGTGTTATGGGCATGGGAGCCGATTTCTTCTTCGAGAAGCCGCTGCGCCTCAATGAAGTGGTTGACAAAGTGAAAGAGATACTCGGCTAACCGCTGCCGCTCTCCCAATGAACTTGAACTACCTGCAAGCCGAAGGCATTACAAAATCGTATGGCGACAACGTGCTCTACACCAACATCAGCTTGAGTGTTGAGAAAGAGCAACGTGTGGCTATTGTGGCCAACAACGGCGCGGGAAAAACATCGCTGCTGCGCATTCTGGCGGGCGCCGACACACCCGACAGCGGCAGCGTGACCGTCCGCAACGACCTGCGGATTGGATACCTTGAGCAAGACCCGCAACTGAATGCGGAACTCACTGTGCTTGAGGAAGTTTTCGAGACATCGGACACCACACTGCAAATCATCAAAGAGTACGAAGTGGCCTGCATCAGCGGTAACGCCGAACGGCTTGCCAACGCCACAAGCGCAATGGACGCCGCCAAAGCGTGGAACTACGAGAGCCGCATCAAACAGATTGTCTCACAACTGAATATCAACAACTTCGAGCAACGTGTCGGACAACTGTCGGGCGGACAGAAAAAACGTCTGGCACTTGCAAAAACGCTAATTGACGAGCCCGACATCCTGATTCTTGACGAGCCTACCAACCATTTGGACCTCAATATGATAGAGTGGCTCGAAACGTTCTTGAACTCGTCGAAACAGACGCTGATAATGGTCACTCACGACCGCTATTTTCTGGACCGCGTGTGCGACATCATCTACGAGATTGACGACCGTCAGATTTTCAAATATCGTGGCAACTACTCGTACTTTCTGGCCAAGCGCGAGGAACGTATCTATAACCAAAACAGCGAGATAGAGAAGGCACGGCAACTCTACAAGAAAGAACTGGACTGGATTCGGCGAATGCCACAGGCGCGCGGAACCAAAGCCAAATACCGCATCGACGCGTTCGAGGACATCAAGGCCACGGCCTTCAAAAGCACCAAGAGCGAATCAATGCAAATCGACATAAAAGGCTCACGGTTAGGCACTAAAATCATCGATTTGTTCAGCATCGACAAGCGTTTCGGCGACAAGGTGCTGCTCGACGATTTCACCTACCAATTCCGCCGCGGCGAGAAGATTGGCGTGGTGGGCTCGAACGGCATCGGCAAGACGACGCTGCTGAACATCATCACGGGCAACGAGCCCTGCGACCGCGGACGAATCGAAATCGGGACGACCATAAAAATGGGCTATTACCGTCAGGAAGAAGTGCGTTTCGACCCCAACAAGCGCGTGATTGAGGTGATTCAGGACGTGGCCGAGGACATTGCCGTTGGCGACGGTCTGCGCCTCTCGCCCACCCAATTTCTGAACTATTTTCTGTTTCCGCACTCAATGCACTACGCCTACGTGAGCAAGTTGAGCGGCGGCGAGCGCAAGCGCCTCTACCTAATGACGGTGCTTATGCGGAACCCCAATTTCCTGATTCTGGACGAGCCGACAAACGACCTTGACATTGTGACTCTCAATGTTTTAGAAGATTTTTTGTCGAAATATGACGGTTGCGTGCTGATTGTGTCGCACGACCGCTTTTTTATGGACAAGGTTGTTGACCATCTGTTTGTGTTTGAGGGAAATGGCAAAGTGAAGGACTTTCCTGGAAACTACACGCAGTACCGCGAGTGGAAGAGCCAACAGACGAAAATCGAAGTGACC
This sequence comes from Salinivirgaceae bacterium, assembly GCA_017551905.1. Classification (GTDB taxonomy): domain Bacteria; phylum Bacteroidota; class Bacteroidia; order Bacteroidales; family SZUA-534; genus RUG13583. The sequence continues at coordinate 4,714 of JAFZKK010000005.1, forward strand.
GCCGCCAAGCCCGAACAGCCGCAGAAAACCAAGGAACGCACCGAAACGAAACGCCGAATGACCTTCAAAGAAAAGAAGGAATTTGAGCAACTTGAGGCTGATATTGAGCAACTTGAGACCGAAAAAAGTGAGATTGAAGCCGCGCTGTCGGGCGGCGAGCAAGACGCCAAGCGGATAACAGAACTGTCGGCCCGCTTCGACGAGATTTCACGCCTTCTTGACGAGAAAACCGACAGGTGGATTGAGTTGAGTGAGATAGAGAATAGTTAGGATTTAGAATTTAGAATTTAGGATTTAATTAGGAATTACGAACGGACGGTACTTTGTAGAATTTTAAACCTGTTCAACAGCGAAGCGTTTCAACTTGTTAAACATTAAACTAAACCTTCTAAACAGCGAAGCGACTAAACTTCTAAACTCTAAACCTTTAAAATGACTCTCTCCGACCGCTACCGAAACGTTATTGACTGGTTCAAGCTGAATATGCCGAAGGCCGAGACCGAATTGCACTACTCGAACGCCTTTGAGTTGCTTGTGGCGGTGATTCTGTCGGCACAGTGCACCGACAAACGGGTGAATCAGGTTACGCCCGCGCTGTTCAAGCGCTTTCCCGACGCGCAATCAATGGCCAATGGCACGGTTGACGATATTTTTGAGTTGATAAAAAGTTGCTCGTTTCCCAACAACAAAGCGGCGCATCTGCACGGAATGGCGCAAATGCTCACCTACCGCTTCGGCGGCACCATCCCCGACAATCTTGAGCAACTTCAGCAACTGCCTGGCGTGGGACGCAAAACGGCCAATGTGATTCTGTCGGTCATCTACAACAAGCCCGCGCTGGCTGTTGATACGCACGTGTTCCGTGTGGCGGCGCGCATCGGCCTGACTGTCAACGCCAAACGCCCCATCGACACTGAACGACAATTGGTTGATAACATTGCGCCCGAGCTATTGCCGATTGCGCATCATTGGCTAATTTTGCACGGACGATACGTGTGCACCGCCCGCAAGCCGAAATGCACCGAGTGCGGTCTGGCACAGTTTTGCGTCTATTTTGAAAACAACGGAACAAAATGAAAGTCAAACACTTCCGACCATCGGCTACCATCATCACCTGCCTGCTGCTAATAGCGTGCCTCGTGGCTGGCTCGTGCGCCACGCAGAAGAAACGCTACAAAGGATACGCGCCTTGCCCTTGTGAGAACAACCACTAACCCACTCCACCGACGGTGAACAAATTGCACATTTTTATTTCCACTTATCGAGCTCGATATTGATTGTGTTTTTAACTTTACAAGCCGAAAAATAACATTTGATTGATATGAGCGCAAAAATCGGTTTTGACAACGACAAATATCTGAGCATGCAGTCGGCGCACATTGAGGAGCGCATAAAAGAGTTTGGAGACAAGCTGTATCTGGAGATTGGCGGAAAGCTGTTCGACGACTATCACGCATCACGCGTGCTGCCAGGCTTCCAACCCGACTCAAAGATGCAAATGCTTCTGAAACTGAAAGATAAGATTGAAATTGTTATCGCCATAAATTCAGAAGACATTGAGGCGAACAAGATACGAGCCGACTATGGGATAACCTACGACGAGGATGTGCTGCGCCTTATCGACGAGTTCAACAGTGTGGGGCTATATGTGGGCAGCGTCTGCCTGACGAAGTTCAACAAACAACACTCTGCCATTCGCTTCGAGAACAAACTGAAATCGCTCGGCATTGCATCATATCACCACTATGTTAGTGAAGGATACCCAAATAACATAAAGCTGATTGTTTCTGACGAAGGCTATGGCCGCAACGAGTATATTCAGACAAGCCGACCGCTTATTGTGGTTACGGCCCCAGGCCCCGGCAGCGGCAAACTGGCCACGTGCCTGTCGCAACTCTACCACGAGCACAAGCGCGGCATCAACGCCGGATACGCCAAGTTTGAGACGTTCCCCATTTGGAATATTCCGCTGAAACACCCTGTAAATCTGGCTTACGAGGCCGCCACCGCCGACCTCAACGATGTCAACATAATCGACTCGTTCCACTTTGAAGCCTATGGCGAAACGACAGTCAACTACAATCGCGACGTTGAAGCGTTCTCGGTGCTAAACGCCACATTTGAAATGATTTACGGCAAGAGTCCGTATAAGAGTCCGACCGATATGGGCGTGAACATGGCCGGCTACTGCATTGTTGACGACGATGTTTGCAAAGAGGCCTCGAAACAGGAGATTATACGCCGTTACTACAAATGTCTGTGCGACCGCAAACGCTACGGTGAAAGCAAAGACAACCTGACAAAACTCGAATCGCTGTTGTATCAAGCGCACATAAAACCAACTGATTATAAGGTTGTTGACGCGGCGCTCAAAAAAGAGGCAGCCACTGGCGGACGCCCAGCCGCAGCCATTGAATTGCCCAACGGCACCATTGTTACCGGCAAGACAACCGACTTGCTCGGCCCCCTCTCGGCAGCTCTGCTGAATGCATTAAAGGAACTTGGCAACATCGACCAATCGTTCAACCTTGTGTCGAGGCTAGCTATTGAGCCAATCCAGACATTGAAAACCGAATATCTGGGTAGCATGAACCCTCGCCTGCATACCGACGAGATTCTGATTGCGCTGTCATCGTCGGCAGCACATAACGAGCTGGCAGAGAGAGCGATGCAGCAATTGCCAAAGCTAAAAGGCTCCACAGCTCACGCTACCGTAATGGTCAGCTCGGTTGACGAATCAACATTCAAAAAATTGGGGATAAACCTGACTTACGAGCCAAAATTTGAACAGACTCGTAACTACCACAAGCATTAAAAAGGAAGGGATGTTGTTGCTTGGGGATTTTGGGAAGAAGGCAGTCTTATTATTTAACACTTATTGTGCCTGTTTTCACAGAAACAGCGTGTTCAATACGTTATAACTCTAGGATAATAGGCGTCCTCCATGTGCTCAACGCTTACAACGTTGCCATTATCGTGAAGGACATTGATTATATCGAAACGAGCGTTCTCTTGCCGATTATAATGACGAACATAGCCATCGGCCGCTTTAACAATTAGCCCCTGCTTCCTAATGCTAACAGCTTCGCTTGGCGACACAAGGAAGTCAGCAGAGCGAGTTTTCACCTCAACGAACACTATTGTGTCATCCTTAAGTGCGATAATATCCACTTCGAGGTGATTTATGCGATAATTGCGCTCCAAAATGGTGTAGCCTTTTTCAATCAAAAGATTTGCGGCTGCATTCTCACCGAGAATTCCTATTTCTTTTTTAGTTAGCATTGTCGTATCTAATTGATTCCTTTACAAATGTGAAAATTAGCCATTGGCTGGCGAATCTTCGCACGAGTTGCTATCATTCTTATACTCCACAAACGGCAAAAACGACAAGAACGCAAACAACGGAAAACTAAAGTGACTACTACCGCTAAACATGCTGAAAAACATACAACACAAATACATAATGAAGAAAATGCCCATTGTTTTGCGATTCTTCCAATAGAGCCACAAACTCATTATCAAAAAGATAATATAAACAATACCTCCTATAATGCCCGAATAAAGAAATGAAGAAATAATTGGATTGTGAGGGAAATCATGACGATTGGGATTATTATAGAACTTTTCACCATACCACTCCAAATATTTAAAACCTTGACCGAAAATCTTTTGCTTGGTGTTGTAACGTGTTTGCCAAAGTTCTAATGCGTAGCGCCAACGAGCGGTGCGAGGTCCGAAGAGGTAGTCTATAGTCGTGTCCTGTGAATAATAATTATGAATAACACTATCAGGCAGTTGGTCAACATAACGCGGCAAACCTGTAGTATCATCACAAGTCATACGAATGTTTTTTACTTCAATAGTAGAACCTGGGGATAATGTATTCAAAAAGCAAGTCGTATTTATATGATCCTTTTTAAATTTATAAGAAACCTTACATTCTTTCCAAACACTATCTATTGGTGTTATTTTTTGAGGAAGATTCTGTTGATAGCCATGTCCCTCATTAACCCACCAACCCACATAAAAAGGATTTTCAGGTCCTTCTATAATTCTATATAAAAATGATATTTCATAAGATACATCGCCATAATACATAATAGGTCGTCCTGTATACCAAATCTGAAACTCCCCATAACCAATACTTCTTCGCAATTCTATTATATAATTGTTTTTATCTTCTATCAAATGAAATTCAGAATCATCATATATACCCATCATAATATCCCATGGCTTGCAATTCTTTAAATCATCATCCCAAAACAAATTTGCACTATCTTTCCGTTCCTTATGCGCCGAATAATATTTTCTTAATTTTTTTATGTCAAATTCAACAAATGAAGATTCTTTATCTATAAGAGTATGTAGTTTATAAAACTTGTACTTTTGATCATATGACATATTGGGGGTGTATAAACCATCAAAAAAAGCATACGTGCCTATTATGACAATTAAAAATGCAAACAATATTGAAACATTATACAAAAACACCCTACCATACCTTCCTTTTTTAGAGACAGAAATTATCATCAAAGCCACGACAAGCAACAAATACAAAGCGCACGCTCTACGAGAAACGCTTGCTCCAATATTTATTATTGATATTAGTATACAGAGGAAAGCGAAAAACGAAGTGACTTTATGTTGTTGCAATAACCTGGCGGTTATAATAATTGCCACAATAAAAAAATATGAATAAAAATTATTATCTCTGACCAACGAAAATCGTTCTCCTTCAAAAAACGCACTTGAATGTGGCAATGTTAAGCCAAACATTGATAACACCGACCGCGAAATAGCAATGACACCGGCCAACAATGTCAATCTCACAATCCACTTCAAGAACACATCACTGTCATCAGCATAATACAAGTTAGAAAAAACAACAAAATACACTATCAGCGCAATATTCACACTTTCTTTTACCACATTGCTGAATAGTGAGAAATGAGCCCCAAAAAGTGCTATCACCAAAACCGGCAACAACAAAATTTTGCTTTTCGGTTTAGCAACACCTTGTTTGAAAAACACATATACCGAATACAAAAAACATGGGACAAAAAATGCAAAAAACAAATATTTGTATCCGATAAACACCGTACGGGCAAAAAATAATGCCAAACACAATGGCATTATTTTTTCGAATATACGCTGGATTTTTATGTTATTCATTATTTGCATCATATTCAATTATATATAAACATTTATCATTACAACTATTTTAATATATCATCCTCATTTAATGGTTGGTATGGGCCGTCTTTAACTTCAAAAATGACAGTATTAGAGGATTGCACTTCCAAAGTGTGCCATTGACCTTTAGGAATGTTGTAACCAATATTTTCTGTATCAGGACTCAACATGACCGTTTTTATTACTTGACCATTATCGTCATATAATGACAATAGGATTTTACCACGAAGAATGACATACGTTTCAGATGTTGACAAATGCCTATGTATCGGGATTTTTGTGCCTGGTTCCAATGCATTCAACAAACGTTGAGACGGGGCATCCAACGAATCGTGGAAATTGAAATTCATTCTCAGACGTTGGTTTCGTTTTGCCTCCGAAGAAACCTTATCCAACAACTCCTTATTAATCAGCATGGCATTGTTCTCTTAAGTATTGTTCGTGAAGATAGTAATACTTCTTCATAAAGATAATATATGAAGATGCTAAAACCAGCAATACAATAGCGCAATACCCCCATTTGTTAATGGGTAAATAAATCTCTCCTATGGCAATAGCCGCCTGAATAAGCATATA
>JAFZKK010000046.1 GCA_017551905.1 Salinivirgaceae bacterium
CAAGTGCTAAAATGCGCGCTGGCGGCGAAGGACAAATGTAGGGGAAATTTCTCGTTCCTCCCAACTTGATGTCGCATTTTGCGATTTCAAACAATCCTGTTCCTCTTTAGTCAGCTGGAACATAACGTTGGTGGGGTGTCACCCCTTCGGGGTTCTGCTATTGTCGCGACATTATCCCGTGGGTTTACACCCACGGCTATGCTATATCACCCCTTCGGGGTTGAACGGAATTTAGGTTATCGCAAAATGCGACATCCTCATTGAGCCATTGTTATGCCTGTTGTTTCGGGTAGTGAATAGTCGGTAGAAAATTGCATAGCCCAGAATGGGCGGCATAACACAGGCAGGGGTGTAAACCCCTGTATAAATGGCATTAACACCACATCGGGAACCCCGAAGGGGTGGCACCAACAATCAATCGGTCAAAAGATAGTCTGTTTTGTTTCCACAAACCGCACGAATGGTCGGGCGGCGAGGGACGAGCCGCGTATGCAGGGTGGTGGCAAGTGGCTTGGTGGCAATTTTCGCGAAAGCGTAATAAAAATAACTAACGAATCACCATTTGTAGTGATTTTCCACCTTCCGCTATCCCCATTTTCGGCTAATAACAAACCACTATCGCCGTGGGGCGAAAATGGCAATTAGTGGGGATTGACCGCCTTGCCTTGCGTGGGCAATTTTGCGCCGTAATTTTTACGGACAATGAACAATTGTAAGATAATGGCAATGGCGGCCGCAGCGCTGGTTTTATCGGGCGTGCCGACATTGGCGCAAGATTCAACGAAAACCGCCCCGCGCCTGACGATTGGCGGGTATGGCGAGGCTGTCGTAACGCGCAATTTCTACAGCGACCATTTCAATCGCTATCGGTTTCCCGAGCAACACAAGGACGACAAAAGCCACGGACAGGCGGACCTGCCGCACGTGGTGCTGAACATTGGCTACGACTTTGGGCGCGGCTGGACAATGGGCACCGAGATTGAGTTTGAGCACGGCGGAACCGAGTCGGCGGTTGAGATTGACGCCGACGAGTCGGGTGAGTACGAGGCCGAGATTGAGCGTGGCGGCGAGGTTGCGCTTGAACAATTCTGGCTGCAAAAAAGTTTCGGGCGCGGGCTGAATGTTCGCGCGGGCGAAATGGTGGTGGCGGTGGGCGCTGTGAATCAGCACCATCTGCCTGTCGAGTTTTTCACGGTTTACAGGCCCGAGGGCGAGAGTCAGATTCTGCCGTGCACGTGGCACCAAACGGGCGTTAGCGTGTGGGGCCGATTGGACGGCTGGCGCTACGAGGCGCAACTGTTGTCGGGGCTCGACGCCGAGCGGTTTGGCGCTGATTGTTTTGTGCGATACGGCGCGGGCAGCCCTTACGAGTTTAAGATTGCGAACAAATATGCCGTGGCGGCAAGGGTTGACAATCAAATGGTTAAAGGCCTGCGGCTGTCGGCGAGCGGATACTACGGACTGACGTTCCGCAACACGCTAAAAAGCATCGGCGATAAATATAATGGTGTTGAGGGCGCGCTCTGGATTGGCACGTTCGATTTCCAATATAAGGCGGGAAATCTAACGGCGCGTGGCAATGCCGTGTGGGCGCATCTGGCTGACGCTGACAAGATTACAGCTTTCAACAAGAATTTCCCGACGCACGTCGGGCAGGACGGCAGTCCGAGCAAGCACCAACCTGTGGCTTCGGACGCGGCCACGGCTGGTTGCGAATTGGGCTACAATGTGTTCGGCCATTTTGAGCGGTTGTCGGCTGAAAATCAGAAGTTTATAGTCTTTGGAAGATATGAGTGGTACGACTCAATGCTGAAAGGCACGAACGCGGCCGCCTACGAGTGGTGCGGAAAACAGCGTATCGCATTGGGTGTCAACTATTTCCCGCTGCCCGAGATTGTGGTGAAGGCCGAATATTCGGAACGGTTCTACAAGTCGCCGTACAACAACGAGCCGTCGGTGTCGGTGGGCGTGGCTTATAGCGGGTGGTTCAAATGATTTAGGAATTAGGAATTAGGATTTTTGAATTACGAATTACGAACAAATTGCGAATGTAGGGACGTCATATTATGGCGTCCGATTGACCGATTCACCAATTCACCGATTAAACAAGAAACAACATTTTAATATTCAATAATTTAAAACAAAGAAAAATGAAACAGAAATTCAGAAGTATTGTTGCGTTGGCACTGGTTGCCACAACAATTGTCGCTTGCAAGGACGACAACAACGACGACGACGCGGTGAACACTGCGTTGCAGACTGCAAATGAAATGTTTGTAAACCAAACGGTTATCCCGACTTACAAAGGGTTGGCCGACGAGTGCGCCAAAATGCAGGACGCCATTGAGGCTTTCGCGGCCGACAAGAATGACGCTAATTTGGCGAAAGTCTGCGAGTTATGGAAAACTTCGCGGCAGTATTGGGAATGGTCGGAAGCGTTTTTGTTTGGCGCGGCTTCGGGCTACGGCATCGACCCGCACATCGACACCTGGCCGTTCGACGTGACGGTGTTCAACAACCTTTTGAGCAAGTACAGCCCCGCCACCAACGAGGACGACGCGGCAGTGATTGACCAAAACGTGGCTACTGGTCAGAATCTAACTGGTTTTCACGCACTTGAGTATGTGATTTTCCGCAACGGACAGCCACGCGCCGCCGCCGACCTTACAGCCGACGAGGTGTACTACTGCCAATCGGTTGCCGCCGATTTGTTCCTGTCGGCTTGCCGTTTGGAAGCCGCGTGGGCTGGAACTGAAAATGTTGCCGCCGACAAGGCTAAAGTTTTGGAAGAGAATGAGTTGGAACCCGAAGATTTCTTTGGCGAAGAGTTCAAGACAGCTGGTCAGGCTGGCTCGCGCTGGAAAACCATCGAACTGGCTGCAATTCAGATAATTGAGGGCTGCCAAGACATTATCGACGAGGTGGCTCACTCGAAAATTGGCGCACCGCACACTGGCGAGGACGTGAACTACATTGAGTCGCCCAACGCACAGAACTCGATTCAGGATTTCTACGACAACGTAATGAGTTGTAAACACGCACTTTACGGCGGTTTGAACGTGTCGGGCACGGTGCCTGCCGAGAAGTCGTTAATGGCTTATCTGCAAGGCGTTGCGGCAAGCGAAGCCAACGCTGCAATGGCGGCTCTCGAAAACGCTCTGGCCAAGATTGACAATATGAAACGCCCGTTTGTGCTCAACTACACCGACGCTTCGGCTGGCGAGGCCATTGCGGCTCTTGAGGATTTGGACGAGGCTTTGGACAAACTTAAAGGGAAGATAACGGATTGAGTTTGTTGGTGTTAGGTGTTGGGTGTTAGGTGTTAGTGGATTTAGGAATTAGGAATTAGGATTTAGGATTTAGAAATTAGGAATTTAAACTTGTTAAACTTGTTAAACCTGTTAAACCTTAAACGATTCACCGATTCACCAATTGGCCGATTAAACAAAAAAAACTATGAAACGCATTGATTTATTTGGACTTACGATTGCGGTTGTTGTGGCTATGGCCGCTTGTCGCGACAATAACGAGGACCCGACGCCCGTGCCTGTCGATAACGACGAGTATTACGCTGGCGGAAAGTTGGGAACGGTTTTCAACGCATCGTCGTTTGCCTACACACAGCCCACACCTGCTTGTAACACAGGCAATTTCGCGCAAGCGTTCAAGTTGGGCGAGTACTTTTTTGAGCGCGATTTTACGCAGGACACCAACAGCGCCTTCAAAGGTTTGGGCCCACTAATGGTGCGCAACGGCTGCCTTTACTGCCACCCTGCCTACGGCCACGGCAAGCGTCAGACGCGCTACCGAGCCACCGATATGGGCAACGGCTATCTGCTTGTGCTTTACGACGTTACAACTAACGGATACTTGACATCGGTGACTGGAATGCCGCAGACTTTGGCCGTGGCGCCGTTCAAAGCACCGATTGACGAGGACCAAATCAGCATTAACTGGCTGACTTACACCGACGAATGGGGCAACCAATTCGACGACGGCGAGCGCTACGAACTCATCTATCCCGAGGTGAAAATCCCTGCAAGCGCCTTCTACGTGCCCATTCAGGCCAAACGCGACGGCGAGATTGTCAACATCGACATCAGCGAGGTGGGCATCCGTTTGGAATCGACCATCGGCGTTTACGGCACGGGGTTGCTCGACGCCATTCCCGACGATTCGCTTAAAGCGCAGTATATCAAAGAGACAGCCGTTGGCGCAAGCCTGAATCCCGCCATTTGGAACGGTAGCGATTGGGCGAGCCAATATTCGGGCCTGACGGGCGAAAAGTACGCCAAACGCTTCACCTACGCACTGTCGCGCGGTCCGCTGCTCGACGCCGCTGGCGCAAACGCCATTTGGAACATCACCAACGTGACTCGTTCCGACCGCCGATATCATTATATGACAGCCGCTTACGCTTCGGTGGCATCGAAAGACCCCGAGGTTCAGGCCGAGTTTTACAACTATTTCCCTGCCGAGAAAACCGACAAGGGCGTTGAGTATGATATTTATCGCTATCTGACTGGAAAAGAGACGATTGACGGCGAGACAAAGAACGTTGCCAAGCCCGAAATGAGCGACAACGACTATCGCAATTTTATGATTTGGCACCGAGGTCTGGCCGTGCCTGCCGCACGCAACCTTGACGACCCCGAGGTGGCGCGTGGTCACGACCTTTTCCGCGAGATTGGCTGCGCCGCTTGCCACCGCCCGTCGTGGACCACTGGCGACGACAATATTGTTGACCCGAACGGAATGTTCGCCAACGCCGATATGCCGCGCTACCCGAATCAGAAAATCTGGCCGTACACCGATATGGTTCAGCATAGATTGTTTATGGTCAACGACATACGTGGCGAATGGTGCCGCACAACGCCGCTTTGGGGCCGAGGCCTGTCGCGACTCTGCACTGGCGCCGACGACCGTCTGCACGACTGCCGCGCGCGTAACGTGCTGGAAGCCATTATGTGGCACGGTTGCAGCCAAAGCGACGCCCGTTGGACCGTTGAGCGCTTCCGCGACCTGCCCAAAGCCGACCGCGACGCCATTGTCAAGTTCATTGAGTCGATTTAGTGCGCAAAACTTTTAAATTTCGCCGCCGATAGATACTTTTGTCTTTTGTGCGTGGCACGATTTTTATGACAAAAGAGTTTTAATCGCTGAAAAACAAAGAGTTATGTATAACGAAAGTCGCCAATACCTGAAGCCTGAAAGCAAACTTGCCGATATAGTCTACAACAACCCGTCGTTGCTGTATGTGCTTGAATATTTTGAAGTTGACTACATTTTGCAGGACAAGACCGTGGCCGAATTTTGCGCCGAGCACAACATCGACGCCAACCTGTTCACCACCGTTTCGAACATCTACAACGGCTTTGTGGCGGAATCGAAACTTGAGTTCGGTGTTGAGAGTATTCCATTGATAATCAAGTTTCTGCACAACACGCACGCCTATTATCTCAACGAGAAATATCCCGAAATCCGCAACTTCATCGACGAGTTGCGCAAGGTGAACAGTTCGACCGAAATTGGCATTGTCGAGAAGTTTTTCACCGAATATTACGCCGAGGTGAATGAGCATCTCGACTATGAGGACCGCGTGGCTTTTCCGTACATTAATGCACTGTATAACAAATATATAGGCGCTGACAGCGAGCCGCTCGACACAAGTTTTTCGGCCAAAGTCTATCGCAAGCACCACACCGATATCAATTACAAACTCGACGAACTTAAAAGTTTGCTAATCAAATATATATCGGTGCGCGAAGACCGTCAGATACGCCGCCGCCTGCTGTTGAGCCTGTGCGACGTTGAGAGCAATCTTTACGCCCATTCGGTCATCGAAGAACAGATTCTTATGCCGCTCGTTATGAAGGTGGAACGCAACTTGAATAAAGTTAAAAAGCAATGAAACAGTCAGATAAGGAAACCGTCAGGACAGGAATTCTTGAGCCTTCGGCCATTGTGGTCAACGGGTTGAGCAACATTCTGCTCAAGGCTGGCAATTTCGACCTGTATAAGATTGATTATGTTGCTGATATGCAGCGTTATATAACGGCCAACAAGTTGCAGGTGATAATCATCAATCCGCAACTTTTGCAGCAATCGGCCAAAGAGTTGGCGCACCTGAAACAGAAGAACCCCGACGTGGTTTGGTGCGCGCTTGTTTACTCGTTTTTCGACCCTAATTATTTGAATCAGTTCGATTTACAGATACCAATAACCGACTCGCCGACCGATATTGTCGAGGCCATTCGGTCGAAATTGAACAATGAAACAGCCGACACCGACCTGTCAATGCAACTGTCGGACCGCGAACTCGACGTGCTGCGGCTGCTGGCGCAAGGCAATATGAACAAGGAAATTGCTGATAAACTGAATATTAGCGTGCATACGGTCATCAGCCACCGCAAAAACATCACGCAGAAAACGGGCATCAAAACGCAGTCGGGACTGACGATTTATGCGCTGTCGAATAAGATTATAAATATTTAGGTGTTGGGGATTGGGTGTTGGGTGTTAGGTGTTGGTAATTAGAGATTTAGGATTTGCGACTTGTCACTTATAACTTGCAACTTGTAACTTACTAAAAATCAAAATGAAGGCGTTGAGGATAACGGTTGTTGTTTCGTATGTGGCGGTGATTGCCGTAATGGCGGCGGCTACCGTGATTGAGAAGTTGCACGGAAGCGCGTTTGCGGCTGCGCACATCTATGGTTCGGCCTGGTTTTCAGCGGTTTGGGCGATTGTGGGGCTGGCTGGGCTGGCTTTCGTTCTACGGAAACGGCTTTTCAGCAATCCGTCGCGGTTTCTGCTGCACGCCGCTTTTGCAATGATTCTGGCGGGGGCGCTGACAACGCATCTGTTTGGCCGTCAGGGCGTAACGCACGTGCGAGTTGGCGAGCGGACAAACCTTTTCATCGACAAC
>JAFZKK010000047.1 GCA_017551905.1 Salinivirgaceae bacterium
ATCCATCAGTGTGTAGACAAACCATTCGGTGTTGTTGGTGCGGCGCACAATGCGGCAGCTCTCAACATTGCTCATCCAGATATCGGTTTTGTTGGGGTCGGAAATGATGGCGAGCAACTCTTCGGGCGAGCATTTCAGAATCATCTTTCCCGAACGCTCACGGGCGCGCTGCTTGTCGAGCGATATCCAACGCTCAAAAACCTTTATATCGTTATCCTTGTCTTCGGTGACTAAAACCCAATCGGTATCGCTGTCGGCATCAGCATCCGACGCAACTGACAGATTGACAAAAAATAGACTGGCTACTAAAAAGATATATTTGAATATGTTTGAAGTCAACTTCATCTTTTTCGCATAAACGGCGCAAATGTAGCACATTATCCGATACTTGCGACATTTTTTTCGCAGAAAATGCACAATTTAGCGTTATGCCATCACAATCGGTATCCATAATTCACATTTGCTTCGCCTAATTCAAAAGATAGTTTACCTTTGCGGATAAAGAAATACAGTTATGGCGGAAAAAGAAAATAGCGGGGAAAAGTCACCGATTAAACAGAAACTAATTCGTATCGGCATAATCGCAGAACTGATTATCGCCTTTTATATTGTTGTATTTGTGATATTTACAACATTCTTGCGGTTTTACACGCATCACAATCAGTCGATTTCGGTTCCCGATTTCAAAAGCCTGACTCTGCAACGTGCGGCGCAGATAGCCGCTCACGAGAATCTGCAACTGCGCATTATCGACTCCACTTTTATCGACTATATGCCACGCGGCAGCATCATCGACCAGAGTCCGCGCCCGGGAACGCACGTTAAGCGCAACCGCACAATATTTCTGACCACAAACGCGTTTTGCAGGGCGAAGGTTGAGATGCCACGGCTTGTAGGGCTGTCGTACCGGCAGGGAAAAGCCACTCTCGAAATGCTGGGACTGCATGTGGGACAGCTCATTTATCAGCCTGATTTCGCTAAAAACAACATTCTGAAACAGATGCACAACAACGCGCCGATAGCGGCAGGAACAATGATTGAGACAGGCTCGAAAATCGACCTTGTGCTGGGCGACGGCTACGAGAGCAACTACTCTATTCCGCTGCCTAACCTGAAAGGGAAGACTTATTTTGAAGCCGCCAACGAGCTTAACAATGCCTATCTGAATGTTGGAAATGTTACGATAACAGACGCTTTCTCGCCTGCCGACACCATCAATGCGAAGGTGTACAAGCAATCGCCGGCATACTATAACTCCGACTCTCGCGCGCCAATTGGAGCCAAAATCGACATCTGGTTGTCGCCTGAGCAATAAAACGAAATTGAACCTGTCAATTTAAATGATTAAAAGACTTCTATTTACAATAGGGTTCGCAATTTGCGCTCTTGGCTTGCAGGCACAAGAGTATTTGTTGCCAACAACACTGCAACCTTCACATAATGAACACAATAGAGTGTTGTTACGCAGTGTCTCGTCGACCGTGCAACTGCCGTTTATCGACGATTTCAGCGGCAACAGCCAAAGCCCCGACCAGCAACTCTGGACCGACCGCGGTGTATGGATTAACAACACTTTCGGCATCAATCCATACTCGGTAGGCGTGGCCACATTCGATGCCATCGACTCCGACGGCCGCCACTACGACCACGCAACAAGCCAGCCGTATATTGCTGATTATCTGACATCGCAGCCAATCGACCTGTCGAAAGCTGACCAAAAAACGACATACCTGAGTTTCTACTATCAGCCGCAAGGCAACGGCAACGCACCCGAGGCTGCCGACTCGCTTGTGCTGCAAATAACATCGGGCAACGGCGTGTGGACCAACCTTTGGGCAATGGCCGGAACCGACCTCGCCACATTCCGCAGCAACGTGCTTCACTTGCAGCCGAATCGTCCTGACACTCTGGAGTTTGCGCTTGTGATGTTGCCCATCAGCGAGCCCGAATATTTTACCGAAAAATTCCAATTCCGCTTTTTCAACTACGCCAGCCTTGCAGGCAGTTTCAACCCATCGGCGGCCATCAACTGCGACCATTGGAACATCGATTTTGTCTATCTTAACGACGGCCGCTCTGCCGCCGACACCATCTTCTACGACATTGCGTTGGTTGAACCGGCGGCCACTATCTTGAAGAATTTCACATCGATACCATGGTCGCACTACGAGTCGGCCATCAACACTGAGAACACGCGGCTCAACATTCACGTGCGCAACCACTGGGACCGCACAATGAAAGCCGAAGTGCGTATCCGAATCAAAGACGTTGACAACGATGTCTATCTAAATGACTCAGTCACAATGGGAACCATCAATTTTGAAGGCCTTTTGAACACCAATAAGCTCTATGCCTACGACGACAACCCAATTGTGTACGACAATCGCGAAAGCGCAACTTATCTGTTTGAATGCGAGCTTAATACTGACAAAGACGAACTGATTGCAGGCAACAATCGAAGCTACACCTATCAGCATTTTGGCAACTACTACGCCTACGACGACGGCACAGCCGAAAACGCTTACGGCGTTGACGCCAACTCGGCTCAGGTGGCATATCTGTATGCTCCGTATAAGGCTGATAATCTGTGCGGTTTGAGCATTTGCTTCCTGCCATCGAATCCGATAGAGAGTGCCGCCGATGCATTCAGCATTTGCGCTTGGGAAAACAACAACGGCAAGCCTGGCCGCCTGATTGCCAGCACCGATGCGGTGCGCCCTGCCTTTGGCGAAGGCCAGAACCAGTTTATGGAGTTTGAGTTCAGCGAGCCGATAGCCGTTGACAAGAGTGTGTTTGTCGGTTGGCAGCAATCGTCGAAACTGAGGCTCAACGTGGGCTGGGACGTCAACCGATACAGCCAGAGCAAGATTTTCTACAACACCAGCGGCGAGTGGTTGCCGACAAGTTTCACCGGCTCGCTCATGGTTCGTCCGATATTCGGACAGATGAGCACCAATATTACTGAAACAGAATGTGTTAGCGGCATTTCGATTTACCCGAATCCGGCCAACGACATACTAAACATTGTGGGTACCGATAGCGATTGCCGCGTATCGGTTTACTCGCTAACAGGACAAGCTCTGATTCGCGAAAGCGGAAACAGTGTCAATGTATCAAGCTTGCAATCAGGAATTTATCATATCAGAATCGAAAGCGGCGACCAATCGGCTTTGCTGAAATTTGTAAAACAATAATCGCAATGGTGGACGACGAGTTGGAAAATATTGATGACGAACTCGACGAAGGCTGTCAGACCGAATCCGACGGCCAGAATCTGTATGAACATTTCCGCTTCGAGGTTGACCGCGGACAGGGAATGTTACGCATCGATAAATTCCTGCAAATGAAGATTGAAAACGCATCGCGCACCAAAATTCAAGCTGCCGCCGATGCCGGTTTCATCATTGTCAACGGCTCGTCGGCGCGGGCCAACTATCGCGTCAAACCGGGCGATGTGATTCGGGTGATGCTCACCTATCCGCAACGCGAAATCGAAATTATCCCCGAAAACATTCCGTTAGACATTGTGTATGAGGATGATAGCCTTGTGGTTGTAAACAAACCCGCCGGAATGGTGGTGCATCCGAGCTACGGGCACTACACCGGCACGCTCATCAACGCACTGGCCTACCGCTACAGCGATTTGCCCATTTTCAACGGCGGCGACGCTCGTCCTGGACTCGTTCATCGAATCGATAAAAACACTTCAGGATTGTTGGTTGTGGCCAAAACCGAACAAGCTAAAGCTCACATTTCCAGACAGTTCTTCAATCATACATCACACCGGCGCTATGTGGCTTTGGTGTGGGGCGAACTACGCGACGATGAGGGCACAATTATCGGAAAGATAGGCCGCAACGTGCGTAACCGCCAGATTATGGATGTTTTCCCGATGGATGTTCCAATGGGCAAACACGCTGTGACACATTACCGTGTGCTTGAGAAATTTGGCTATGTTACGCTGGTTGAATGCCGCCTTGAGACCGGCCGCACGCATCAAATCCGCATTCACATGAAATTCATCGGGCATCCGCTTTTCAACGACCCCGAATACTGCGGCTGCGAGATTCGTTGCGGCACCACGTTTGCCAAATACAGCCAGTTTGTCGAGAATTGCTTCACGTTGCTGCCCGGTCAGGCGCTGCACGCCAAGGAGTTAGGCTTCGACCACCCCGTAACCGGCGAGCGGATGATGTTCGACTCCGAGCTGCCCGACAATTTCAAAACGCTGATTGACCGTTGGCGAACTTACACAAACTCAAAAGACTTATAATGTCCGCTGACGCGAAACCCGAACTGCTGCTGCCTGTGGGCAACATCGAGAGCCTATATGCCGCGCTTGAGGGCGGAGCCGATGCTATCTATTTGGGATTGAAGGCTTTCAACGCTCGCGGACGTGCCGCGAACTTCACCAACTCACAATTTGCCGCCATTTGCCATCTTGCTGCGCAAAAGCATGTGAAAGTATACGTTACACTCAACACCGTTATAAAAAACAACGAGCTGCCCGATTTGCTCGACACGCTGCAATTCCTGTCGGAGCAACGGATTGCGGGCGTCATTATTCAAGATTGGGGCGTTTTCAGCCTGATGCGGCGCTATTTTCCGAAACTTGTGGCGCACGCCAGCACGCAAATGGTCAACCACAACTCGGTTGGCGCAAACCATTGCCAACAAATTGGTTTTAAGCGTGTTGTACTTGCCCGCGAGCTGACAACAAAAGAGTTGAAACTTATTCACCAACGCACAAATATCGAGACCGAAGTGTTTGTTCACGGTGCGCTATGTTATTCGGTGTCAGGACTTTGCTTGTTCAGTAGCTTCTTGGGCGGCGCCGGTGCCAACCGTGGACTCTGCACCCAACCGTGCCGCCGTTTCTACAACTGCCAAGGACAGAAGCGCACGTTCTTCAGTATGAAGGATAACCAACTGATTACCAGAATTGAAGAACTTGCACAAATGGGCGTTTCGTCGCTCAAAGTGGAAGGGCGTTTGAAATCGGGCGAGTATGTTTACACTGTGGCTCAAGCCTACCGCAAAGCAATTGACGGTGAGCAAGTTACCGATTCGGTTGATGACCTTAGCCGCCAAAAAACGCAGTGGTTTATTGGCCGCAGCATTGCAGAATCGATTGCCGACAACCCGAACACCGGCCTATTGATTGGCAAAGTTGTTGATTGTCACGATGGTACAATTGTTTTCACAACCAGCATCGAGTTGGCAAAAGGCAACCGTCTGCGCGTCCGCACCGATGCCGACACCGACCAAAACGCTTTTGTGCTTGACAACTTCCGCATTACGGATGGTGTTTGCACCGCCAAAGGCTTCCGTGGCAACGCCGCCGCCGGCACCGACATCTATCTGACCGCTTATCGTAGCCAAAAATTTGGAACCGAACTGCCAGCCACTGGTCGCAACGATGTGCGGATGCCGCTGGCAATGAAGAAAAACATCATTGGCAACATCCGCAAACAACTGACAACCAAGCCCAGAGCCGCAACCATTGTGCGAATTGACAACCTTGATTGGCTGCAATGCGCCGCTCTGCAAAAAGCCGACATTGTGGTTTTGTCGCTGCCGATGATTGAATGGCAAAACCTGCTGACAACGAACAAGATAAGCGGTGCAATGCTGCAAAAAATATGGTTTGAGTTGCCGCCGTTTGTGAGCGAGACGCAAATTGAGCGCGTCAAGAAATTCTGCGCCGCATTGGCACAAAAAGGACTTAACCGCTTTGTTTTGAGCCATTTGTCGCAAAGCGCAATGCTGCCGCCACGCAGCCGTTTTGCCACCAACGAGGCCGTTTACGCCTACAACGATGCCGCCGCCCTGTGGCTCAAACAGCAAGGCGCCGAGTGGTTTTGCAGCCCCGTTGAAAACGAGTACGAAAACCTGCTAACCGGCGCTTGCCGCGAGGCTGTGATTCCCGTCTATTTCCGTCCGCGCTTGTTTACCTCACGAATGCCCGTAAAGTTGCCCACAAACCAATTCACCGACGAACGCAAAAACCGCTATCAGCGCCACCGTCTGAACGGGCTGACAATTATCACGCCAGAACAGCCAGTCTGCATAACGCAGTACGCCAACAAGTTGCGCGGCAAAGGCTTCTGCCGTTTCCTAATCGACCTAACCTTCGAACCAACCGACAACAACCATCTTGCCCGCCTACTGAAACTGCTTGCCACATCGGAAGGCATTCTGGGAACATCGGCGTTTAACTTTAAAAAAGGGTTGAGATAGAGATAGTTAGGAGTTAGGAGTTGGTTACATAAAAGAATAACGAAGGTGATAATGTGATATTTCCAACAAATTTTTACTTTTGTAATTGTGTTAACAAAAAAAAGAAATATGAACGCTGCATCACTAAATAATCTGTGGGGATACTTGCAAGGGCTTTCGCTCACAGCGAACAATCAGCGTTGGCTGGCTGAAAAGCTGACTAAATCTGCGCAACTCAATGATATTCAGGTAGACGAAACGGATGTCATCGAGAAAATTGAAGATGACATAACCCCTTATACGATTGAAGAACTCAATGCCCGTATTGACGAAGCGGAGGCAGAAATTGACCGTGGCGAAGGAAAATCGTTCGACGAAATGATGAACGGTTTTAGAAAAGAGATGCAATGGCTGAAGTAAAATGGCAGAAACGAGCCGAACGCGAACTTTACAGATATCTTGTAAAGGGATTCGTTGAGTTTGGCGAAGCCGCAACAAATAAGTTTGCCGGACGCATACGACACATCAATGCCGAATTGAGCAAATTTCCTGAAATGGGTTTCCCCGAGCCTCTTCTGAAAGAACGAAAAAAAACTTATCGTGCTTGCCATATCAACCAGCGTTTCAAACTGATATACTATTATTCGGCAAAAAACGACACCGTTCACGTGGCTGACATTTGGGACACCCGACGCGAACCTCTTTCGCTTTCGGGCAGAATAAAGTAAAACCCAATCCAAGGTTTCCAAATAGCACAAAAAAATGCCGTCCTCAACGGGCGGCACATTTAAATTCATCTTATTGGTTTATAATCCTAAATGCTTACGGACAGCTTCTTCAATTGTTGGACCATACAACCAACGTTCAAGAATTGTGCCGTCGGGGCCAAAAAGGATAACGTGAGGAATGCCTTCAATACCATATTCATCGGAAGCAATGTTTTGAGCGTTAATTATTTGCGGGTAATTGACACCCATTTCTGAAATGGCACGTTCCGAATCTTCCGGTTTGTCTCCAACCGCAACGCCTAATACGTTGACATTCTTGTCTTTGTATTTATTGTAAATTGATATAAGGTTTGGAATCTCAGCACGGCATGGACCGCACCAGCTCGCCCAAAAATCGACTAACACATATTGTCCTTTGCCAACGTAATCCGACAATTTCTGTGTCCTGCCATTGTACTCCACAGCAAAATCGGTAAACATTTTGCCTACGGCAGTTTTTTCCAAGGCTTCAGCTATTTTAGCCTCATATTCTTTTTGCTGTCGCTCGTTTTCCAAAGCAATCTCAATATAATGCGCGAACCTGCCTTTTTTCATTTCAGGCACCGCTATTGTATCAAACAATTTACTTGCCTGCCGTCCTAACGATGTATACCGATATGCATAAACAAACGCGCCTTCATCACTATTGTGCGCAACCAAATAGTCATAAAAGTTAGATTCTACAATTTCCTTCTCATTTAGAATAGAGTCTCTCGTTGTCTCTGATAGTTGGTCATATAGTTCATCCAAACGTTTTTCTGTATCATAAATAATTTTACTCATTGCCCCTGCTTGTTGGTAAAACTTTGAGCCTTCGAGTTCCATTCTGTCTGCACAAATTTTCGCTTTTGCCGTTTCGCCTGGTACAATCACCATATCGTATTGCCAACGTGGTTTGCCATTACTTAAAACTGCCCGCAGGCAAATAACTGTAGGATAGTCAATGTCAATCGAATAATTGAACGATTTGTCTTTCACCACAATAGTGTCTTTGGGCTCGCGTTTTGTATCGTTTCTATAATCTTGATTGCCAATGAATACAAGATAAATCGAATCGGCGATTTCATCGCAAACGGTACCATTGATTGTGAATGTTTTAGAATTCTGACTGCACGATGCCAGCAATCCGGCCAGCACCGCACCACACATAAGAATTTTGTTCATAATGAATCAGTTTAAAAGTTAATATTAATGAAAGCCAAATGTAATAAAATTGGCAAAAAAGTGCCGTCCTCAATGGAAGGCATTCGGGGAACATCAGCTTTCAATTTAAAGAAGGGGTTGCGGCAAGCTATAAGCATGCTAATCAAACAACTCCATAATCCGCTCGGGCGAGAGGTTTTTAAGCGGATTGTCGTTTGTTACAATTCCGGCCAAATCGCTTTTGTGGCTTTGCAGATTGATGATTTTTTCTTCGAGGGTGTCGGCGGTTATAAACTTGTAAACGAACACATTACGTTCCTGCCCTATACGATATGCCCGGTCGATAGCTTGATTTTCGACCGCCGGATTCCACCATGGGTCGAGAATGAAAACATAGTCGGCCGAGGTTAGATTGATGCCGACACCGCCAGCTTTCAGCGATATTAGGAACACCTTTATATCGTTGTCAGTCTGGAATTTACGGATAACATCCTCGCGATTTTGAGTGTCGCCTGTGAGCAAAGTGTAACCAATTCCGCGCTCTTTCAGATATTGCTCATAAAGCTCCAGATATTTCACAAACGAGCTGAAAACAAGCACTTTATGGTCCTCTGAAATAATAGTTTCCAAAACGCGCGTAACCTCGTCGAATTTGGCCGAAGGCTCGCTGAAACCGGCTAATTTCGGGTGGCAAGCTATCTGTCTCAACCGCATCAGCGACTTCAAAACCAAAGCCGACGTTTGCAAATCGCGCTGAGTGCCAACATGTTGCAACAACTCATTACGCATCTCCGATTTTTTCGCCTCGTAAAGCTGCTGCTGCTCGCGCTCCATGGTGCAGACGCGAATCTGCTCGGTTTTGGGCGGCAAGTCGCTGGCAACCTCATTTTTGGTGCGGCGCAATATGAACGGCTCAATCATAGCCTGCAGCTGCGCGGCGCGACTGCCATGCGGATTTCGCTCAATATGAGCAACATACTGCGTTTTAAAATACTGCAGACTGCCAAGCAACCCGGGATTCACAAAATTCATCTGCGCCCACAAATCAGTCAGGCTGTTTTCGACCGGAGTGCCCGTAAGCAACAGCTTAAATTGTGAGTGTAACTGCATGATTGTCTGATAGTTCTTCGATGTCGGATTCTTTATCGCCTGACTCTCGTCGAGGATGATATAGTAGAACTGATAGCCGCTCAGCATTTCGACATCGTTGCGGACAAGCCCGTAGGTTGTGATTACGATATCATAAAAGTTGAAAACCGAAGCATTGTGCGCCCTGTTGTTGCCAACATGAGCCATAATCCTCAACTGCGGAGCGAAGTTTTGCGCCTCGTGCAACCAGTTGTGAATCAGCGACAAAGGCATTACAATCAAACTTATGGGGCGCTTTTGGTTCGATATGGTTTGCGGTTGGTCGAACAACGAAAGCTGGCCGGTTTGCGGAGTTGTCTCAATGGTTTCAGTCATCATATCCGACTGACAGTCAAGCAATAGTGCTAACGCTTGGAGAGTTTTTCCAAGTCCCATATCGTCGGCTAAACAGCCACCGAAATTGTTGGCTTTCAGCTGCTTCATCCAATAGTAACCGGCAAGCTGATAAGGGCGCAATGTGGCGTTCAATCCTTGTGGCAGCTGAATCTTAGCGAAATTCTTGGTATCGAACACTTTACACATCCTTTCGGCTTCGTCGGAAGCGATGCCCGACTGACGAATCAGCCCGAACATGTTCTTCCCTATTTTCAGCTCGTCGCCAACAGAGGTGCTATGGTGGAAAAGCGCCTGAAAGCGCGAGAACCACTCGGCCGGCAGAATCACAACCGTGCCGTCGGGAAGCGCAAACTCGCGGATGTTGTGCAGAATGTTGTTGCGCAGGCGAGTGAATTTTATTGAAAAACCGTTCAACTCAACCGTTCCGTACAGGTCGAACCAGTCGTTGCGCAGTTGCGCCTTCAAATTCAGTTCGATACGCCCCACGTAGTATTTCTGCTCAAAGAATGTCTGCTTCACGGCAAAACCCGCAGCCGAAATAGCGTCAGACTTTTCGTTCAGCAAACTTATTGTGTTGTAAAATTGTTCATTATCAGCATTTTCGCTATTATCCGACTCATAATAATTGATTCCGTCGGACGAACATAAGCCCAAACCCGCAAGTTTTTCAGCATACTGCCGTTCCAAATCTTTCCGCCGCAAAGTCTTGACAAACTGCATATTATCGCCATCGTGCAGAAAATCGACAAAAGCCCGCTCGCGGCTCGACGGCAAGACGGAATTGTTGCCATAAGCAAACTTCAAAACAAGCACCGGCCGGCCTTGCAGGTCTTCCTCCAGATTAAGCTGAGGCGTAGGCGGCTCGTTGTTTATTGTAACATCGAAGCCAGTGGCGCGAACCTTGTAATTTTTGATAGCGTTCAGTATAAACTTCTCAAAATAAACAAGTTCCGTTTCCTTGCGGATGTGTATGAAATCGTTTTTCAGAAAAGGCTCAAACTTCTTGCTGTCGATATCATCAAACCGATACAAAACCTTGTTTATCACCACGTTGCACGGCTCCTTATCAGTAATCACCATTGCGGTTTTGCCTTTCAGCTTGTCGTAATGGTCGCCATGGTCGATAGCTATACGGTAGCGGATGCCGTTCTCGTTGCGGTCGAAAAGAAAAAGAATGTGCGATTTGCCCTGAGCCACAGTTATTTCGTCTTCAATATAAAGCTGTTTGACTTTAGGGTCCTTATAAAAAAGGCGAATGTTGTGAGCGATGATTATCGCAAGAATTTTCTTGAGCCGCTGCTCAATATGCGGACGGATGCGCTGCTCAACAAACTGATTGTCAACATGTCGCAAAAACTCTTGCGGCGGTTCCTTCGAGAAAAGCCTGGCAATATAGATGTCGTCGATAGCGGCGGTGTATTTCAGCAACTCGCGGTAATCGTCGCAAAAACCGTCAACCTCCTGAATACTAATGGGTGACGCCTTGTCGATTACGGAATAGAACGTGTCGCCCGAACTTGGCGTTATGACATACGGAACAAGCGTCACGCCAAATTTGCGATGAAGAGTAACCGCCACTATCAGCTGCTTCGGCATCAGTTTCCTCCCGACATTTTCACCTTATAACCAGCCTGTTGCAGCAAGTCGAACACTTTTTGCTTGAACTCGCCCTGTATGATAATCTCGCCGTCTTTGGCCGAGCCGCCCACGCCGCATTTGCTTTTCAGCATCTTGGCAAGCTCCTTCAAATCGTCGGCCGTACCGACAAAGCCCTGCACCAGCGTCACCGACTTGCCGGCGCGCTGTTTGCGGTCGATGCTGACCTTAAGATTCTGCTGCTGAGGCGCAAGCGTCTCCTGCTCCTCCTCTTCGTCGGTCTGATACTGGAAATCGGGATTTGTGGAATAAACCACGTTCAAGCGGTCTTTCCAATCGTTGTTCTGGTTATTTTTCTTGCTCATATTGTGACATTTACAATTTTAAAATCGACCTTGGTGCATCTGTCAGAAACTTTCCGAAATTCAAAAAAGAAGCTCCGGCAGAGCAACCTGCAAAGTGGCGAAGATAGACAAATTGGGCGTACTGCAACAAAAAAAAAGAGGCTTTGCGGAGCCTCTTTTATATAGGTGTGATTGAAAAATCAACGTTTGGAGAAAACTATTTCCGTTTCGGTTATCGTATAGTTCCAATTCATTGCCGTGGCGACAATCTCGGCAAAAACCTCGCTTGTGGGGTTCTCGAACCGGCCTGAATATTGCAAGTTTTGCGTTCCCTCAGGCAGCACCACTTTCTTGTTCAGATAGGTGCCTACCTGCGCCGCCACTTTCGACATTGGCTTGCCGTTGAACACGAAAGCGCCTGTGTTCCAAGCTATATTGTTGGTGTCGAGCGTATCGGTCGGCATCAGTTCTTTCTTTCCGCAATCGAATTTTGCCTGCTGTCCCCGCTCAACCACTTTGTTGCTGCGGCGGCTTCCGAATTGCACTTTTCCCTCAACTACCGACAAATCAACCTCTTGCATACCTTCGTAGGCCTTGACATTGAAGATGGTGCCCAGCACTTTGGTGTAAACCTTGTTTTTGGTGCCAACCACAAAATCGTCACCCGTATGGCGGACTTTGAACATTGCCTCGCCGGCCAACATAACGCTGCGCAGGTGACGTTTCTCGTTGTATTTGTAAGTCAACTTACTGTTTCTGTTCAAGATAACCTCAGAACTGTCGGGCAAAACAATCTTTTCGATTTTGTTAGCCGACACGTAAGTGTTGATATCGGTTTTTGCCGACGGAGTGACTGCGTAAATGCTTATAAGCAAAGCTATTGAGGCGGCAGCGGCGGCAATCCACATAAAGCGCGGACGCAAAACGCGACGCTTGGCGGTTATCTGCTTGAAGCTCTCCCACTCGGCGTCAACATCAACATCCATGGTATATTTCACCTTGCCGGTTAAGTTCCATACCGACACCAGCTCGGCATACTCGTCGGCATTGGCAGGCACACGCAACCATGCGTCAAGCTCCTGCTGCTCTTGCTGAGTCAGCTGGCCGCCCGTCAGGCTTTTCGAAATAATATCATAAATGGTGTCTTGCATACTGCTTATACCCCTTGTTTTATAAGAACAATTGAGAAAGGCCTAACCCTACCCCCAATGCCGAAAAAAATGCAATTAAATTTAAATAAGGCTTCAAAGTTACGCGTAACTCGCTGAGTGCCCGCGTGATATGCTTCTCGACAGCTTTTATCGAAATTTGCAGATTGTCGGCAATTTCCTGATTGCTCATCTCCTGGAAACGGCTTAACGAGAAAACCAGCTGGCATTTTTCGGGCAGCCGCGATATGGCGTTGTTCACAATGCCCTCCATTTCGCCCTGAAGGAAATCCGACGTATCGCCCTGAATAGCTGAATCTTGCTGTTGTTGCGTATATTCGTCCTCGTATTGGATGCGGCGGTGTTTCTCAATAAAATTGAGCGATGTGTTGATAACCGACCGTTGCAGATAGGCGCGCACATTGCCTTGAATCTCAACCGTTTCGCGCTTGTCCCACAAATGCACAAACACCTGCTGTGCCACGTCGTGAGCCTGGTCGCGGTCCTTGACAATGCCATAGGCCATATTGCACATATCGGCAAAATGCGCACGGAACAACTCTTCGAACTGCTTTTCGGTAAACATCAGCAAATGCTTGTTTTTCGCAAAAGTAGCACAGATAATTGAGATTTGACAATTATTAACCGACTTTTCGCACTGAGAGTTGAATGTGTTCAAAAATCGAAAATTATAATTTCGACATACTAAATTCTAAATCCCTACCTTTGGGCCGATATGGCAGACCTTTTTCACGAAATATTGAAGAAATATTGGGGCTACGACACGTTCCGTCCGTTGCAGGAGGATATTATAAAATCGGTGGCGGCAGGTAACGACACGCTTGCGCTGATGCCCACCGGCGGCGGAAAATCAATCACTTTCCAGGTTCCGGCAATGGCGAAACCCGGTGTCTGCCTTGTCATTACGCCGCTCATCGCCTTGATGAAAGACCAGGTGGAAAACCTGCGCCAGCGCGGCATAAAAGCATACGCCATTTACACTGGAATGACACAAGCCGAAGTGGCTCTCAACCTCGACAACTGCGTCAACGACCCGGACACAAAATTCCTCTACTGCTCGCCCGAGCGGCTATGCAGCGACACTTTTATCGCCCGACTGAAATCGATGAATATCAACCTGTTGGCTATCGACGAGTCGCACTGCATATCGCAATGGGGCTACGATTTTCGACCGGCTTATCTGCAGATAGCCAAAATCAGGGAGGTGATGCCCGACGTGCCCGTTCTGGCCGTAACCGCCACCGCCACGCCTCAGGTTGTCGACGATATTCAATACCGCCTGAATTTCAAGCGGAAAAACGTATTCCGCAAAAGTTTCGAGCGCAAAAACCTGATTTACCTTGTGCGCGAGGTTGATGACAAATACCGCTACATGCTCCGCATAATGGACAACTTGAAAGGTTCGGGCATTGTATACGTACGCAACAGACTGAAAACAAAAGAGATATCAGAATTTCTGCAACAAAACGGCGTCAGTGCCGATTTCTATCACGCCGGACTGACAACCGAAGTGCGCGACCAGAAACAAAACGCCTGGAAAACCGGCGAGACACGTGTGATTGTGGCCACAAACGCCTTCGGCATGGGCATCGACAAACCCGATGTCCGCTTTGTCATCCACATCGACCTGCCCGACACGCTTGAGGCTTATTTTCAAGAGGCTGGACGCGCCGGCCGCGACGAGAAGCAAGCTTTCGCCATTCTTCTGTATAATAAAGCGGACAAGGCACGGCTGGCGCAACGCACAGTGCAGACTTTTCCGCCTATCGAAGTCATAAAACAGTTCTATGACAATCTGGGCAGCTTTCTGCAAGTGCCTATCGGCGAGGGAAAAGGCCGCTCCTACAATTTCGACATGGCTCTTTTTGCAAAAAACTATCGGATGAACATTCTGATTGCGCATAACTGCCTGAAACTGTTGCAACAAGGCGGATACATCAATTACAGCGAAGATGTGAATAATCCGTCGCGGATTCTGTTCACCGTCGGGCGCGACGATTTGTACAACTACAAGGAGAGCACCGGACAGGAAGAGAATCTGATAAAAACCATTCTGCGGACAACAACGGGAGTGTTCTCCGAGTATCGCCCCATTGACGAGGGTGTGCTTGCCCGGCACCTGAATTGCACTCGCGACACTGTCTACGAGATACTTAAGAAACTGTCGCGCTACAACATCATCAGCTACATACCGCAAAGCTCGATGCCGCAGATTATGTATGTAGAAGAACGGCTGCCAGTGCAATCGCTGTATTTCGGCCCCGACCAATACCTCAACCGCCGCCAGCTATACGAGCAAAAAATTAACGCTGTGATTGAGTACGCCACAAAATTCGAGTGCCGCGTGAAACAGCTGCTCAGCTATTTCGATTCGGAAGGCGCCGAGATGTGCGGCACCTGCGATGTCTGCACCCATAAGCACGAAACCGATATGTCGGAGTTTGATTTTCAGTCGATTAGAGCACTGATTGAGGAAAGCATCACAGCCGCGCCGGCATTGCCCGACTCGCTGCCCGACCTGATTCACAAACCACAGGCAAAAGTCTGCCGCGTGGTGCGCTGGCTGCTCGACAATAATTTAGTGGTGCAGACCGAAAACAAAATGTTAAAAATGAAACAATTATGAGCGACAAAACGAATATACGCGATATTCAATCGTACCTGAAACTTGTTATCTGGATTTTTGTGATTGGCTACCTCTGCTTTTCTTCAGGCGACAGCCTCAACAACTTGAAAATAAACTCGATAATTCCATTATGGCTTCAGCCTCACATGGACAAGATTGTGCATTTCACGATGTTTTTCATTCTTGCCTTCCTAATCAAATCGCTGCATTGGCAATCATCTATCAGCAACCGATTGTTTTACATATATTTAGGTTTCGCCATAGTTTATGCGGCATCGACAGAGATAATTCAAAACTACTTCATAGCCACCCGCAGCGGCGACATTCTCGATTTTGGCGCCGACCTGATTGGCATGGCCTTGTCGGTTCTTGTCTTCCCCTACTGGCCACGTTTTGTCAAGTGGTTTTTCGGATAATAGTCAGGCCTGTAACTGTCTGACATACTCCTTGATAAGCGGTGCGGTTCGCTCCCACTCGTCCATTATGTGCGTTATCGGCAGAATGGTTCCATCCGGATTTTCGGCAAGCAACTTACTGAGGTTCAATACCATTTGCACAGCCGTAGTCATTCCCAAATAACCGAACGAAGTCTTGAGCGAGTGCGTCTTCATATTTATAGTGTCAACATCCTTGTTGCGGCAGGCGGTTGCCAAATCGGACAAATCGGCTGGAATGCTTATGGCGTAAACACCCACAATGCGGCTCAGCTCCTCGGTTTTTCCGCCGCAAATCTTCATCAGCGCGTCAAGGTTGAACGGCTCGTCGCTGACTGCATCGGCTTCGTCGGCCACAGGCTTCACCTCGTGCCGAATATCGACTGCGTATTTGTAGATTTTCGAGCATAAATCGTCGGAGTCGAAAGGCTTCATCACGTAGTCGTTCATGCCGTTGCTGAAACAGCGCTCGCGCTCCTCCTTGAAGGCGTGCGCAGTCATGGCGATAATCGGAATCTGATTCTTGGGCGGGTCGAGCTGACGGATGATTTTCGCTGCTGCGTTACCATCCATCACCGGCATCTGTATGTCCATGAGAATCAGGTCGTAATCGTTGCTTTTCACCTTCTCAACAGCAATCTGGCCATTGCCGGCAATATCGATTTGTGTGTTGCTGTTCCAGGCTTTTATGGTGTCGGTGGCAAGCTGCTGGTTTATCTCGTTATCCTCGACAAGCAAAATGCTGATGCGGCGGTCGGTTGCAACCGGCTCGGCCGCTGAAGGCGTAACATTGGCAGACTCAGTGCTGTCGGCCATCTTCAAAATAAGATTGAAAGTGAACGTTGAGCCTTTTCCCTCCTCGCTCTCAACCGAAATGTGGCCGTGGTACATCTCCACAAGCTGCTTGGTTATTGACAGCCCGAGACCAGTGCCGCCGTATTTGCGCGTGGTGTCTTTGTTGGCCTGCGTAAAGCTCTGGAAAATCTCCTCGCATTTGTCCTTCGGAATGCCGATGCCGTTGTCCGAGACTTTGAAAACAAGCTCAACATCGTCATTTACAATGCGTTCGAGGCGCACTACTATATCTATCTGGCAATAGGCGCCGGTGAATTTTATCGAGTTGTTGACCAGATTTGTCAGCACCTGGGTTATGCGGTACGGGTCGCCCACAACAACCTCCGGCACCCGCGCATCGATATCGACATTGATGTTGATGTCCTTGTCGTCGCGCTTGACGCTGAGCGTGCTAACAATCTTTGAAACCATGTCGCGGACATCGAAGCCGGTGCTTTCCAAATCCATCTTGCCGGCCTCAATCTTCGACAGGTCGAGAATATCGTTGATGATGAACAGCAAGTTGTTTCCCGAGTTTTTGATATTGTTCAGATAATTAAGCTGATACTCGTCGGGGTTCATCTTCAAAAGTAGATTGGTGAAACCGATGATTGCATTGAGCGGTGTGCGAATCTCGTGGCTGGTGTTGGCAAGGAAAATCTCCTTCATCTGGTTGCTTTTCTTAATCTCGGCATTGACGCGCTCAAGCTCCGATTTCTGCTCGTTGATTATCGAGAGAGCGTTCTCCAAATCCTGCTTCTGCTGCTCGATGCGGTACATCGCCTTTTGCAGTTTTATGTGGTGCTTGCTCGATTTTTTGAAAGCCAGCTCCAACTCCGAACGTTGCGCGTCGAGTTGAGTAATTTGCTCTTGGGCGGCGGTGTTCTGCTCGGCAAGGTCGTTTGCCTTCTTAAGTAATTCAGCCTCACGGTCTTTGGCATACATCTCCTGCGAAATGACTATTATCCCTTTAATTTCGCCATTGCTTTTGAAAGGCGAAAAAATCAAATCGATACGCTTCACAATCCCGTCTTTCACGCTCCTCTCAATCTTCACCGTGACATTCCTCTTGTGGCGGATACACGTATTCAGATATGTTTCGATGTCTTTTGCCCGGGTGAAGGCGCTGATGTGGTCGCCCGTATGCAGGCAGCTCAACACGTGCTCATTGTTCGACGAGTCGCGGTCCGACAGCAAATAGCCGTTCAGGTCGAAAAGCATTGCGCTTGTTTTTTTCTGAATGACATTGTTGTAGTCGAATTTGACGTCAGCCCGCTTATGCATCTTTTTCAGCAATATGACAAAGACAGCCGTTATTGCCAAAGCATAGACTATAATCAGTATAAAAGCAATATGATTCATAATTTGTCTGGTTTTTAATGCAGCAAGATAGTTGAAAAATCATTTTGTGCGGCACATATTTATCGCAATAAAAAAAGGCAACCGAAAAAAGTTGCCTTTAGTAGCGAGGGCGGGGCATGATCCCGCGACCTCATGATTATGAATCATGCGCTCTAACCAACTGAGCTACCTCGCCGTTTTTGGTTAAGCGGGTGCAAAAATAGTGCGTTTTTCTGAAAATCAAAACCAGCGCAATATTTTTAATTCACCAAACTGTAAATATTGAATTCTCAACAAGTTAGCCTATCACTTTTTCTTTGGCATCGGTTTCTTCTTTGCCTGCTTCTTATTGTTGTTCTTCTTCTTTTTGGCGTTTCCGCTGTTGGCCATCTGCTGAGTCTGCTCTTTTATCAAGTCTTTGGTGTCCTTCAGTTTCAGGCCTTCGGGAATGGTCAGTTTGTTGCAGGCGATGGCAAGCATGTCGGAGAAAATCAAATCGTCGCTTACGGTTTCGCGGTTCCAAGTCAGGAACGATTTTTTCATCTGATTGCCAAGAATCTCAACCAGCGCGTCACGCTCCTCACCCTCCGGATACTGAGTGGCACGGCGCACCATATTCTCGAGCACTTTGCCGTAGTGTTTAAACCGTATCTCGTCGGGATTGCTGTACAAAGGCTTCTTGCGCGCAGCTATCTTCTCGGCCGGCTGAGGCATCGGATATGGCGAGTCAACGTCCAAATCGTAGTCGGATATCACTGCCAAATGGTCCCACAGCTTCTGTTTGTAGTCCGACATCTCGCGCATCGACGGGTTCATGTTCTCCATAAGCTGCATGGTGGCTTTCGCCAAATTGTTGCGGCTTTCGCGGTCGTCGGTTTTCTTTATTATCTGCACCATTTTCTGCACGTTACGGCCATACTCTGGAAGCAATAACTTATCGCGGTTTGTGTTGTAATCCATAAATTCTGATTTTGGGCAAAAGTAGCAATAAATGTCAGTTATAAAACTATTTTCACTTTTTGAAGATAAAGTAAACGGCTAAAATCAGGAACACGAAACCGATGACGTGGTTGAGGCGGAATGTCTCGGTTTTGAAAAGTACGATGGTAAAGATTGTGAACACTGTAAGCGACACAACTTCTTGAATCACTTTTAGTTGGATAAGGCTAAATGGCCCGCCGTTGATATTCGACCCGATGCGGTTGGCCGGAACCTGAAAACAGTATTCGAACAGAGCTATTCCCCAGCTAATAAGGATGATAGCCCACAAACCCAAATCTTTAAATCCGCGCATCTCGCCGAATTTCAGATGCCCGTACCACGCAAAAGTCATAAAGGTGTTGGAAATGACCAACAAAACAACTGTCAATAATGGTTTCATATTCAGATATTTAAAAACGGGCGCAAAAGTAAGGCGAAATTTCAATTCTTGTTCCTATAAAAGATGTATTCTTCAAGATAAGAATTGCGGCAATTAAAGGCGCAAAAAGTCATCGGCCAGCCATGGCAAAATGACAAAATTTTATCAGTATAACAGTTTGATACTCAACAATTAAACATAGCGGCCGTTTTCTACGTAATCTACGTAAAACCCCGATGACTTGCATCGTGATATTTTTTCAACGTATACTTTTGACACGTAAAAAATGAATTACAAACTTTAAAACAATAAAAAAATGTCAGACATCTTAAACGTAGAAGTTGACGAGTTTATGGCGAAACTTATCGCCAAAAACCCGGGTGAGACTGAGTTCCACCAGGCAGTACGGGAAGTTGTTGAGTCGCTTATGCCTTTCATCAACGAGAACCCGAAGTACAAACAAGGCAAGATTCTTGAGCGTATGGTTGAACCTGAGCGCGTGATTATGTTCCGCGTTCCTTGGTTGGACGACAAAGGCGAGATTCAAATCAACCGCGGCTTCCGCGTACAAATGAACAGCGCCATCGGCCCCTACAAAGGCGGTCTGCGCTTCCACCCAACCGTTAACTTGGGCATTCTCAAATTCTTAGCTTTCGAGCAAGTATTCAAAAACAGCCTTACCACTCTGCCTATGGGCGGTGGCAAAGGTGGTTCTGATTTCGACCCGAAAGGCAAATCGGACAACGAGGTTATGCGCTTCTGCCAGAGCTTTATGACTGAGCTCAGCAAGCACATCGGCGCTGACACCGACGTTCCGGCAGGTGATATAGGCGTTGGCGGCCGCGAAATCGGCTTCCTGTTTGGCCAATACAAACGCTTGCGCAACGAGTTCACAGGCGTGCTCACCGGCAAAGGCCTGAACTGGGGTGGCTCGCTCATCCGTCCTGAGGCTACAGGTTATGGCGTGGTTTACTTCGCACAGGAAATGCTGAAGACTAAGAACGACGACATCAAAGGCAAGACAGTCTGCGTTTCGGGTTCGGGCAACGTTGCTCAATACGCTGTTGAGAAACTCATCCAACTTGGCGCAAAACCTGTTACAATGTCTGACTCGTCAGGCTTCATCTACGACCCGGACGGCATCACCAAAGAGAAACTCGAATTCGTCTTCAATTTGAAAAACGTTCGCCGCGGCCGTATCAAAGAGTATGCCGACAAATTCGGTGTTCAATACTTCGAGGGCAAGCGTCCTTGGGGCATCAAGTGCGACGTTGCAATGCCTTGCGCAACTCAGAACGAGATTAACGAGGCTGAGGCTAAACAATTGGTTGCCAATGGTGTTAAGATTGTCTGCGAGGGTGCAAATATGCCTTCGACAGCCGAGGCCGTTGAGGTATTCCAGAACGCTCGCATCCTTTACTCGCCGGGCAAGGCTTCGAACGCCGGCGGTGTTGCAACTTCAGGCTTGGAAATGACTCAGAACTCTGAGCGTCTGCCGTGGACCCGCGAAGAGGTTGACGCACGTCTGCACCAGATTATGATTAGCATCCACCAGACTTGCGTTAAGTACGGCAAAGAAGCCGACGGCCACATCAACTACGTGAAGGGCGCCAACATTGGTGGCTTCATCAAGGTTGCCGACTCAATGCTCGACCAAGGTCTTGTATAACCTACTATTACAAAATAGTTCAACGAAAAGCGTCCGGCACTGCGTCGGGCGCTTTTTTTACGTAAACGAAAACAAAAAAACGCTGACACTAAACACTGACCTAATTCCCAACACCCAAAACCCGATACCTAACACCAAACATATTATATTTGCACCATAAAATTACCACAATGAAGATTAGAGTAGGATTCGGATTAGACGTCCATCAGCTCACCGAGGGCCGCAAAATGGTTGTTGGCGGCATCGAGGTTCCGCATACAAAAGGTCCGCTTGGCCATTCCGACGGCGACACGCTCATCCACGCCATCTGCGACGCGTTGTTGGGCGCGGCCAATATGCGCGACATCGGCTACCACTTCCCCGACACGTCGGCAGCCTACGAGAACATCGACAGCAAGATAATCCTGAAAAAAACCGTCCAACTGATTACCGAAAAAGGCTACCGAATCGGCAACATCGACTCAACCATCTGTCTGCAACGTCCTAAAATAAAGGATTTTATACCGCAGATGCAGCAATGCCTTGCCGAAGTGTGCGGCATCAGCACCGATGACATTTCGATAAAGGCCACCACAACTGAGAAACTCGGCTTCGAAGGGCGCGAGGAAGGTATGTCGGCGTATGCTGTGGTGCTGATTGAAAAGGATTGAAAAATATCTTGACACAAAAAAGGCTGGCATTGCAAAATACCAGCCTTAGTTTTTTGTATTCGATTAAGGATTAAATCACTTTCTCCAATCCGGCGATGTTTTTCTGAACATCGGCATCGGTCACTTCGTAGTTCTGGAGCGAGCCCGACAGATACTGGTCGTAAGCGGCCATATCGATGAGTCCGTGTCCCGAGAGGTTGAACAGAATGACCTTCTCCTCGCCTGTCTCCTTGCATTTCTTCGCCTCGTTGATAGCGGCGGCAATGGCGTGGCAGCTTTCGGGAGCCGGAATGATACCCTCAGCGCGGGCAAACAACATACCAGCATCGAACGATTCAAGTTGCTTGATATCAACAGCTTCCATAAGACCGTCTTTCAACAACTGGCTTACGATAACGCCTGCACCATGATAGCGCAGACCACCAGCGTGGATGTTGGCCGGCATAAAGTTGTGACCAAGCGTGTACATCGGCAGAAGCGGCGTGTAGCCTGCAACATCGCCGAAATCGTATTGGAATACGCCGCGAGTCAGTTTCGGGCAGCTCGACGGCTCGGCAGCTATGAAACGAGTTTTTTTGCCTTCAAGAATATTGTGGCGCATGAACGGGAAGCTGATGCCGCCAAAATTCGAACCACCACCAAAGCAACCGATAACAATATCGGGATACTCGCCGGCCATTGCCATTTGCTTTTCGGCTTCAAGGCCGATAATTGTCTGGTGCAGAGTTACATGGCTAAGAACCGAGCCGAGTGTGTAACGGCAATTCGGAGTGTTGATAGCCAGCTCGATAGCCTCTGAAATGGCTGTTCCAAGCGAGCCTTGGTTGTTCGGGTCAACGGTCAGAATATCTTTTCCGGCGCGTGTCGACATTGATGGTGAGGCTGTTACCTGTGCGCCATAAGTCTGCATTATCGAGCGGCGGTATGGTTTCTGATTATATGATATTTTCACCTGATAAACAGCGGCTTCCAAACCGAAAACCTTGGCGGCGTAAGCCAATGCCGCGCCCCATTGTCCGGCACCGGTCTCGGTTGTCACGTTAGTAATACCCTGTTTCTTGCAGTAATAAGCCTGAGCAAGCGCCGAGTTAAGTTTGTGGCTGCCAACTGGGCTTACACTCTCGTTTTTGAAGTAGATATGTGCCGGAGTACCAATGGCTTCCTCAAGTCCGTAGGCGCGCACCAGCGGAGTCGAACGATAGTATTTATACATATCGCGGACTTCAGTTGGAATGTCAATCCAAGCATGCTCCTGGTCGAGTTCCTGACGAGCCAGTTCTTCGGCA
This sequence comes from Salinivirgaceae bacterium, assembly GCA_017551905.1. GTDB lineage: Bacteria > Bacteroidota > Bacteroidia > Bacteroidales > SZUA-534 > RUG13583. The sequence continues at coordinate 22,924 of JAFZKK010000047.1, forward strand.
AAAATCGGAAACAAATCTTCAGCCTTAAGAGCTTGTTTTGTTGCCGGATTCAGCGGCGGCATGGGTTTGTTTTTCATGTCGGCCTGGATGTTGTACCATTTTGTAGGTATCTCGTTTTCAGTAAGAAAATAACGTTTTTGCTTTTCCATATTAATAGTTATTATGTGATAAAAATTCGTGTCAATTAAGTTGATTTTTGATAAACCGCAAAATATTTTCACACGATTACGTGAAAATACGATGTGCGGACGTAGCGCGCTACGTCTCTACAAATCTTCATCTTCAACGTTCAGATTTTTGAAAACCATATCGGGCTCAAAACCTTTCTGAATCAGATATGCGGCGGTTTTGCGGTTGCGCTCAAAAGGTTTGAGAGCACGCAGTTGCCGCATTTTTTTGTCGCGCTCGGTGGCGAAGGCTTTCAGGTAATCCGATTCGGGCAGTTCGTCAAACGCTTGATTGACAATCTGTTTGTCGATATGTTTTTGCCGCAGCATCAGCGTGGTTTTAATGCGGCCCCAATGGTTGAAGCGCGTTTTGTCGCGCACGAAGGCGGTGGCGTAACGCTGGTCATCGACAAAACGCTCATCGACGAGCGAAGCGATAACTCGCTGAATATCGGACGGTTGCACACCCCAATTTCGCATTTTTTGTTCCATATCGTAGGTGCAGCACTCGCCTTTTGCCGCCAAAAAACGGCAGCGCTCAAGGGCTTCGTCAAAGGTCATTTTGCGTTCCATACGGCACTCACCATTCTGTCTTTTCCATAAAAATCGCGGTGCAGCTCAACGTTGTCAAACTGCAAGTTTTCAATCAGTTGCACCGTTTCGCGGCCAAAGCGTTCGTTGATTTCGCAAAACAACTGTCCGCCCGATTTCAGCCACTGCGCCGACTGCGTGGCAATTCGGCGGTAGAACAGCAACGGGTCGGCGTCGGGGACAAAAAGCGCCAAATGCGGCTCATAATCAAGCACATTGCGGCTCATTTGTTGTTTGTCGGTCTCGGTCACGTAGGGCGGATTGCTCACCACAATATCGAGGCTTTGCGGTGCAAACAGTTGATTGTCAGCAAGAATATCGGCACAGACGAACTCAACCTGTGCGCTGTTGCGTTCGGCATTCTGTCGGGCAACGGCAAGCGCGGCTTCCGACACATCGACGGCTGTAACTTGCGCACCGTCAATCAGTTTGGCAAGCGACACGGCAATGCAACCGCTGCCAGTGCCAATGTCGGCAATCCGCGGCGACGGCGCCGTGCAGCGGTCGGCTACAAGGCGGACAAGCTCGGCGGTTTCGGGGCGCGGAATCAGCACATCGCGGCAAACGCAAAAATCCATATCCATAAATCGCTCTGTGCCAACAATATACTGCAAAGGCTCGCTTTCGGTCAACCTTTTTAACTGTCCCGACAGCCGTTGGTAATCAGTTTCTGATAATTTTGCATCGGGACAGGCGATTACCTGCACGCGCGAAAAACCGACGCACGCAAGCAACTCAAACACAATCTGTTGCAACTCGCGTTGGTTGTAAAGACCGCTCAAAATGCGGCGCGCTTCGGCTTGAATGTCGGCAATCGTCTTGTCCATAACGCAAATGTAAATTGTTGGCAATGAACGAGCAAGCAAACAACGAATTTTTTATGCGCAGGTGCCTGCAATTGGCGCGTCTGGGCGCTGGCACGGCCGCCCCGAACCCAATGGTGGGCGCGGTTGTGGTGTGCGACGGTGTGATTATTGGCGAGGGCTACCACCACCGCTGCGGCGAGGCGCACGCCGAAGTGAACGCCATTGCGGCTGTCAAAAATCCCGCATTACTCGAAAAATCAACAATTTACGTCAGTCTTGAGCCGTGCAGCCATTTTGGCAAAACGCCACCTTGCGCCGACCTGATTATCAGCAAGCGCATCCCTAACGTTGTGGTTGGTATGGTTGACCCTTTCGGGAAAGTCAACGGCAACGGAATCAACAAGTTGCGGACTGCGGGCTGCAATGTAAAAGTCGGTGTTCTTGAAGACGAATGCCGCAAATTGAACCGCGCGTTCATCACTTTTCACACCAAAAAACGTCCGTACATAATTTTGAAATGGGCAGAATCGACCGACGGATTCATCGACGGCGTGCGTGGCGCCGACAACCGCCCCGTGTGGCTCACCAACGACGCTTGCCGCGCTCTGGTGCACCGCTGGCGTGCCGAATCGGGCGCCATAATGGTTGGCTACAACACCGCCTTGTTGGACAATCCGCAACTCAACGTCCGCGCGTGGACTGGTCCCGCACCGCTGCGCATTGTTACTGACCGCGCATTGCAACTACCTGACAATCTGCATCTTTTCGACCATTCGCAACCCACTTGGCGGCTCAACACCATCAATAACGACGGTGACGGAATTCTGCAAAACGTTCTGCTGCCGTGGGGCGACGAAATGCTGCCCGCGCTAATGCAGAAACTGCACGAGGCGCAAATCAACCAACTGATTGTGGAGGGTGGAACGCGCTTGCTGCAATCGTTCATTGACGCTGGTCTGTGGGACGAAGCGCGGATTTTCAAAGGCACAGTGACATTGGGCGGCGGCGTGGCGGCGCCGAAAATTTCGGGCAGTGTTGAAAACGAGGAAATGATTGGGGATGTGAGACTTACAAGAGTTAAAACATCGCTGCCACTCGTCTGATTTGCTTAAGTTTTTCCATAAACGACTCGTTCCGTTCGGCCATCAGCATATCGTATTCGTTTTGCATAGCAAGCAACGGCGCGGCATCGACACCAAGGGCGGCTTCCATCATCATAGCAAGTTCTGTGTTTAGCGACCGCTTGCCATTAAGAACCTCATTAAGAGCCGAATACGAGATTCCCAACTCTTTGGCTAATCCACGTTGAGAAACTTTCCGATATTCCAATTCGTCTTTCAG
>JAFZKK010000006.1 GCA_017551905.1 Salinivirgaceae bacterium
TGTGGCAATAAGCAAACGCATAGTCATCAATGCTAATAACAGATTTGGGTATTGTGATAGAATAAAGGCCGTTGCAATTTTTAAATGCCAATGGCCCAATACTTGTAACGCCTTCAGGAATAGTTATTGATGTCAGACTGCTGCATTCAATGAAAGCCCACTTTCCAATGCTTTTCACCAAATATGTTATTCCATTATTGCTGACAGTTTTTGGAATAGTCACTATTGTCAAACCCGAATAATTTTTTTTATCAGTGTATTGATATGTTACTTCCACTGTATTATTGCTTGTAACGTTGTAGTACAAACTTCCGCTTTTGAAATCGTATGCAAATATTTGTCCTACAAACAATAAGAAGATTATAATGAGTGAAATTACCTTTTTCATAATCAATTCTTTGGATTAACATTCTGTTATTCTGTATGTAAGATGACTAACCTTTGTAATCATTATGTTTATAATTCCAAAACCCAGCCCAACTTTCCAAATTATTCTTGCATTAACCATTCCCTTAACTGCTTCCAAAAAATCAAGAACTTTTGTTTGTAGGCACTCTTTTTGATAGCAGACGTGTAATTCGTATGTCGAAATGGATAAAATCTGTTGTCTGTATTGCAAATCCTTAAAGAAATTGATACCTAACGTTATGCTTTTCAATGCCATAATAGGATATTTGAATTTTCTATCGTGCAAGCCAGGATATTTGTTTATTAGGTCTGCATTTTCTCCAAATGTTTTCATATCAAATCCAACAGGTGATTTTATCATCAACCGCCATTCGTCCTCATATTCCCAACATTCGTTTTTCACATTGCTTTGTATCAATGCCATTGTTTGAACATCGTAAATTAAGGACGAGCATTTTTCTATTTTTCCTACATAATGAATCGGGAAAGGCCCACTATATACAAATGGGAATTGCTTAATATCCCATTCAAGACAAAAACCATCGTTATTGGCATATCGTGGCCACATTATCGGGTTTATGGGTGAATCAGTCAACGATAAAACGCCCCATTTAGAAAACATTATGGCAGAAAAACACTTGGTCGAAAATTCAAACAATGAAGCCCCTTCTCCATATGTTTTTTTCGCATCTTCATAAAAATGTTCTAACAGTGCTCTCGCATTGTCTTCGTCCTCAATCTTCGCCAAATCCATATCGCAATCGAACGGGTCGTTCAATTGATACGGGTGTGAAGCATACACATACATATTTGTTAATGCATCAACAGAATTATCGTTAAGTGCATAGTACTTAAAAAAGGTATCTGGAATTGTGTATTTTTCGTTGGGTTCCAACAAGAACTTGCCTGAATCTCGATTATAGCCATATTTCCACCCTAAATAATCTTGCATACAGTTATCGTTTTATTCTGTTAAACCATTTATCATCAAACATAAAAAAGCGTGAAACCCAATTGTTTAAATCGTCATTTTTCCAAAACAAAAAGAAAAAGCCTTAATGCTTTAATATGTCATTTAAATTGTGTTGTTTTTCAGTTTTTTATAATTCGTTTTTATATGTTGTCAAACTCTAATTTTATTGTTTCACACGGGTAAGACGTTCCATCTTGCCCGAAAGATGCGTAAAGGTAATGAAAATGTTTTTAAGTGTGCGGTAGGGAAAATGCGGTGGGTGGCTCACAATCTCGCCATAATATCGGCAATGAAAGTAGAATCGAACACATCGAAAGCGAAGCAACGCTTGCCTAAATCTTTAAGTGAGGCGCCAATGTGGTTTTGTCTATTTTGTGAAACCTAATATTACTCAGTTAATGGTTGGTGCTCGCTAAGATTTTCAAGTACTTGCATCTGTTGAATTGCAATTTTATTCAGTTTTTCAAGGCGCTCGCTTTGCGGCAGGCCATCGTTAATGAACACTGCGTTCAAGTTCTCCATATTCGAAAGGCAGATAAGTTGATTAATAGTGGCATAGTCGCGAATATTTCCTTTTAGTTCGGGGTTGGCATTGCGCCACTCACGCGCCGTCTGACCAAACATTGCAACATTCAGCATATCGGCTTCGTCGGCATATACAAACGATTTGCGGGCTGCGGTTAGTTCGGGTGGAATAAGGTTTTGCTTGATAGCATCGGTGTGAATCCGATAATTGATTTTTGCTAATTCTCGTTTTGCACTCCATCCAAGTTGCGCTTGTTCTTCATCTTTCAGTCGTTGATATTCACGAATCAGGTAAAATTTGAACTCGGGGCTGAGCCACGAACCAAACTCGAAGGCAATGTCTTTATGCGCGTATGTTCCTCCATAGCGACCCGTACTTGAGATAATTCCTATCGCCCCAGTTCGTTCAATCCATTGTTTTACAGATAGAACGAAGCCATTGCTACCAGCATTGAATCTAATGTTACTGAATTCAGTAAGATTAAAATGCGGGTTGTTCATCTGCTCCCAAATGCCAAGAAAGTCAACGGCAAACCGAGTGCTAAGCCAATGTGAAATGACTAAGCCTGTATTTGTCTCGTTTTTGAACTTTGCCATATCGGTAAGGCTGACATAGTCCTCGTTTTGGTTTTTCAAAATCGAAATGGCACTGCCTTCGACTTCTATCTTATTGTTTGCCTTTGTCATATTTGAGATTTATCGTTCAATGCTTAAAGCAAATATAATCAGGTGAGTTGAAAAATGAAAATGGATTTTTTTAAGAGTGAGAGATAATCCTTTCGATTGTGGTTTACAGTCTCGCCATAATATCGGCAATGAAAGTGGAGTCGAACACAAAAAAAGCCCACCATGAATCTGGCAGGCCTCTTCCCTATCGTTATTTACGTTTTAGTTTCCTGTTTTCATTAGCGTTAGTGTTAGCGTCTTCGTCTTAGTTTTCGTTAGCGTTAGTGTTAGCGTTTTCGTCATCGTTAGTGTTATTTACGCCTTCGCCGTAGGTGTCCCAAAGTTCATCGGGAAATTCTTATTCCCCGGCTCCACTTGTCTGATTTTTCCGAAGTTTGCCTCATATCGGGCAACATTCTCTTGCAAAGCCATCAGAAGGCTTTTGGCGTGCTCCGGCGTCATAATGATTCTCGATTTCACTTTCGCCTTCGGCAAACCTGGAGCCATACCCGCAAAATCGAGAAAAAACTCTGAATGTGAATGTGTTATGATAGCCAAATTAGAGTAAATACCTTGTGCAACATCTTCCGACAGTTCGATGTTCATCTGTTTGTTTTGTTCCTGTTCGCTCATATCAATGTTTTTTTCAAAGATAAAAAAAATAAGGTTGCCGTTTGGCAACCTTATTTCAATATATACAGATTATCTGTTATTCATCTGCAAATTCAGTCTCTACCTCTTTGTGAATCAAGGCGTCGTACTCTGATTTTGAACCAACGATGATGTCTGAGAACAAGCGGGTTCCTGTACCTGCCGGTATCTGGTGTCCTACAATCACATTCTCTTTCAAGCCTTCCATCGGGTCCAGCTTGCCACAGATTGCTGCCTCGTTCAGCACCTTGGTTGTCTCCTGGAACGAAGCGGCCGAGATGAAGCTCTTGGTCTGCAATGCGGCGCGTGTGATACCTTGCAGCACCTGGTTCGATGTTGCAGGAACGGCGTCGCGGGCCTCAACCAAGCGCAAATCCTTACGTTTCAAAATAGAGTTCTCGTCGCGCAGCTTGCGTGTTGTCACAATCTGACCGGCTTTCAGGTTCTCCGAGTCGCCTGCATCGGTAACAACTTTCTTGTCCCAAATCCAGTCGTTCTCCTCCATAAAGTCGTTCTTGTTAACAAGCTGTTTCTCAAGGAACTTGGTGTCACCCGGGTCGATAATCTCAACCTTACGCATCATCTGGCGTACAATCACCTCAAAGTGTTTGTCGTTGATTTTCACACCTTGCAGACGGTAAACCTCTTGAACCTCGTTCACAATGTACTCCTGAACTTTGGTCGGACCCATAATCGACAAGATGTCTTGCGGAGTGATGGCGCCGTCAGACAACGGAATACCTGCGCGAACGTAGTCATTCTCCTGAACCAGAATCTGTTTCGACAGCGGAACAAGATATTTAACTTGCTCACCACTGCGCGATGTGATGATAATCTCGCGGTTACCTCGTTTGATTTTGCCGTAAGTCACCTCGCCATCGATTTCGGCAACAACTGCCGGGTTCGACGGGTTACGTGCCTCAAACAGCTCAGTTACACGCGGCAGACCACCGGTGATATCACCCGCCTTACCAACGGCGCGCGGTATCTTCACAATAACCTGACCTTGCTTAATGTCTTCGCCTTCGGCAATAACTATGTGAGCACCTACAGGGATATTGTAGAGTTTTATCTCCTCGCCAGCCGCATTCTTAACCGAAATGGCCGGGTTCTTAGTCTTGTCACGCGACTCAATGATAACCTTCTCTGCGAAACCTGTTGTTTCATCAGATTCCTCACGGTAAGTAACGCCCTCCTCAAGATTTACGAAATCGGCTTTACCGCTGACCTCCGAAATGATGACTGCGTTGTAAGCGTCCCACTCGCAAATCAGAGTGCCTTTCTTAACTTCGGCGCCGTTCTTAACAAACAGTTTCGAACCGTAAGGTATTGAGTGATTAGATATTACAAGTCCAGTATTGACATCAACCAACTTCATTTCAGCCAGACGGCCAACAACAACCTCAATATCGCCGGCATTCTCGTCGTGTGCGATAATCGAGCGGAGCTCCTCAAACTCAACGCGGCCATCGTAGCTGGCGGTAATGCTTGAGTCGGAAGCGATGTTGCCTGCAGTACCACCCACGTGGAATGTACGCAGTGTCAGCTGAGTACCAGGCTCACCAATTGACTGTGCGGCGATGACACCCACAGCCTCACCAATCTGAACCATGCGGCTGTTGGCAAGATTACGTCCGTAGCACTTAGCGCAGACGCCGTTCTTCGACTCGCAGGTCAATACCGAACGCATCTCAACTTGCTCAATCGGCGAATCCTCAATTATCTTGGCAATCTCCTCGGTGAACTCCTCACCAGCTTTGATAATCAGCTCGCCCGTAATCGGATGATAAATATCGTGTACCGATGTACGGCCTAAGATTCTGTCGTACAGCGATTCAACTATGTCTTCGTTTTTCTTCAGTGCTGTTGCAACCAAACCACGCAGTGTGCCGCAGTCCTCTTCGGTGATAATCACATCGTTCGACACATCGACCAAACGACGGGTCAGGTAACCAGCATCGGCTGTCTTCAAAGCGGTATCGGCCAAACCTTTACGTGCACCGTGAGTAGAGATGAAGTACTCGAGCACCGACAGACCCTCTTTGAAGTTCGCCAAAATCGGGTTCTCGATAATCTGACCGCCCTCGGCGCCTGATTTCTGCGGTTTCGCCATCAAACCACGCATACCGCAAAGCTGACGAATCTGTTCCTTCGAACCACGGGCTCCAGAGTCAAGCATCATGAATACTGAGTTGAAGCCTTGATTGTCTGAACTCAACTGTTTCATCAGGATTTGAGTCAGTTTGGCGTTGGTGTGTGTCCAAATATCGATAATCTGATTGTAACGCTCGTTGTTAGTGATGAAGCCCATATTGTAGTTGTTCATCACCTCGTCAACCTGACGGTAGCCCTCGCTAACCAGTTCAGCTTTTTCAGCCGGGATAATCACGTCGCCCAAGTTGAACGACAGACCGCCCTCGAACGCCATGCGGTAACCAAGGTTCTTGATATCATCGAGGAACTGTGCTGTAACAGCTGTTCCGCAAGCCTTGTAAACCTTACCGATGATGTCGCGGAGTGACTTTTTGGTCAGCACCTCGTTGATGAAACCAACCTCAACCGGAACAAATTGGTTGACAATCACACGTCCTACAGTTGTCTCAAGAATGGTGTCTTTAACCTCACCGTCAATCAAATCTTTGGTTTTCACCTTGATAGTTGCGTGAAGGTCGACACGTTTCTCGTTGTAGGCGATGTTCACCTCCTCAGGCGAGTAGAACGTGATGCCCTCGCCAAGAGCGCCTTTGCGGGCTTTGGTGATGTAGTACAGACCAAGCACCATGTCCTGCGAAGGAACGGTGATAGGCGCACCGTTGGCCGGGTTCAGAATGTTGTGCGAACCAAGCATCAGCAACTGTGCCTCAAGGATGGCGGCGTTGCCCAGCGGCAAGTGAACGGCCATCTGGTCACCATCGAAGTCGGCGTTGAATGCCGTACAAGCAAGCGGGTGCAACTGAATAGCCTTGCCCTCGATAAGTTTCGGCTGGAAAGCCTGAATACCAAGGCGGTGCAAGGTCGGGGCACGGTTAAGCAGAACCGGGTGTCCCTTGATGACGTTCTCAAGGATGTCCCAAACAACAGGGTCCTTGCGGTCAACTATCTTTTTGGCTGATTTCACGGTTTTTACAATACCGCGCTCAATCAGCTTTCGAATTACAAATGGTTTGTAGAGTTCGGCAGCCATATCCTTCGGCAGACCGCACTCGTGCATCTTCAACTCCGGACCAACAACAATAACCGAACGGGCCGAGTAGTCGACACGTTTACCAAGCAAGTTCTGACGGAAACGTCCTTGCTTGCCTTTAAGGCTGTCGCTCAACGATTTGAGAGCGCGGTTGTTTTCAGTCTTAACGGCGTTCGATTTGCGCGAGTTGTCGAACAATGAGTCGACAGCCTCTTGAAGCATACGCTTCTCGTTGCGCAGAATCACTTCCGGAGCTTTTATTTCAATCAGTCGTTTCAGTCGGTTGTTACGGATGATAACACGACGATACAAATCGTTCAAGTCGGATGTTGCAAAACGGCCGCCATCGAGCGGAACCAACGGACGCAACTCCGGCGGAATCACAGGGATAACCTTCAGAATCATCCACTCCGGACGGTTCTTGCCTTGCGATGCGCGGAACGACTCAACAACCTGCAAACGTTTCAGGGCCTCAGCCTTACGCTGTTGCGATGTCTCGGTATCGGCCTTGTGGCGCAAATCGTACGAAAGGTCATCGAGATTCAAGTTGGCAAGCAAGTCATAAATGGCCTCTGCACCCATCTTGGCGATGAACTTGTTCGGGTCTGTATCCTCAAGATGCTGATTTTCTTTCGGAAGTTTCTCCATCAAATCGATATACTCCTCTTCCGACAGCAAATCCAAATCGTTTACACCAAATTCTGCCGCAGCACCAGCACGAATAATGATATAGCGCTCGTAGTAAACCACCATATCAAGTTTTTTAGTCGGCAGGCCAAGCAAATAACCTATTTTGTTAGGCAGCGATTTGAAGTACCAGATGTGGGCAACAGGCACAACCAGTTGGATGTGTCCCATACGCTCGCGGCGCACTTTCTTCTCAGTAACCTCGACACCGCAACGGTCGCAGACGATGCCTTTATATCTGATACGCTTGTACTTACCGCAGTGGCACTCGTAATCTTTAACGGGGCCGAAGATGCGTTCGCAGAACAAACCGTCGCGTTCTGGTTTGTAAGTACGGTAGTTGATTGTCTCGGGTTTTAAAACCTCGCCACTTGAACGTTCAAGTATCTCCTCTGGAGAAGCCAACCCGATTGATATGTGCGAGAACTCGCTTTTTGTTTTAGTTTCCTTTCTAAATGCCATAGACGGAAATTTTAAAAATTTTATGAAGAATGGTACAGCCCGAAGGCCGTACCCGTCTTGTTTTTACTCTAAATTAATGCTCAATCCCAAACCACGCAGCTCATGCAGCAATACGTTCAACGACTCCGGAATGCCAGGTGTCGGCATCGGCTCGCCTTTCACGATTGACTCGTAAGCTTTTGCACGGCCCATCACGTCGTCCGACTTAACAGTCAGAATCTCTTGCAGGACGTTAGCGGCACCGAATGCCTCAAGTGCCCAAACCTCCATCTCACCAAAACGCTGGCCACCGAATTGGGCTTTACCTCCAAGAGGCTGTTGCGTGATGAGTGAGTAAGGACCGATTGAACGTGCGTGCATCTTGTCGTCGACCATGTGGCCCAACTTCAGCATATAGATGACACCTACAGTTGCCGGCTGGTGGAAACGGTCGCCCGTACCGCCGTCGTACAGATAGGTGCGGCCAAATTCAGGCACGCCAGCTTTGTTGGTCAGCTCGGTAATCTCCTCAAGAGTTGCACCATCGAAGATTGGTGTTGCGAACTTGACACCCAGTTCACGGCCAGCCCATCCAAGAACTGTCTCGTAAATCTGTCCCAAGTTCATACGCGAAGGCACACCCAGCGGGTTCAGTACGATATCCACTATCGTACCGTCCTCCAAGAATGGCATATCCTCGTCGCGGACAACCTTTGCCACAATACCCTTGTTACCGTGGCGTCCGGCCATCTTATCACCAACGCGAATCTTACGTTTCTGAGCAATATAAACTTTTGCAAGTTGGACAATGCCGTTCGGCAGCTCGTCACCAACTGTGATGTTGAATGTCTCGCGCTTGATGTCGCCTTCAATCTCACGGCATTTAATGGTGAAATTATGCAGCAACTCAGCAATCGTCTCATTCTTATCTTTATCGGTTGTCCACTTGTTCGGATTGACATTAAGGAAGTCGACCTCCAACAAAATCTTCTGCGAGAATTTTGTTCCCTTCGGGATGATGTCGGTTCCAAGCAAATCTTTCACGCCTTGCGAAACCTTGCCGTTGACAATCGAGAAGAGTTTCTCAACCAGGCGAGTCTTAAGCTCGGCCAGACGTTGCTGACGTTTCTCCTCTATTTGAGCCAACAATGGTTTCTCGGCAGCTTTCAGCTTCTTGTCTTTTACCAGACGCGAGAACAGCTTCTTGTCGATAACAACACCTGTCAGCGACGGACCGGCTTTGAGCGATGCGTCTTTAACATCACCGGCTTTGTCACCGAAAATGGCGCGGAGCAACTTCTCCTCCGGCGACGGGTCAGACTCACCTTTCGGGGTAATCTTACCAATAAGTATATCGCCCGGATTTACATGCGAACCGATTCTTATCAAACCGTTGTCGTCCAAGTTGCGTGTTGCATCTTCGCTCACGTTCGGAATATCGGCGGTGAGTTCCTCCATACCGCGTTTGGTATCGCGAACCTCAAGCATATACTCGTCGATGTGGAGCGATGTGAACAAATCCTCACGAACAGCGCGCTCCGACAACACGATAGCGTCCTCGAAGTTGTATCCCTTCCAAGGCATGAAGGCCACTTTCAGATTACGGCCAAGAGCAAGCTCGCCGCCTTGTGTGGCATAGCCTTCGGTCAGCACTGTGCCTTTCTTAACCTTGTCGCCTTTCGAAACAATCGGACGCTGGTTGATGCACATGCTCTGGTTTGTCTTCTGGAACTTGGTCAGTTTATAACGAACCTTGTCGTCGTCGAAGCTGACAAAACGCTGAGCGTCAGTTCTGTCATATTTGATGACAATCTCGTCGGCATCAACATATTCAACAACACCGTCGCCCTCTGCGCTAATCATGTTACGCGAGTCTTCGGCAACCTTCTTCTCGATGCCTGTACCTACGATTGGCGACTCAGGATGCAACAATGGAACAGCCTGGCGCATCATGTTCGAACCCATCAACGCACGGTTGGCGTCATCGTGCTCCAAGAACGGAATCAACGACGCTGCGATAGATGAAATCTGGTTCGGCGCAACGTCCATAAGTTGTACAGAGTCGCGGTCGGTCAACGGAAAGTCGGCCTCAAAACGCGCCTTAACCTTCGGGTTCTTGAAGTTGCCCTCAGCGTCAAGCGGTGCGTTAGCCTGTGCTATAATTTGTCCCTCCTCATCTTCGGCAGTCATATAGATGACATTGTCGTTGTTCAAATCGACTTTGCCGTGCTCTGCCTTGCGGTAAGGAGTCTCGATGAATCCCAGATTGTTCACTTTTGCGAATACGCAAAGCGACGAGATAAGACCGATGTTAGGTCCTTCAGGTGTCTCAATCGGGCACAAACGGCCGTAGTGAGTGTAGTGTACGTCGCGGACCTCGAAGCCTGCACGCTCACGCGACAGACCGCCAGGACCCAACGCCGACATACGGCGCTTGTGAGTAAGTTCGGCCAACGGGTTTGTCTGGTCCATAAACTGCGACAAAGCGTTGGTGCCGAAGAATGAGTTGATGACGCTCGACAATGTCTTTGAGTTGATAAGGTCAACCGGTGTAAACACCTCATTGTCGCGGACGTTCATCCTCTCTTTGATTGTTCTTGCCATACGAGCCAAGCCCACGCCGAATTGATTCTGCAATTGCTCGCCCACTGTGCGGACGCGGCGGTTGCTCAAGTGGTCGATATCATCGACATCGGCCTTGCTGTTGATAAGCTCAATCAGATATTTGATAATTTCAATAATGTCTTCTTTGGTTAAGACCTTGATATCCATATCAATGTTCAAGCCAAGCTTTCTGTTGATACGGAAACGGCCTACCTCACCCAAATCGTAACGTTTATCTGAGAAGAACAGCTTGTCGATAACGTCACGGGCTGTAGCCTCGTCGGGTGGTTCGGCGTTGCGCAACTGCCTATAAATATAAAGTACGGCTTCTTTTTCTGAGTTGCACGGGTCTTTCTGCAATGTGTTGTAGATGATTCCGAACTCTGCCAAGTTGGCATTCTCCTTGTGCAGAAGTATTGTTTTGGCTCCGGAATCAACAATTGCATCGATATGTTCGTTTTCAAGGATTGTCTCACGGTCAACGATAACCTCGTTACGCTCAATCGAGACAACCTCGCCGGTATCCTCGTCAACAAAGTCCTCCACCCATGTCTTCAGCACACGGGCAGCCAACCTGCGACCGGTAACTTTCTTCAAACCGGCTTTTGAAACTTTGACTTCATCTGCAAGGTCGAATATTTCCAATATGCTACGGTCGCTCTCGTAACCAATGGCACGCAACAATGTTGTTACCGGCAATTTCTTCTTGCGGTCGATGTAGGCGTACATCACATTGTTGATGTCGGTTGCGAACTCAATCCACGAGCCTTTGAACGGAATGATACGTGCCGAATACAGCTTTGTGCCGTTGGCGTGAATGCTCTGTCCGAAGAACACACCCGGCGAACGGTGCAACTGCGATACGATGACGCGCTCGGCACCATTGATGACAAACGTGCCGCGCGGTGTCATATATGGGATGGTGCCCAAATAGACATCTTGCACAACTGTGTCGAAATCCTCGTGCTCGGGGTCGGTGCAATACAGACGCAATTTTGCTTTTAATGGAATGCTGTAAGTCAATCCGCGCTCAATGCACTCATCGATAGTGTAACGCGGCGGGTCGATGTTGTAATCCAGAAATTCAAGCACAAAATTGTTGCGCGTATCGGAAATCGGGAAATTCTCGTTAAAAACCTGATACAAACCTTCAAATTTGCGTTGCTCAGGAGTTGTGTTAATATTGAAAAATTCGTTAAAAGATTTCAATTGAATCTCCAGAAAATCAGGATATTCCAATTGATTCTTATTTGACGCAAAACTTATTCTCTCTTGATAACCAGTTGAAGCCATGATTTTTATAATAAGGTGAACTTAAAAATAACAACAAAAAGGCTTAGCGTCAGAGTCTGACTGACGCTAAACCTTATCTATATCCTAATATGGAATCTTATTTAAGCTCAACTTCAGCTCCAGCCTCTTCCAATTTAGCTTTTAATGATTCAGCTTCTTCCTTAGATGCGCCTGTCTTAACTTCTTTCGGAGCGGCGTCTACAAGCTCTTTAGCCTCTTTCAGGCCAAGACCTGTAAGTTCTTTCACCAACTTCACAATCTGAAGTTTTTGTGCACCAGCCGATTTAAGAATTACATCGAATTCTGTTTTCTCAGCTGCAGCTTCAGCAGCACCACCAGCAGCAGGACCAGCAACGGCAACTGCAGCGGCAGCAGGTTCAATACCATATTCGTCTTTGAGTATTGCAGCTAACTCATTTACTTCTTTTACAGTCAAGTTAACCAACTCTTCTGCAAACTTTTTCAAATCTGCCATTTTAATCTATTTTTTAAAAAGTGTTTACTAAAAAATGTTTATTTCTCTGATAATGTTTTTAATATACCTGTCAAGTTTTGTCCACCCGATTGCAGAGCAGAAACAACGTTCTTAGCAGGCGATTGCAACAAGGCGATGATATCGGCAATAAGCTCGTTCTTCGATTTGATATTAACCAAAGCGTCGAGTTGATTGTCGCCGATATAGAACGACTCTTCAACGTAAGCCGCTTTAAGAATGGGTTTGTCACCCTTTGCTCTGAATTCTTTAATCAGTTTGCCCGGAACGTTTCCGACTTCGGTAAACATGATTGAAGTAGAGCCCTTAAGCTGACCGAACATTTCAGAGAAGTCTGTCCCTGTTTTCTCCATGGCCTTTCTGAGCAGTGTGTTTTTCACAACCACTAGCTCAATGTCCTTCTCAAAGCATTTTCTTCTCAACAGACTGGTTTGCTCTGCATTCAAATCAGAAACGTCAGTCAGGTAGAAGTGGCTTGCCTCTTTCAGACGAGCGGCCAGATTGTCAATAATAACAGCCTTATCTTCGCGCTTCATAACTCTAAAATTTATTCTACTGATTTAACATCAATTGAAATACCAGGACTCATTGTGCTCGACAAGGTGATACTTTTGATATAAGTACCTTTAGCTGTAGAAGGTTTTAACTTGATAATTGTGCTTATCATCTCCTGGGCGTTCTCTTGGATTTGCTCAGGCGAGAAAGACACTTTGCCGATTCCGGCATGAATGATGCCCGATTTGTCGACTTTGAAATCAATCTTACCTTGTTTAATCTCTTTTACAGCTGAACCAATCTCCATGGTAACTGTACCACTTTTCGGATTAGGCATCAAACCGCGTGGGCCTAATACTTTTCCCAAAGCACCGACTTTTGCCATGATTGAAGGCATTGTGATGATGACGTCAACGTCAGTCCAACCGCCTTTAATCTTCTCGATGTACTCATCAAGACCGACATAATCGGCACCAGCAGCTGTAGCTTCAGCCTCTTTATCAGGCGTACAAAGCACCAGCACTCTGGTTTGCTTACCTGTATCGTGAGGTAAAGAAACGACACCACGAACCATTTGATTTGCCTTGCGGGGGTCGACACCCAAACGGACATCGATATCCACTGACGCGTCAAATTTTGTGGTTGTAACCTCTTTTACCAAATGCGCAGCCTCAGACAAAGTGTAATCCTTCATAGGCTCGATTTTGTCTGCCACTAATTTTCTATTCTTTGTTAGCTTTGCCATTTTTACACGAGGTATTTAATTAATTATTTCCCGGGAACTCACCAGTTACTGTTATTCCCATGCTACGAGCTGTGCCAGCAACCAACCGCATAGCCGACTCGATTGTGAATGCATTCAAGTCAGGCATTTTGTCTTCAGCTATCTCTTTAACTTGTGCCCAAGTCAGAGAAGCGACTTTCTTACGGTTAGGCTCTGCAGAACCGCTTTTAACTTTAGCGGCCTCCAGAATCTGGACAGCTACAGGCGGACGCTTGACAATGAAGTCAAACGACTTGTCAGAATAAACAGTAATAACAACTGGAAGCACCTTGCCGGCACTGTTTTGAGTCCGGGCGTTAAATTGCTTGCAAAAATCCATGATGTTCACGCCCTTAGAACCTAAGGCCGGGCCCACCGGAGGTGAAGGGTTGGCTGCCCCTCCCTTGATTTGCAGCTTAATCATTCCTGTAACTTCTTTTGCCATAACAAGTTTAATTACTCTTTAACTACCTGCATAAAACTCAGTTCTACCGGAGTTTTTCTGCCGAAAATTTTGACACTCACTTTCAGTTTCTTCTTCTCCTCGTTAACCTCCTCGATGATGCCGCTGAATGTGTTGAACGGACCATCGATTACCTTTACCGATTCGCCAACAATAAATGGAACGATGATTTCCTCGTCCTTTCCGGCGAGTTCGTCAACCTTTCCAAGTATTCTGTTGACTTCAGACAACCTAAGTGGTGTCGGTTCACCATTTCCCTCAGCCAAAAAGCCAAGGACACCCGGCATATTCCTAAGAAAATGCGGAACCTCGCCAACTAAAGCCGCCTCGACTAGCACGTAACCGGGAAAGAAATTTCTTTCCTTACTAATCTTCTTACCATTACGGATTTGATAAACCTTTTCTGTAGGAATCAAGACTTGGGAAACATATTCCTGCAGATTCTGGTGAGCGGCTTCGCTCTCGATTTGTTCCTTTACCTTCTTTTCCTGACCGCTCATGGCCCGGAGAACATACCATTTCTTTTCCATCTGACTTTAATTGAATTATTTAACTGAATAAACCGTAAATGAATTCCATTATGTGCGCAAATGAAAAATCCATTATGTAAATAATGAGGGCTATAATTAAGGAAGCAACCATTACAACAATAGCACTATTCTGAAGGTCTGACCACGAAGGCCATGACACTTTATGTATCAGTTCGTTGTAAACCTCTTTGAGATATACTTTTATCTTTTGCATTGTTACCACTAATTAATGCACGGGAGGAGCGACTCGAACGCCCGACACCTAGTTTTGGAGACTAGTGCTCTACCAACTGAGCTACACCCGTAAATAAAGGATTCCAATTTCTTGGAATCCCTTTATTGATAACTCTTACTCTTAATCAAGAATCTTAGTAACCTGACCTGCGCCTACTGTACGGCCACCCTCGCGGATTGCGAAACGCTGACCTTCGCTGCAAGCAACAGCTGTAATCAAGTCTACAGTGATTGTCAAGTTATCGCCCGGCATTACCATCTCAGTTCCATCCGGCAAAGAGATTTCGCCAGTAACGTCCAGTGTACGGATGTAGAACTGAGGACGATCTTTGTTGTGGAACGGTGTGTGACGACCACCTTCTTCTTTCTTCAGGATATAAACCTCAGCTTGGAATTTCTTGTGAGGAGTGATTGTTCCCGGGTGGCTGACAACCATACCACGTTTGATTTCGTCTTTGTCGATACCACGGAGCAACAAACCAACGTTATCACCAGCCTGACCTTCGTCAAGAATCTTACGGAACATTTCAACACCAGTAACAACTGATTTTTTGTCCTCGCCAAGACCCTGGATTTGAACCTCGTCGCCAACTTTTACGACACCAGTCTCGATACGGCCAGTAGCAACTGTACCACGACCTGTAATTGAGAACACGTCCTCAACAGGCATCAGGAACGGTTTGTCAACGTCGCGCTGCGGCAGAGGAATGTACTCGTCAACAGCTTTCATAAGCTCCATTACCTTCTCAACCCATTTCGGCTCACCGTTAAGTGCGCCAAGAGCTGAACCGCGGATAATCGGAGTGTTGTCGCCATCGTACTGGTAGAACGAAAGCAATTCACGAACTTCCATTTCAACCAAGTCAAGCAACTCTGGGTCGTCAACCATATCAACTTTGTTCAAGAACACAACGATTCTTGGAACGTTTACTTGGCGAGCCAAAAGGATGTGCTCACGAGTCTGAGGCATCGGGCCGTCAGTTGCGGCAACTACCAGGATTGCACCGTCCATCTGAGCGGCACCAGTAACCATGTTCTTCACATAGTCAGCGTGTCCCGGGCAGTCAACGTGCGCATAGTGGCGGTTTTCAGTTTGATACTCAACGTGGGCAGTGTTAATGGTAATACCACGTTCTTTTTCCTCAGGAGCGTTGTCGATAGAATCGAACGAACGGATTTCTGAAAGACCCTTTTCTGCCAACACTTTGGTGATAGCAGCGGTCAAAGTTGATTTACCGTGGTCAACGTGACCAATGGTACCAATATTAACATGAGGTTTGGTCCTCTGAAATTGTTCTTTAGCCATAATGAACCTATTATTTACAAATTAGACAAAAGTTTTCCCAGTCTTGGAGCCGATAATGGGAATTGAACCCATGGCCTCTTCCTTACCAAGGAAGTGCTCTACCCCTGAGCTACATCGGCGGCTTGTATTGAGCGGGAAACGGGATTCAAACCCGCGACCCTCAGCTTGGAAGGCTGATGCTCTAATCGACTGAGCTACTCCCGCTTAAAACAAATCAAATGAAAGTGGGAAGAGCAGGATTCGAACCTACGAAGCGATGACGCAGCAGATTTACAGTCTGCCCCAGTTGGCCACTTTGGTATCTTCCCAAAAATTCATTGTGCAAATGAGAGCCGATGGAGGGATTCGAACCCACGACCAGCTGATTACAAATCAGCTGCTCTGGCCAACTGAGCTACATCGGCATACATTTCTTAGAACGTGCAATTCGTTTTCGGAATTGGTGTGCAAATGTAGACATATTTTGGTAAATAAAAACCTTTTAAAGTTTTTTTTTCAAAATATGTTTCAACGCTGTTTTTCCTTGGCCTTTTGGAGTTGTTTCTTGAGTGCGTCAACCGACAGGTCCACAGCTTCTTCAAAGGTTTTCGCCTGCCTACTGCAGAACACATTATCACCCGGAATTTGCACCTTAATCTCGGCAATTTTGTTCTCCGATATATCGGACTTTTCGAGCTTGAGAGTGACATCGACCGTCACAATTCCATCGTGAAAGCGGTCCAACTTACTCACTTTTGTGTCGATAAAACTCAACAATTTTTCACCGGCATCGAAATGCAATGAGTGGATGTCTATCTTCATAATTTCCTCCTTTTTTAATCAGTTTTTCAATAAAAACTCTGTCCCAAATATACCGATTGGCGGATAATTAAAAAAGTTTTTTCAGCGAAATTCGCTACGCACGCGGATGAGCCTGATTGTAAATCTCTTTCAGTTTCTCGAAGGTTGTATGGGTGTAAATCTGCGTGGCGGCCAGATTAGCGTGCCCCAACAATTCTTTTATGGCATCAATCTCGGCACCGTTGTTGAGCATGTGGGTGGCAAATGTGTGGCGCAGCACATGGGGGCTTTTCTTGTCCAAAGTGGTAACCTCGCCCAAATACTTATTTACCAACCGATAGACGAGTTTGTCGTAAACCGGCTCACCCTTGACGGTGACAAAAAGGAAATCGTTGTCAACCGCAACTTTGTTCCGCTCTTCGATATACGATTTGAGGCAAGCTTTCAGCTCGACGCCGAATGGAATAATCCGCTCTTTGTTGCGCTTGCCAAGCACCTTCAGCTGTGTATTGGAAAAATCGATGTCGTATGTTTTCAGACCGCAAAGCTCGGCCAGACGCATGCCGGTGCAGTAGAATGTGAGTAATATGGCGTGGTCGCGATGGCCCTCAAAATCATCGGGGAACTGAAATCTGTCGAACAACTCCTCCATCGCACTCTTGTCGACAAAGTACGGCAGGTTTTTCTCGGTTTTTGGCTTGATGATTTTCTTGGTTGGCAAGTCGGTTATGAGGCCTTCGCGCACAAGAAACTTATAATAGGTGTGCAAGGTGGTTATCTTGCGGTTGATAGAACGAGGCTTGTCGCCGTTCTCCATTAAATAAACAATCCACTCGCGAATGACAACATGGTCAGTCGTGAGTGGATTGAAGTTTTCGTCGGCACTTTGTGCAAATTCGAAAAACTGCCGCAAGTCGCTTTCGTAGGCACGAAGTGTATGTGCTGAATAACGTTTTTCGTTTGCCAAATAGTTGGAAAAGCCGTTGTCAAACATAGCAACACTTTGCCTGAAATATCCCCGACGCATGGGGAGAAAGCCTGATTAAAAATCCTGGCTTGCGTCCTGCAATTTCTGAATGTATGCAGCCTTGATGATTTCCTTGCGACGTTCAACAGAAGGTTTTGTGAAAACCTGGCGGGCTCTTAATTCCTTAACCACACCTGTTTTCTCAAATTTTCTTTTGAATTTCTTCAAGGCTCTGTCAATGTTCTCGCCCTCTTTAACTGGTATTACAATCATAATAATGTATTAATGTTTAATTCTTAAAAACAAGGCTGCAAATTTAGGAATTGATATGCAATTACAAAATCTGTCGGCAAATAATTTTTGAAAGTTTTTTGCGCAACGTCTCGAAACCGCATGTCAGCTTGTATCGATAAGGTAACTAACTACCGCGCATCAAGATACGGCAATATCTTTTCAAAACTCAGTGTATCAAGTAGATGATATTTAAGCAAATCGTCTACTGCATTGAACCGGCCCATAAGTTTCTTGTAATTCATTATCGAATTGAGTTGCGCGGTTGTCACGTATGGATGTCGCTTTAAATCGCTGTATTTAAAGTCGTTGATATTTATTCGCTTGATTTTTGACGTGTCGACGGTAAATTGCGGATAGAGTTTTTGGTATGTCTCCTCATTGATATTCTGCACCTCGCGCAGTTGCTCAACGCTATAAAAACCGCCAAGCTGCCGACGATAGGATAATATGCGACGGGCGGTTACGGGGCCGATACCATACAAGGCGACAAGCTGTGCTGAATCGGCAGTGTTAAGCTCGACAATTACTGCCCCTTTCCTCTCCTGCCAGCCCGGCTTAGCCTGTTTCTCCTTCTTTGTTGTCTTAGAGTCGAATTTGCTATATGCATTCTTTGGCTGTTCGGCCTGTACTATATTAATATATGGTGACAACCGATTGTAAACTGAGTCGCTAATATCGCGAATCCGCGCAAAATCGTCGGGTTTGCGGAATTTGCCGCCGGCCTTTCGGTAATTGACAATTGCCGTGGCTGTTTTTTCGGGCAGTCCGAGCAAAACAAGCTCGTCGAATGTCACAGTGTTGGGGTCGAAGCGGAATATAGTATCTAACTGATTTGCAATTCGTTTTTTGATTGTGCCTGATTCGGGAAGAACTGAGTATTTTGATTTTATCTCCGCCATTTTCGCAAAATCGGAGGTCTGTCTTTGAGCCCGCAAGTAAGCCACCGTCCTTGGCATGGCCACCGCGCCGAATATCAGACACACTATAACCAACGAGCCGCATTGCTGCCCCTTCGACATCGAAAAATAATTTTTGAAGAACTGCCTTATTTTCACGTCGATTCAGTTTTAGAACGGATAGCCGATTCCGAACTGCCAGGTTATGCTCTTGAATCGGAACTTGTTGTGGAACAATGTCCAGCTGTCGGGACCCGAAACCGCCGGGTCCTTCACTTTGACTCCACCGTCAAGCCTGATGACAGCAAAATTCAAATCGAGGCGGAGACCGAAACCCGTGCCAATCGCCAATTGCTTGTAGAAGTTATCGAAGTTGAACTCCGCACCAGGCCGGTTAGCGTCCTCTTTGAGCGCCCAGATGTTGCCCACATCGGCAAACCATGCGCCTTTGAACGATTTTATGATGTCGAAACGGTACTCGAGACTCATTTCCAGCTTGATATCGGCGGTTTGGTTTGGATAGGTTGCCGACGTATCGCGATAGGTGCCGGGGCCTAAGTCACGGACACTCCACGCACGGATGCCCTCGGCTCCGCCCGCATAGTACTGACGGACAAACGGAACAGCCGTTGCATTGCCGTACGGTATCGCTATTCCGGCAAACAGTCTGGTAACCAGCTGGTCGCGCTCCGACAAATAGTGATAGTAGCGGTAATCGACATCGGTTTTGACAAACTGCGCATACTGCAAATTGTAAATCTCATAATATCCACGCCCGGCAGTATCCTGATTATTAGTTGATTGATGCAATAAATGCAACAGATTGCCCGCCAAATCGAGATTCCAACGGAAATATGAAAAATCAGTCTGTTTCTGCGGGTTACGATTCTGATACAGAATACTATAGCGACTACCTATGATGAAATAGTCCTTGTAACTGTTTTCGATGTATTTTCCTTTGATTCGCTGGTCGAAAGCCTCGGTGCGCTCAGGTATTCTGACGGTGTTCAAGTCGATTGGGCTGACAAGAAACCTGAGGTAATCGTTTGCTTTCCAGGAATATGTGGTCAATACAGTGGTTATTTTGCGAGTGTAATCAGGTCGGTGCTGATAATTGTAAGCCACGGTGAGCGACGTGCGCGGGTCGAGTTTGCGGTACCACTTTGAAGTACGGAAAGGCAAAATGAACGAAGGCGTCTCGAGCGACGACTCCACTCCAAACTCGATGATGTTGAAAGCGTCGGTGGTCTCGGTTTTGGTCTGGCGTTGCAGCGAGCCCGACAGTTTGACATTGAGAATCTCGGCTCCGTGGAACAGGTTCTTATGCTGATAGTTAAGGTTGCCGCCCACACCAAAGTTACCGTCGGTATTGGTCGCCTCAACGTTGGCCGAATAGTTCTGGTAAGTCGAGGGCGTAAGCTGTATCTGGCAGTCGATGAGCGAGTCGCTACCTGAAACCGGCGAAAACAAGATGTTGTTCTGCCTGAAAATCCGCAGCGAGTTGATATGCCGGCTGGTTTGCTCCACTTTTGTGACATCGTATAGTTGTCCTGGCTCTATCAGATTAACTTTCAGTAAAGTACGCGGCGTTATTTTCCTTTTTCCGACAAAAAGAAACCAATATGGATTGCGATAAAGCGTATCAAGATTATGAGTGTACAACGACGGGTTGCGCAAAGCCGCCTGCGGGTTGTAATCTGGATAGAACGACACATCGTTTATGTGAAACTGACGCACGTTCGATTTCTGCAGATTACCATCGGCGTCGGGAACAACCGGCCGTTCCACAATCACCTCGATATTTGCCAGAAAATCAGCGGTATCGACACTGTAACGTATCAAGTCGGAATTGAACTGATAATAGCCGTTGCTGCGGATTTGGCGGGTTATGCGGTCGCGTTCCTTTTGCAAGGCATCGAGCGTGAACATGCCGCCACGCTTTAGATTGGTTGAGGCCGTATCGGACATTATCAACGGGTAAAGCACCGTATCGCGCACCGAGAAATAAACCTCGTTGATATGCGTGGGCTTACCCAAAGCAACATTATAGGACACCCGCGCCTTCTTGTCGTTCTTCTCGACCTCGCATGAGATTTTCGAATTGTAGTAAGCTTCGTTCTTAAGAATGATGTCGAACTGTTTCATCGTTCTGACTGTCAGCGTCGAATCGTAGATAACCGGTTCCTCACCCACAACGCGCGCCAGCCAACGTTTCCACCCTCTGTCATGTCCGCGATGCGCGAAATTGTAGGTGGCCAGGAAAAACGGATAGACATGGAAAATGTTGCGGTTCGATTTCTGGCGGTAATACGCTGTCAGATTGTCCTTATCGAAATCATTGTCATCGATTTTTGTCTCGTTGCGACGCAAAAGATATTCGTCATCAGGCACCATGCGCGTAATGTTGCAACTCGACATCAAAACGGCGAATGCCATTGTAAACAAAAGACTTATATGGATTTTGCGCACCAATCTCATTCGATTTAGGAATTGCACAAATATAAACAAGATACGTTGGTTTGATTACTTTTGCGAAAAACATTGGTTATGCTTACCAACAACAAGATAAAACTGATAAAATCGCTCGACAAGAAGCGTGAGCGCGTTGAGGCGGGATGCTTTGTGGTTGAAGGCGAAAAGATGGTTCGAGAACTTCTGATGAGCCGTTTCGAAACTATCGAAGTATTTGCTGTTCAGCAATATATCGACGAGTTGCCTGCGAATTTGAAGCGCAAAGCCGAAATCACCGCCATTGGTGAGCGCGACCTTGAGCGTATCAGTTTTTTGAAGACGCCAAACAAAGCCGTTGCACTTGCCAAACTGCCTGAAAAACAGCCCCTACCCGACTTGAGCGGCCTCAACATTGCGCTCGACAACGTGCAGGACCCTGGTAATCTGGGCACCATTGTCCGCACGGCGGCGTGGTTCGGAATCGGCAACGTGTTTTGCTCGCCCGACACCGTTGATGTTTACAACCCTAAGGTCATTCAATCGACAATGGGCGCCATTTTCAAAGTGAATGTAAGTTATTGTAATTTAACCGATTTGGCCGCCACCGCCCGCAAAGCTGGCATTCCAATGTTTGGCACGCGGCTCGACGGCGAGAACCTTTACGCCGCCAAACTGCCGAAAGACACCATTGTGGTTATGGGCAACGAGTCGAAAGGTTTGTCGGCAGAAATTAGTGCACTGACTGACAGCAACTTAAAGATACCTTCGTACGCACCACCAACGGCCGATATGGAATCGCTCAACGTGTCGGTGGCCACAGCAATTGTGTGCGCTGAATTCCGTAGGCAAAACGGCTAACAGCGTTGCTGTAAATCAATAAGATGCGGATTATTTCTCGGTCGTGTCGGGGTTGAGTCTGACTTTGACCACAACCTTTTTGACAACCGAAGGCTTGCCATTTTTCAGGCACGGCAGATGCAAATCGTCGGGATAGAAAATGATAAATTCGCCCGCTTTTAACGTAATAGGCTCGTAATCACCTTCATAGAAGGCAACATCACGCTCGTTTGAGTATGGAATTGTCTCTTTTTGGCCGTTTTTCGGTGCAAGGCCAATAATCTCGCTTCCCTTCAAAATATATTGAATATCAATATATTCCACGTGACCTTCGAGTTGACCTTCGCTTTTGGTCACATACTCGCTGATTGAAGCGTACATATCGTTGCCGTCAATCGGGTATTTGCCCTCGTCGTAGTCAATCAAATCGGACGACTGCAGGTACTCGAAAGCCTTTGCAAACAACGGATGCAGCGAGTGATACTTTGCGTGATTTGTGAGACTATCCTTAATCATACTCTCTGTTTTTAGCGCCGCAAATATAAGGCTGAGTTCGATATCTTCTTCCCGATTTCGCGCCTATTTTCTCGCGGTTTTTCGCTCAAGTCGATATGGTGCTGATTGTCAATCGTCAGCGGAAGGCAGGAAAAAATCGATACTGTCAGTTACGCAAAAACTCGACAACTTTTTCGGCGCAACGCTGTCCGTCGAGAGCCGACGAGACGATGCCGCCTGCATAACCTGCGCCCTCGCCGCAAGGGAAAAGTCCTTGAATCTGAACGTGTTGCATTGTTTCGGGATTACGCGGGATGCGAAGCGGCGAACTTGTGCGACTCTCGACACCGATGAGCAACGCCTCGTTGGTGTAGAAACCGCGCATTCGGCGGTCGAACTGGCGCAAACCGTCTTGCAGTCGCTGGCGGATGAAGTCGGGCAGCCATTGGTGCATTGGCGACGACATAACGCCAGGCGTGAACGATGTCCTCGGAAGCGAACTCGATACTCGCCCCTCGACAAAATCGGTCAGCCGCTGGGCTGGCGCAATCTGACCGCGACCGCCATTGGCGAACGACAACCGCTCGCACTGCATTTGGAACTCGAGACCAGCCATTACAGGGTCGGCGCAAGGCGGAATATCCTCGGCTCGCAACTCGACAACAATGGCCGAATTGGCCCATTGGCTGCCCCGTGCCGATGGCGACATTCCGTTCACAACCATTTCATTATCAGCCGTCGAAGCGGGAACGATGATGCCGCCTGGGCACATACAGAACGAGTAAACCCCTCGCCCACCCGACTGTTGCACAAGGCTGTAAGCCGCCGCTGGAAGGTACGGTCCGCGCTGGCGGCACGAGTATTGGATGCTATCGATAAGGCTCTGCGGATGCTCAACGCGAACACCCATAGCGAAAGCCTTTGGTTCAAGCATAACACCCTGACGATGAAGCGAATAATAGACGTCGCGCGCCGAATGGCCCGTGGCTAAAACAACCGCGTCGGCAATGATTTCGTCGCCTGCGGTAGTGCGGATGCCGCGCAGACGGTCGCCGTCGAGAATCAAACTGCCGAACGACACGCCGAAATGCACCTCGCCGCCGTGCTCAATTATTGTTTTGCGAATATTCTCAATGATGCCAGGCAGTTTGTCGGACCCGATGTGCGGATGCGCGTCGACCATAATGTCGGGGTTGCCGCCGTTGGCGTAAAGGATGCGCAAAACCTCGGAAATGTCGCCACGTTTTTTTGAGCGAGTGAAAAGTTTGCCGTCGGAATAGGTGCCTGCACCGCCCTCGCCAAACCCATAGTTCGAATCGGGATTGACACCTTGGTTGCGGTGAATGGCGGCAATGTCCAAACGGCGCGAGTGCACGTCTTTTCCGCGCTCAACGATTATCGGCTTCAGCCCCGACTGCAAAAACTTGAGCGCCGCGAACAATCCCGCTGGCCCCGCACCAACAATAATTACTGGTTGGCAATGTTCAACATTTTGGTACTCAACTGGTTGCCACTCGTCTTTCGGCGGCAGTTCGTCGATATAAACGTCGAGCCGCAGATTGATGAGCACCCGTCCGTGGCGCGCGTCGATTGAACGTCCGCGAAGGCGGCAAAACGAGATTTGCTCGGTGGAAACGCCCAATTTGGCGGCTGCGGCAGGCAAATAATATTTTTCGGAAGACGCCTTCTCGGGCGACAAGGCCAAAGTGAGTTCCTTAATCATTCGAAACAGAGCACTAAAGTGACCATTTTTGAGCCCAAACGGCGGTAAGCATTGGTGTATTCAGTATCGTCGTACTTAACAATATTGAACAATCCGTAGCTGAATTTCAGCTCAGTAGAGTATTTGAACCAATGCAGATAATTGTCGAGACCAACACCCACCTCGGCATAGACATCGAACTTCTTCAGGCGAATTTTCGGTTTCTCGTCGTCCTTCGGCTTTTTGCGCGCAGCCAAATCGACTGCCGGATTCAGACCTGCGAAAATGTAAGGCCGGTAGTTGCTTTCGCGCACGGCACGATATTTAACAATTACCGGAAACTGAATCAGTGTCGTCTCAATCTTCATCGGGTGTTTGCGCAACATGTCATCGCCTTGGACCAAATCGTCGCGAAGCAAATAGTTTAGGCTGCGCTGGCAAAACATCAGACCGGGCAATGTTCGCAAATCCCAGTTGTCGGCCAACTTCAGATTGGCAATCATGCTGGCGCCGAACAGCGCACCGCCGCTATATTCGATTGAATAAACGGTGTCGAGCTGGTTGAACGTGTCGGAATGGCTAATGGCGAAGCTCGTCTTGCCAAGCGAGAAGGCAAAACCGAAATGGTACGGCTCGGCGTCATAGAACGGGTCGCGCCACGGACGCTTCTTCTGCGCCGACACACTGCCCGCAACCGCTCCGACAAGTATGAATATGAATATCAGCTTTTTTGCCATATCGATTTTGAGTGGGCAAAAGTATCAAAATTGTATTCCCAACAAATGCCAAAACTTTCAATTAACGCTAATTATCCGCAATTATTATATGTATATACCTCGCCGACGCATTGCTCACTCGGCATTGCGGCAATTTATGTTGGTAGCAAGAGATAGTATTAAAAAAGTGATAGCATAAAAAAAGGTTGTCGAACAATTTTCTTCTGCGCACAATTCGCAGATATATGTCCAACAACCCGTTGCAAATATAGAAAAATTTTTGATATACAAGAGGATAATCAAAAAACTTTTCGGCAGTTTAATGGCTTCGCTGTTTAATTTTTGAAATTCCTAATTTCTAAATCCTAAATATTTCTCTATCTTTGCGCCCGATAAAATTATGGGCACAATATTCAATATCGGACTGATTGCCAACCGCACACAAGCGGCTGCCAGCCTATTGTCTGCCCTATCACTATCGCTACTACGATTGCGCCGCACGCAAGCCGGCCAATAATTATCCTGCGCGTCTACGCGATGCGCGCACGCATTTGAACGTGCAAAATCACAAATCACACAATTTTTAATCAGCAAATCCGAACCACAGGTTTGGATTGTCAATTTTGTATAACTATTTAATTTTCAATATTATGTCAGACAAAATCTATATTTTTGATACAACACTGCGCGACGGCGAGCAAGTGCCTGGTTGCCAATTGAATACAGTCGAAAAAATCGAAGTGGCCAAAATGCTCGAGCGGCTTGGCGTCGATGTGATTGAGGCAGGATTTCCGGTTTCGAGTCCGGGCGATTTCAACTCGGTGGTCGAAATCTCGAAAGCCGTGACCTACCCGACAATCTGCGCCCTGACGCGCGCCGTCGAAAAAGACATTGAAGTGGCCGCCGAAGCGCTTAAATACGCCAAACACAAGCGGATACACACGGGAATCGGCACGTCGGACCCACATATAAAATATAAGTTCAACTCGACTCGCGAGGCGATTATCGAACGCGCTGTGAAGGCCGTGAAGTACGCCCGCCGCTTTGTCGATGATGTTGAGTTTTATGCCGAAGATGCCGGACGCACTGATAATGAGTATCTTGCGCGAGTGGTCGAGGCCGTTGTGAAAGCCGGCGCCACGGTTGTCAACATTCCCGACACCACGGGCTACTGTCTGCCGTCGGACTATGGCGAGAAAATCAAATACATTATAAATCACGCCGATATGGGCAACGCCATTCTCTCGACTCACTGCCACAACGACCTTGGAATGGCCACCGCCAACACTATGGCCGGACTTGTGAACGGCGCGCGGCAGTGCGAGGTGACAATCAACGGCATTGGCGAACGCGCCGGAAACACCGCGCTCGAAGAAATTGCGATGATTCTGAAGTGCCACGACCTTGGCCTTCACACCGACCTGAACACCACAGCCATTTATCCTGCAAGCCGTATGGTTTCGAGCCTGATGAATATGCCCGTGCAGGCCAACAAGGCTGTGGTTGGGCGCAACGCCTTCGCCCACTCGTCGGGCATTCACCAGGACGGCGTGCTGAAAAACATTAGCACCTACGAGATTATGAACCCGCACGATGTGGGTTTGGACGACAACTCGATTGTGCTCACCGCCCGCAGCGGACACGCCGCCCTGAAGCACCGACTGTCGGTTCTGGGTGTTGAGGCCGACGGCGAGCGTCTCGACAAAATCTACGAGCAGTTCCTGAAACTTGCCGACCGCAAAAAGGAAATCCACGACGATGACCTTCTGATGTTGGCTGGTGCCGATATGACCGCAAACAATCATGTCAAACTTGATTTTCTGCAAGTTACAACGGGTGTTGGCGTCAAACCTGTTGCAAGCATTGGGTTGAATATCGCTGGCGAGAAGTTTGAGGCTGCGGCCAGCGGCAACGGCCCCGTCGATGCGTCAATCAAGGCGCTGAAGCAGATTATCCGCCGCCAGATGACCTTGAAAGAGTTCACAATCCAGTCAATCAACAAGGGCAGCGACGATGTGGGCAAGGTGCATATGCAAGTTGAGTTCGACGGCCGCGTATATTATGGTTTCGGCGCCAACACCGACATTGTTGCGGCTTCGGTCGAGGCTTACATTGATTGTATTAATAAGATGAAGTAAGAGACGGTAAGAAGGATAGTTTGACGTTAGGATTTAGGATTGTTCATCCTAAATCCTATCCTTAAATTTTCCTTATTTCTCCCTGAAATAAATCTGCACCGGAACACCTTGTAAATCAAAGTTTTCGCGCATCTTGTTCTCAAGGTAGCGGCGGTACGGGTCGCGGATATATTGCGGCAGATTGCAGAAGAACGCAAACTGCGGCGACGGTGTCGGCAACTGCGTTACATATTTGATTCTCACATATTTGCCTTTAACCGACGGTGGCGGAAAATTCTGCACGGCGGCAAGCATCACCTCGTTCAGTTTGGCTGTCGGAATTTTCTGTTTGCGGTTTTTGTAAACCTGCATGGCCGTCTCAACAGCTTTGTAAACGCGTTGTTTGGTCAGCGCCGAGATGAACAGCACCGGCACATCGTTGAACGGCGCAAGTTTGGCGCGTATGGCATTGGCGTAATTCTCAAGCGTGTCGCTGTTTTTCTCAACCAAATCCCACTTATTTATCAGAATAACAACGCCTTTACGGTTTTTCACAATCAGGCTGAAGATGCTCAAATCCTGCGATTCGAGCCCGAGTGTGGCATCCACAATCAGGAAGCAGACATCCGATTCCTCAATGGTGCGAATGGCACGCATAACAGAGTAAAACTCAAGGTTTTCCTCAACTTTGTTCTTCTTGCGCAGACCAGCCGTGTCGATAATGTTGAACTCAAAACCAAACTTGTTGTAAACGGTGTTGATTGAGTCGCGGGTGGTGCCGGCTATGTCGGTCACAATGTTGCGTTCCTGCTCGAGTAGCGCATTGATAAACGACGATTTACCGGCGTTCGGGCGGCCTACAACGGCAATGTTTGGCAGGTCGCGAACCTCGTCGGCGGGCTTGTTGCGGTCGAATTTCTCGACAATGGCGTCCATCAGGTCGCCGGTGCCAGAGCCGTTCACCGCCGAAATGGCGTAGATTTCGCCCAATCCCAACGAGTAGAATTCACCAGTAAGATATTGACGGTCAACGTTATCCACTTTGTTTACGGCCAGAACGACAGGCTTACGCGATTTGCGCAGAAGTTCGGCAACATCGTCGTCAAGGTCGGTCACGCCGCCCATCACATCGGTCAGGAACAGAATCACATCGGCCTCATCCACAGCCAGTTTCACCTGCTTGCGGATTTCGCCTTCGAAAATATCGTCGCTGTTGGTTACGTAGCCGCCCGTGTCGATAACCGAAAACTCAAGTCCGCCCCACTCGCACTTGCCGTAGTGGCGGTCGCGGGTGACACCGGCGGTGGCGTCGGTTATGGCCTGACGGCTCTCGACCATACGGTTGAAAAGTGTTGATTTGCCCACGTTCGGGCGGCCTACTATTGCTACTATGTTGCTCATCTTATTATTTAGGATTTAGGAGTTAGTAATTAGGAGTTATTTAGTTAGGAGTTAGGATTTAGAAATTAGTAGTTAGGAAATATTGTATTATCGTTTTGTTTATTAGTCTTCTTTTTCTTTTCAATTCTTTCGCGAGTGGTTTTGGTGGTGCTTGACAGAATTTTCACAAGTTCAATTGCGTCAGGTGCAATACTATTATATTCTTCCACACTAATTGTATTAGTATCTTTCATCAGCGATAGCCAATAATAAGTTTCATTTGCTTCTTTCAGCGCAATGTACATTTTGTTCAGAAAATCAAGTTCCGATTGAGCGAATTTTGCCTCTGAAACCAAAGCCCCAATAGCGGTACCGCTTCGCAAACATTGTCTCGACATATCATATTCATTACGCGAACGGATTATCCGATAAAGATTTACGATTTTTATCGAGAAAGAATATGCCTTATCGTATGTGACATTTGCTGCCATTAAATTCTATCTGTTAAATCCTAAATCCTACATTCTAAATCCTAATTAATCGGTAGTGTAGCCGAAAAATTTCAGGTTTTGGTCCTTGTCGCGCCAGTCTTTCTGCACTTTCACCTGCAATTCAAGGAAAACTTTGGTGCCGACAAACTGCTCAATGTCCTTACGCGCCTCTGTACCAACCTTTTTCAGCGCCGAACCTTGGTGGCCGATAATGATTCCCTTGTGCTGCTCGCGCGACACGTAAATTATCGCACGAATGCGCGTAAGTTCTTGACTCTCTTTAAATTCGTCGACCATCACCTCGCACGAGTAAGGAATCTCTTTTTTGTAGTTCAGGAAAATCTTTTCGCGGATAATCTCTTGAACGAAAAAGCGTTGCGTGCGGTCGGTGAGTTCGTCCTTGTCGAAATATGGCGGATTTTCGGGCAGCAGTTCCTTAATCTTCTCGAAAACCTCGGCCGTGTTGAACTTGTGCAACGCCGAAACGGGGTAGATATAAGCGTTGGGCATCACCTCGCGCCACATCTGCATCTTGGCCTCAAGGTCGGCTTGGTTGCTCAAGTCTATCTTGTTGATTAACAGCACAACGGGAATCTGCATCTTGCAAACCTTTTGCAGATAGTCGTCGTTCTTGTCGAAAGTTTCGACCATATCTGTCACATACACAATGACATCGGCATCGACCAGTGCCGTATCCACAAACTTGAGCATCGCCTCTTGAAGTTTGTAGTGCGGCTTCAGAATGCCCGGCGTGTCGGAATAAACCATCTGAAAATCATCGCCATTGACGATTCCCATAATGCGGTGGCGCGTGGTTTGCGCCTTGTTGGTGATAATCGAGAGCCGCTCGCCCACAAAGGCGTTCATCAGCGTCGATTTGCCGACGTTCGGGTTGCCGATAATATTGACAAAGCCTGCTTTATGTGCCATTCCTGAAAATTTTGCGGCAAAGATAGTCAATATTTTCGGTCAATCTTTAAATGGTTAGAAGGTGGTGATTAGTGATTAGTGATTAGTGATTAATGATGAATGATTAATAGGTTTAATTCCACTTATGCCTTATGTCTTACCCCTTATGCCCTTTCTAAATCCTAACTCCTAAATCCTAATTACTAAATCCTAAATAAATCATATCTTTGCACCCAAAATTTACAAAACAGAAATGAGCAATATCGAACTTAGCGAGCAGGAGTTGCAACGCCGTCAGAGCCTTGCCGAGCTTCGCAATTTGGGCATCGACCCGTACCCCGCAGCCGAATATGTGGTTTCGGCTTACTCAACCGACATCAAAAATGAGTTCAAAGATGATGCGCCGCAGCGCGACGTGACCATTGCAGGCCGCATTATGAGCCGCCGCATTATGGGCAAAGCGTCGTTCATCGAGCTGCAGGACAGCAAGGGCCGCATTCAGGTCTATATTGCCCGCGACGGCATCTGCCCCGAAGACAACGCCGATATGTACAACGTGGTGTTCAAGAAACTACTTGATATTGGCGACTTTATCGGAATCAAAGGATACGTTTTCCGCACGCAAATGGGCGAGATTTCCGTTCACGCAAGCGAGCTGACAGTGTTGAGCAAGAGTCTGCGTCCGCTGCCAATCGTCAAATACAAAGACGGTGTGGCTTACGATGCCTTCGACGACCCCGAGCTGCGCTACCGCCAGCGTTACGTCGATTTGGTTGTGAACGACGGCGTTAAGGAGACATTCCTGAAACGCGCCACCATTATCCGCACTCTGCGTTCGATACTCGACGAGGCGGGTTACACCGAGGTTGAAACGCCTACACTGCAAGCCATTGCAGGCGGCGCGTCGGCACGTCCGTTCATCACGCACTTCAACGCTCTCGACATCGATATGTATATGCGAATTGCCACCGAACTGTACCTTAAACGCCTGATTGTGGGCGGTTTTGAGGGTGTTTACGAGATTGGCAAGAACTTCCGCAACGAGGGTATGGACCGCAACCACAACCCCGAATTCACCTGTATGGAGCTTTACGTTCAGTACAAGGATTACGACTGGATGATGAGTTTCACCGAGCAGATGCTCGAAAAGATATGCATCGCCGTGAACGGCTGCAGCGAGAGCAAGATTGGCGACAACATTGTGTCGTTCAAGGCACCCTACCGCCGTCTGCCGATTCTCGACGCCATCAAAGAGAAAACAGGCTTCGACTGCAACGGCAAGAGTGAGGACGAAATCCGCCAGTTCTGTCTGTCGAAAGGAATGGAAGTCGACGAGACAATGGGCAAGGGCAAGCTCATCGACGAGATTTTCGGCGAGTTCTGCGAGGGCACATTCATTCAGCCGACATTCATCACCGACTACCCCGTCGAGATGTCGCCGCTTACCAAAATGCACCGTTCAAAACCAGGTCTGACCGAGCGTTTCGAGCTGATGGTCAACGGAAAAGAGTTGGCTAACGCCTACTCGGAGCTGAACGACCCTATTGACCAATACAACCGCTTTGTTGAACAGATGAAGCTTGCCGACAAAGGCGACGACGAGGCAATGATTATCGACCACGACTTTATGCGCGCACTCGAGTACGGAATGCCGCCAACGTCGGGCATCGGCATCGGCATCGACCGCCTTGCAATGTTTATGATTGGCCAGCCGACAATCCAAGAGGTGCTGCTCTTCCCGCAGATGAAACCCGAGAAGAAGGCGCAAACCGTCACACCCGACGATTTTGTTGCCATCGGTGTTCCCGCCGAATGGGCCGAAGTGGTGATTAAGGCAGGATTCAATTCGGTTGAGAATCTGCGCAACTGCAAGCCCACACAGGTGCATCAGCAACTGAACGGCTACCGCAAAAAGAACAAATTGGACATTCCCGCACTATCGCTTGAAGATGTGCAGAAATGGTTCTGATTGGAAACTTAGTAACTCATAAATAAAAAACGCCTCAAAATGAGGCGTTTTTTATTATTTGTGAGCGGCATTATTTATGTCAAATCTTCAAAATTGACATCAGTAAAACGTTGGTCACCGTTGTTTTTGTGAACCTCATCGGCTGGCGAACTGTTGTTTTTAATGTATTGGAAAACCTCATTCAAGCTGTCAGTAAACTTCTCAAAATCTTCCTTATACAAGAAAATCTTGTGTTTCTCGTAATGAGAGTTTCCGTTGTCTTCAAAAATCTTTTTGCTTTCGGTTATTGTTATGTAGTGCTCGTTGCTGCGTGTGGTCTTCACATCAAAGAAATAGGTGCGCTTTCCTGCCTTGACCAATTGCGAAAACACTGTGTCCGAATCTCTTTTTACCTCATTTTTTTCAAAATCTTCCATTGTTTCGATTGTTTGTTTTGAACAAAAGTAAAATAATACTTTATATTTTCATCTTATCAGCGATTTTTTTAGAAAAATGACTTGAAATATTATCGGGAGCACACAAATTAAAAGGCTCCCACTCTCGCGGAAGCCTTTAATCAAACTAACCTAAACATTATGAAAAAACTACTTTCTGCTTTGCTTTCATGTCATTTAAACGCAAAACCCTACCAAAGGTTCAGAAAAAACGCATGTCAGTAATCATATAATTTTATGATTCGGATGCCATATTAAACTGACGCCTTACCTATTTCTTATTAGCCTTCACCCATTCAAACGCATTGCGCATTGCCACTGCCCACGGCGACAGGTCGTCGGCCTTGCGGCCATCGGGGTAGTGCGGCCACTGCCACGGGAACAGCGCGCGCTCGGGGTGCGGCATCATTGCCACGTGGCGGCCGTTGTCGGAACAGATGCCGGCAGCGTTGAACGCCGAGCCGTTGGGGTTGGCCGGATAGGTGCCGTAAGCGTATTTCACCGGAATGTTGTACTTCTCTTCACCGTACGGGAAGCTGAAACGACCCTCGCCGTGAGCCACCCAAACGCCGAGTCGCATTCCTTCCATATTCTTGAAGAAGACGCTGTTGTTCTTGCCGATAACCACATCGACAAAGCCCGACTCGAACTTGTGCGACACGTTGTGCAGCATTCGCGGCTTTTCGGTGTGGTTGGGGTTGATAAGACCGAGCTCAACCATTACCTGACAGCCGTTGCAGATGCCCATACTCAACGTGTCGGGGCGGGCGTAGAAGTTCTCGAGAGCGCGTTTGGCCTTCTCGTTGTAAAGGAACGCGCCAGCCCAGCCTTTGGCCGAACCCAGAACGTCGGAATTCGAGAAGC
Source organism: Salinivirgaceae bacterium (assembly GCA_017551905.1). Classification (GTDB taxonomy): domain Bacteria; phylum Bacteroidota; class Bacteroidia; order Bacteroidales; family SZUA-534; genus RUG13583. The sequence goes on from JAFZKK010000006.1 coordinate 33,019, forward strand.
CGCCAACAAAGATTATCATATTCACGTCCTCGAGCGTCTCGCGGCCGCTCACAAGGTCGGTCATATGCACGTCTTTCACGTCGAAGCCGGCGGTGTAGAGCATATAAGCCACCTCGCGGTCGCATTGGTTGCCCTTCTCGCGGATGATGGCCGCGCGGATGCCGCTTTTGGTGCGGCGTTTCAGGTCGATGCCGAGCGAGCGGGCCGAGCCGTCGAACGCCTTGAAATCGAACTTGTGAGCGTGATTCTTGTAGTTTTTGAAGCGCTCGAGCGCCATTCCGTTCTGCGATTGGTTGCAGTCGAGCAAGTACGATGTGCGGAACCAAACGTCGCGCAACTTCTTGATATCGAACGAGTAATTATTTGACGATGTCTCGATGTCCAACTTGCCGGCAGCGCCAAGCGTACCGATTGTTTTGAACTCGACGCCAGCCTTTTTCAGTACCGATGCGACTTTTGCAGCGTCGGCAACCTGAAGAACCAATGCCGGATTTTCGGCAAACAGCAACTTCACAGGGTCGCTTTCACCAAACGATTTGAGATTGATTTTCAGACCAGTCTCGTCGTTCGAGAAGGCCATTTCGAGCAATGTTGTCACCAAACCGCCCGCCGAAACGTCGTGGCCGGCAACCACCAAGCCTTGCTCAACCAACTCCTGAACAGCGTTGAACGCCTTTGCAAAATATTCAGTATCAGTAACGTCGGGGCAATCGGCACCCACACCGTTAATAATCTGCGCAAAGGCCGAACCGCCAAGTTTCAAGGCGTCTTTCGACAGGTCGATGTAAATCAAATCGGACTTAACATTGTGAAGCACAGGCGAAACCGTCTTGCGGATGTCGGAAACCTCGCCAGCCGCCGAAACAATCACGGTCCCGGGCGACAGAACTTTGTCGCCGTTCGGGTATTTCTGCGTCATTGAGAGCGAGTCTTTTCCTGTCGGAACGTTGATTCCCAGCTTGATACAGAATTGGCTCAACGCCTCGACAGCCTTGTAGAGACGAGCGTCCTCGCCCGGGTTGAAGCACGGCCACATCCAGTTGGCGCTCAACGAGATACCTTTCAAGTTGTCTTGAATCGGTGCCCAGACAATATTTGTAAGTGCCTCTGCCACAGCCATTCGTGAGCCTTTGGCGGGGTCAATCATTGCGCAGGCGGGCGCGTGGCCAACCGATGTTGCAACGCCGTAATGTCCCTGATAATCAAGCGCAACCACACCGCAGTCGTTCAACGGCAGGTGAAGCGGGCCGGCGCACTGCTGTGTGGCCACCTTGCCACTCACCGAGCGGTCCACCTTGTTGGTGAGCCAGTCTTTGCACGCAACCGACTCAAGTTGAAGCACTTGCTCAAGATAATCGGCCACTTTGGCGGTGTCGTATTTCAAATCGGCGTAATGTTCGTCGATGGTTTTGTCGTTCATTATGGTGCGCGGCGGATTGCCAAACATATCGGCAAGTTGCAGATTGATAGGGTCTTCGTTGGTCTGCTTGTCGGTGAAGCGGAACTGCATATCGCCTGTGGCCTCGCCCACAACGTACATTGGCGCGCGCTCGCGGTCGGCAATCTTCTTCAGATGGTCTATATCCTTGTCTTTCAGCACCAAACCCATACGTTCCTGACTCTCGTTGCCCACAATTTCCTTGTCAGACAATGTCGGGTCGCCGATAGGCAGTTTGCGGATGTCGATGACGCCGCCAGTGGCCTCCACCAACTCCGATAGGCAGTTCAGGTGGCCGCCTGCGCCGTGGTCGTGGATAGAGATTATCGGGTTGTCCGACTGCTCGCTCAAGGCGCGGATGGCGTTGTAAACGCGGCGTTGCATTTCGGGGTTCGAACGTTGAACGGCGTTCAACTCAATCGAGTTGTTGTACTCGCCCGTGGCAACCGACGACACCGCGCCGCCGCCCATTCCGATGCGGTAGTTGTCGCCGCCCAGAATCACCACCTTGTCGCCCGGTTCCGGGTCGGCCTTCAGGCAGTCTTTCTTTTTGGCGTAACCCACACCGCCGGCCATCATTATCACCTTGTCGAAACCGAATTTCTTGTATTGCTCAAAGTGCTCCATTGTGAGCAAGCTTCCGCAGATGAGCGGTTGTCCGAACTTGTTGCCGAAGTCGCTCGCACCGTTCGATGCCTTGATAAGAATCTGCTCCGGCGTCTGATAGAGCCACGGACGCGGCTCTGTGGCCTTCTCCCACGAGCGGCCGCCGTCCAAGCGCGGATACGAAGTCATATAAACGGCTGTTCCGGCAATCGGCATACTACCCTTGCCGCCTCCCATACGGTCGCGGATTTCGCCGCCCGAACCAGTCGCAGCACCATTGAACGGCTCCACGGTAGTCGGGAAGTTGTGCGTTTCGGCTTTCAATGAGTAAACCGATTCGTAATCGGTAACCTCGAAGAAATCAGCCTTTTCCTGACTTGCCGGCGCAAACTGCTCCAGCGTGTGACCCTGCATAAACGCACAGTTGTCTTTGTAGGCCGAAACCACGTTATTGGGGTTGGTGGCCGTTGTTTTCTTGATGAGTTGGAAGAGCGTGTCTTTCTTCTCCTCGCCGTCGATAATGAACTGACCTCCAAATATTTTGTGGCGGCAGTGCTCCGAATTCACCTGCGAGAAACCGAACACCTCGCTATCGGTGAGCGGACGGCCGAGTTTCTTTGCCAAGCCTTCCAAATAGTTGATTTCCTCTTCTTTAAGCGCCAAGCCCTCTTTTTTGTTGTAGGCTCTGATGTCGGTTATGTGCACAATCGGCTGCGGCTCAATATCGACCGTGAAAATGCTCTGGTCCAGCTTGTTATAGAACGATTTGAGCATTGGGTCGAACTGTTTTTTGTCGGCCTCCTGCGCCTCAAACTCCTCGATTCGCGCAATGCCGCTGATGCCCATATTTTGGGTAATCTCGACGGCGTTGGTGCTCCACGGGGTAATCATTTCCTTGCGCGGCCCCACAAACGAGCCGGCGGGCGCGTTCTGCCCAAGGCACTCCGACCGGCCGAACAGCCAGTTCAGTTTTTCGATGTCGGCAGCGGCAATGTCGGCAGCCGTCTGCACCGCAATAATCTTGTTTTCAGGTGTTTTAAAGAAGGTAACCATCAAATTTTGTTTTAAAGATATAATGCGCAAATCTACAAAAGATTAAGGGGCTGTCAAGGGCGGTTTATTCACATTTTAAGAACGATGTGTGGAAAAAACGGAATAGGATAAATAATGTGAATCTGCCGTATAAAAACAAAGCGGGCCTCAGTCTCCTAATCGGAAACCGGGGCCCGCTTGAAGGAAGGCGGCGGCCTACTCTCCCACTGTGCGCAGTACCATCGGCGCTGAAGGGCTTAACTTCTGTGTTCGGGATGGGAACAGGTGGGACCCCTTCGCTATAGCCACCCAAATGTCTTGGCATGGCGGGGGAAAGAAA
>JAFZKK010000048.1 GCA_017551905.1 Salinivirgaceae bacterium
GGTGTTTTTCAGGGGCGACGATATAGAAATCAGTAATAAAATTTTGCAATTGCAAACTACGATTAAATGCACCATTTAAGGTTCCAACGCTGTCTACAACTTCAAAAACTTTTTTAGGGAAAGCATATCCTTTACGGTTAAACCAAATAACATCAATATGTTTGGCTTCATACACTATTTTTTCATATGAAAACACAGGCAAATCTTTGAGTGTCGCAATGTTATTTAAATGCACATTATCTCTATACATAGCAGAAGGGTCTGCTGTATATGTAAGAAATCCATTAAAATTGCCTAATTCCAAACATATTCCCTCAATGTATGAATGCATTCGTATAGTATCACTCGTTTGAGGCTTTTGTTCTTCTTTATAATCAATAAGTGCATATATGCTTAACCCAATTCTTTTAAAGCGTTTTTGATTTCTGACTTCGCGATTTAAAACACCTCGTACACCTGCTTCCCAATCATTAGAATCCTTAACTGTTGGATAATATTTTTGAACGTTATCATAGATAATTTCAAGACTTGCAGTTCCTCCATTATCTATCATTACTTTTTCTATGGCATCTACTTTTGTCATAGCCACTACTGCCTTATTTGTTATGTTATGGGTGTAAATGTAAAAAAATGAAAGAATACCGCACCACCCCCAAAAAAAGGTTCAATATAACGTCCTGTAAAACGAGGAATATATGCATTAAAATTTGGTATCTCTTTCGATTTCCCTCCACGATATTTTATGATAGGTTTCATAAAAACAATTTATTCAAATATGTTTGTATCAAGAATATGGCTTACCATTACAGCCTCATTTTGTTGTGGGTGTAAATGTAAAAAAATAAAAACGAATGTTGCTATTTCTTGATTTGTTGTTACGCTCATATTTTTCTAAATATCTTACAACGATTAACTTTCTATTTGATTATTAACGTTTTGAACCGTATTCGGCCAAATTTAAAGTTGTACTTTAAATTTGGACAACAATTTTATATCACAATGTTTTACAATTATTTATAGCCACAAAAAAGGCCGAACCCACTAAAGATTCGACCTTTCAATTTTTCGGCGGACGCACGCGGTGCGTCCCTACCTTCGGACGCGATAAATCGCGTCCCTACCTACTAACTCCTAAATTCTCACTCCTCACTTATTTATACCCGTTTTCGTGCACATCTTTGACGGCGCGGCCGCTTGGGTCGTTCAGTTTTTTCCAGGCGGCGTCCCACTCAAGGGCAATGGCGGTTGAACAAGCCACCGAAGCCTCGTGGGGCACGCTGCGGGCGGCCGACTCGCTCGGGAAGTGCTCCTCGAAAATCGAGCGGTAGTAGTACTCCTCTTTGTTCATCGGCGGGTTGATTGGGAAGCGCTCGGCGGCGTGAGCCATCTGCTCGTCAGTGACGGCGTGTGCGGTAAGGGCTTTCAGACTGTCAATCCAGCTGTAGCCCACACCATCGCTGAACTGCTCCTTTTGGCGCCAGGCGACGCTTTCGGGCAGCATATCGGCAAATGCCTCACGCACCACGCGCTTTTCGATTTCACGTCCAGGGCACATTTTCACGGCGGGGTTCAGGCGCATCGCCACATCGAGGAACTCCTTGTCGAGAAACGGCACGCGGCCCTCAACACCCCACGCCGACAGCGATTTGTTGGCGCGCAGACAGTCGTATTGGTGCAACTTCAAGAGTTTGCGGACGGTCTCGTCGTGGAAGGCGCGGGCGTCGGGCGCCTTGTGGAAGTACAGGTAGCCGCCGAAAATCTCGTCGGCACCCTCGCCGCTCAACACCATTTTTATGCCCATCGATTTTATGACACGCGCCAGCAAGTACATCGGCGTGCTTGCACGGACGGTTGTAACATCATATGTCTCAATATGATAGATAACATCGCGAATAGCGTCCAAACCCTCTTGAACGGTGTAGTTCACCTCGTGGTGGACGGTGCCCAAATGTTCGGCCATCACGCGGGCCTTCGCCAAATCGGGCGAGCCCTTAATGCCCACGGCGAACGAATGCAGACGCGGCCACCAGGCATCTTGTTGGCTGTCGGTCTCGATTCGCTTGAGCGAGAATTTTTTGGCTATGGCCGAAATGACCGAACTGTCGAGTCCGCCCGACAGAAGCACGCCGTAAGGCACGTCGCTCATCAGTTGGCGCTTGACGGCGGCCTCCAGAGCCACGCGCAGGTCGGCGGCGGTGCCAGTGCCGTGCTCCACAGCCTCGTAACTGAACCAGTCGCGCGTCCACCAGCGGCGCATTTCGCCCTCGCGGCTCCAATAGTAATGGCCAGGCAGGAACGGCTCGTAACTGTCGCAGAAACCCTCCAGAGCCTTCAGCTCGCTCGCCACATAGACGGTTCCGTCGGCGTCGCGGCCAATGTAGAGCGGAATGACGCCAATGGGGTCGCGGGCAATCAGGAACTCGTCTTTGGCCTCGTCGTAAAGGGCGAAGGCGAAAATGCCGCTCAAATCCTCTAAAAAGTTGATTCCCTTTTGTTTATACAAGGCGAGAATGACCTCGCAGTCAGAGCCCGTCTGAAAATCGTACTTGCCAGCCATTTGCTGACGAATCTGTTGGTGGTTGTAAATCTCGCCGTTGACGGCCAGCACCTGTTGGCGGTCGGTCGAGTAAAGGGGCTGTCCGCCCGACAGCGGGTCGACGATTGCCAGACGCTCGTGGGCCAGGACGCAACGCCCGCCGCTGTATGTTCCACTCCAGTCGGGCCCGCGGTGACGTATTTTCGACGACATCTTCAGCGCCTTCACGCGCCACTCGTCCGACTGTTCCTTAATGTTGAAAATTCCTACAAATCCGCACATAATATTTATAGATTTAATTGATTAATAGATATTTACAATTTTTGATTTTTGATTCGGACGCGGCACGCCACGTCCCTACTTATGCCTAATGCCTAATGCCTAACACCTAATGTCTTAATTCACATTTAAATACTCAGCCAGTTCACGGTTTTCGGTCGAAAGGCGGCCGTAATGCTCGTCGTGCTGCGAAATGTCGAGCCCGACGGTCTCATCGGCCTCACTGACACGCATCGTAACCATCTTATTTGTAATGAAATAGAGCGCATAAGTGACGGCAAACGTGAACACAAACACAATGGCTATGGCAACGACGTGGTTCAGAATGAAATGACCGTGCGTAACACCCTCTGCCATAAGGCTTTCTGCCTCATACTGATAGACAAACACGCCCGACAGAATTGTGCCCACAATACCGCCCACGCCGTGTGTCGGGAAGACATCGAGCGCATCGTCGACGCTTGTGTGGTTCTTCCAGTGGCAGGCGAAGTTCGATACGATTGTGGTGATAACGGCAATGATAATGCTGTCGCTCACGCTAACCCATCCCGCCGACGGCGTAATGGCAACCAAGCCGAGCACACCGCCCACCGCGGCGCCCATTGCCGACGGCTTGCGGCCTGTCAGACAATCGATAAACACCCAAAGCATCATTGCCGTGGCGGCCGCCGTGTTGGTGTTCAGGAAGGCTTTGACGGCCACTCCATCGGCGTGAAGCGAACTGCCCGCGTTGAATCCGAACCAGCCAAGCCACAACAGCACCGCGCCTAGAACAACGTAGGGCACATTGGCAGGCTCCGATTTCTTATCGCGACGGCGCCCAAGAAAAATCGCGCCAACCAAAGCGGCGATACCGCTCGAAGCGTGAACCACAATGCCGCCCGCAAAATCCTTGACGTGCATTTGGCAGAAAAGGCCGTCGGGGTGCCAGGTCATATGCGCCAGCGGGCAATAGACGAACAGGCAGAAGAGCGCCATAAAAATCATATAGGCCGAAAAGCGAACACGTTCGGCGAACGAACCCGTTATCAATGAAGGGGTTATGATTGCAAATTTCATCTGAAACAACGCGTACAAGGCCAGCGGAATGGTCAGGCCAAGGCTCTGCGAGAGCGCGTCGGTGGCCGAGCCGCCAACGTTGTGGAACATAAAATAGGTGGCGGGGTTGCCAATGATTCCAAGTCCGCCAACATCCTCGCCAAAGCAAAGCGAGAAGCCCACAAACACCCACAGCACGCTGATAATGCCCATCGCGATAATCGACTGAAGGATAGTGGAAATGACGTTCTTTTTGCGCACCATACCGCCGTAGAAGAACGACAGTCCAGGCGTCATCATCAGCACAAAAATGGTGGCGGTAATCATCCACGCAATGTCGGCTGCGCTAATGTTGTCGCTCAAAGTCCAGATTCCCGCCTGTTCGGGAACCAACAGCCCGCAAATGGCAATTATGCCGATAATGGCTGTAAAAATTACGTAACGTTTTTTCATCTTTTTATGTTTTTAATTGATACTGTTTGTTTTACTCATTAAAAAAGGCCGATTCCGTCAGAAACCAGCCTTATGAATTCATTTTGTCTTCAACTCAAACCGCCCGACTGGTTAGGCCCGCATTTCGATTTCGATTATTATTATGACGATTTCGCCCCGAATTTCGATTCGGATTGAGATTCAAACCATTACCGTTGTTCAAATTGCTGTTCATCGTCATTTAATGTTTAGCGTTTAGTGGGAAGAGTTTAGATTTTCAACTTTCTGCCCTCTCGTCCTCAACTTTCACGTGGCAAATATACAACTGATTTTTATTTTGCAAGTAAAAATTGTTATTTTCTTATGTTCTATCCGTAAATCTCGTATATTACTTACGATTTATAATTTTGCGCGGCGATTTTGTGCGGTTTTATCAAAATGACGTTTTGAAATATGGGGTTTGGTTACGGATTGAAATTTGGGGGAAGGCGGGAAACATCGTGTTTCTTGTTTTCCGCGACATGTGTGCCTTAGCAAACGGTATAAATTTTAGATTTTTTCCTTTCAATTTTAGATATAATCGATGTTTCAGGCCGCTGTGCGGATTTGGCGCGTGCGGCAAGTGGATTTTTCCGTTACATTAGCGCCGACAATTGGTTGCCGTGCTTCCGATTGCCAACACTTGCAACTCTATCGGGACGTAAGTTGCACCATTAAACAAAATTAAAATGCAGAAAATGAACTTTTTATCTAACGTGTCACGATTACTGACGGTGGCACTTGTGGCTGTTGCGCCAATGAAACTGAACGCGCAAATCGCTTTTGAGCGTAGCGCCAACACCGATTTTCTTTTGAACACCACAAAAATCATTGTCGACCAAGCCGATTATCCTGGCGTTCAGCGAGTTGCTAATATTTTTGCCGACGATGTTAATCGTGTTACAGGGCAGCGTCCCGAGGTGGCAACCGCCGTTTCAGCTGCGCCGCAAGCCGTGATTGTGGGTACTATCGGCAAGAATCCGCTTATCGACAAACTTGTGAAAGCCAAGAAGATAGACGTTAAAAACGTGGCGGGGCAGTGGGAGGCGTCGCTGATTCAGATTGTCGATAATCCGACGAAGGAAATCGGGCGGGCGCTTGTGATTGCGGGCGCCGACAAGCGCGGAACCATTTACGGAATGTTCCACCTGTCGAGGCTGATGGGCGTGTCGCCGTGGTATTTTTGGGCCGACGTGCCAACCAAGCACCACGACAGCGTTTTTGTAACCGCCGCAAAAACTGTGCTCGAATCGCCGAAAGTGAAATATCGCGGAATCTTCCTGAACGACGAGGCGCCTTGCCTAACTACGTGGGTTAAAAATACTTACGGCACCGATTATGGTGGCCACGACTTCTACGCAAGTGTGTTTGAATTGCTTCTTCGTCTGCGCGGAAACTTTATGTGGCCCGCAATGTGGGGTTGGGCTTTCTATGCCGACGACCCCGAAAACAGCCGCACGGCCGACGAGTTCGGCATTGTGATGGGCACGTCGCACCACGAGCCGATGGCCCGCAACCACCAAGAATGGGCGCGTCACCGTGGCGAGTACGGACCGTGGGATTATCAAGCAAATCAGGCAGTTATCGATAAATTCTTTACCGAAGGAATCGAGCGTTCGAAAGACAACGAGGACCTGATTACCATTGGAATGCGCGGCGACGGCGACACAGCGATGGGCGGCAAAGAGGGCCACGACGACGAGTATGTGTCGGACGACGAGCGCAACAAGCGTCTTCTTGAGCAAATTATTAATAATCAGCGAAAAATAATAGCCAATGTGACTGGCAAACCCGCCGAACAGCGCCAACAGGTTTGGGCATTATATAAAGAGGTGCAGAAGTATTACGATTTGGGGCTGCGCGTGCCCGACGATGTGATTATCCTTTTGAGCGACGACAATTGGGGCGATGTCCGTAAGTTGCCGACGGCCGCCGAGCGCAAGCACAAAGGCGGTTGGGGAATCTACTATCACGTCGATTATGTTGGTGCGCCGCGTAACTCTAAATGGTTGAATATCACACCCGTGCAGAATATGTGGGAACAGTTGCAACTGACATACGCATACGGCGTCGATAAGTTGTGGGTGCTCAACGTAGGTGACTTAAAACCAATGGAATACCCAATCAGCCTGTTTATGGATATGGCGCAAAATCCCGAAGCGTTCACCGCCGCCAATCTACTCGACCACACGCGCCGTTTCTGCGCCGAGCAATTTGGTGAAAATCAGGCCGATGAGGCGGCTCGCATTCTCAATCTTTACAGCAAATACAATGGCCGCACCACCGCCGAGATGATGGACTGCCGCACGTATGACCTTGAAAGTGGTGAGTTTAAGCAAGTTACCGACGAATATCTGAAACTCGAGGCCGAGGCTCTGCGCCAATATATCACGTTGCCCGCCGAGTATCGCGACGCTTATAAACAACTGATACTCTTCCCTGTACAGGCGATGGCCAATATCTACGAGATGTATTACGCGCAGGCGATGAACCTTGAACTTTACCGCCGTGGCGATGCCGCCGCAAACAAATGGGCCGACAAGGTTGAGGCTTGCTTTGCCCGCGACGCCGAGTTGCACCGCGACTTCAACAAGGTGATGGCCAACGGCAAATGGGACGGAATGATGATTCAGAAGCACATTGGCTACACAATGTGGAACGACAATTTCCCCGCCGACCGTCTGCCAAGAGTGCAACGGATTGAAAATCCGACAGTTGGCGGCTTCTCGTTCCCGACCGACAAACGCGGCTTTACGGCTATCGAGGCCGAGCATTACAACACGGCCACCGCAACCGACAAAACCACCTGGACCACAATCGATTATATGGGCCGCACATTGAGCGGCGTGGCACTGATGCCCTACACCGAACCAACTGGCACCGCCGCACTGACTTACCGCGTGCAACTGCCCGCAGGAACGCAAAATGTTAAGGTTCACGTAGTTGTGAAATCGACATTGGCGTTCAACAACACGGGCCACCACTATCAGGTTGGTTTTGAGGGACAAAAGGCCGAAACCGTCTTCTTCAACGAACTTCTGAACGAGGACCCCAAGAATATCTATTCCATTTATTATCCGACAGTTGCGCGCCGCGTGGTTGAAAGCGTTGTCGAGTTGCCCGCCGCCGAAGGTTGGAACACACTCACAATCAAACCAATGGATGCGGGAATTGTCTTTGAGAAGATAGTGGTCGATTACGGCGGCTACACGCAGCAATTCCTGTTCGGAACGGAATCGGTTTATGGAAAGGAAGAAAAGTGAGTTGTAAATTATTGTGTTACAACCTGTAGGGACGCGATTTGTCGCGTCCTTTTTTATTGTTGTTGCCACAGATTAAATAATTATATTACACTTGTTATAACTAATTGTTATTGGATAGTTTACAACGCTAATTTGTAAATTGTGTCGAAATTGTGTCAATTTACTTTCCTTTCAAAATTGGAAGTGTGGACGATTCCGCGCCCACACCAACCAATACAAAAACTTAAATCTGCCACAAAGATATTTTTTCGTCCGCAAAACACAAAGATTGAACAGAAGAATGGTGAAAACACGCGGCGAAGTTCGATATATGTTAGTAACATTTTAGCATAAATGTGCGAACTTACGTATATAAAACACTACAAAACATTAAATTACACAAACCGACACAAAAAAAATGCGCCATTCCAACGCAAAACAAAGTGCTGCAAAGTGTACAACATTCTATTTCAACACAAATAAAGAACAGCCAAAGAATAATAAACGAAAATAACGCCCTTTAACTCCTTTCTGTGTCAATATATTGATTTGTTGGCAATTATGCGCAATTATAACTTTATACCATAATCAAAACAATAGGATTATGGACAAAAACTTAAACGAAAAAGAATCGCAGTCGCAACGCCGCAAAATCTTAAAGGCAATGCGCAACGGAGAAAGTTTTACAGCATTAGACGCATTGTGTCGATTTGGCTGTTTATCATTCGGGAAACGAATTAGCGAGATTGTCGCAGAAGGCAATTTTGTGTTAAAGGAGTGGGAAGTAACACCCACAGGCAAAAGAGTGATGCGTTACTCGATGCCGAAAGTAATAGAGATAACCGAAACACCCTTATAATATGGAAAGCGAAATGTTGACAATCCGCCAAGCGGCGGCGTTTCTCGGATTGTCTTTGCACACAATGCGGAAGTATGCCACCGAGAGAAGGTTTCCGATGTATCGCAGCGGCGGCGGCAAACTGTTATTTGTCGAGAAAAGCGAGTTAGTGAAATGGTTACAAGCGCAGCGCATAGAACGTGCCGCAAGATTTGAGAGAGTATGAGCAACGAACACGAAAATTATTTGTTGGTCGATGAGGTAGCCAATAGGTTGCGAGTTTCCAAGCAGTCCGTAAGGCTGTGGATAAAGAACCGCAAAATAACAGCGGTGCGACCTGCCAAGTTTTGGCTAATACCTGAATGCGAGGTTGAGAGAATGATTGCCATACACTCTACATTGAAAAATTGAAGGGGTAAACAATGGGAGCAAGCAATGTAATTGACGAAATAGCCGCAGATTTAGCGAAGAACGCGCAGATGTTGAGAACCGACACTGCCGACTCACTGCTAAAACTTCTGACTGACGGAACGCTGACCGATGAGCAGTTGAGCGAGTTGCAAGGTTTGTTCTCAAACAATTTGGCGGACGACATAGCAGAAC
>JAFZKK010000049.1 GCA_017551905.1 Salinivirgaceae bacterium
GCTGCATTTGGCCCAAAATGGTGTTGGTGATTCGCGTCACAACGCCCGAACCGTGACAGGTCGAGCAATTGCTGTACGAGTTCGAATCGAAGGCACCCGTGCCGCCGCACTTGTCGCACGCCACGTATTTCGTCACTTTTATCTTCTTGGTAACACCGCTCGCAACCTCGGCCAGCGTCAGTTTAACCTTCACGCGAAGGTTGCTGCCCTTGTTCACGCGGCTGCCGCCTCCGCGACGACTGCCGCCAAACCCGCCACCGCCGAAGAAACTGCTGAAGCCGCCGCCGCCAAAGATGTCGCCAAAGTGGGCGAAGATGTCGTCCATTGACATTCCGCCGCCGCTGAAGCCGCTCGCGCCGCCCATTCCGGCGTGTCCGTATTGGTCGTAGCGTTGGCGTTTCTGCGGGTCGCTCAACACCTCGTAGGCCTCGGCCGCCTCCTTGAATTTCTCCTCGGCCTCCTTGTCGCCCGGATTTTTGTCAGGGTGATATTTGATGGCCTGCTTGCGGTAAGCCTTTTTTATATCCTCTGCCGAAGCGTTTTTAGGCACTTCCAGCACTTCGTAATAATCGCGTTTCTCGCTCATAGTCAATTCTTTTTATTTAGGCACTTGACATTAATAATACTTGCCATTATGACTCCATATTAAAATGTGAATTAGGCTTAATGGCCTTTATCTTGTGAATATCATCCTTGTACATATTAATTTTGTATAGTATATCTTCAAGTGTATGACCTAAATTGATTTCTCCAATATGTACATCAGCCTGATCTTCGTCTACTAAATATGGGTCATAGTCCCACTCATAATGTGAGAATTTTCCTTTTTCGTCTTCTACACGATATATTTTCAAATTAACATCACGACCACCCATCGTGGTTTTTCCTTCAAATAAAATTGTATACTTCATTTTTCCATTTTTAATATTTACAACTATTCTCTCGTTTGTTTTGGTTGGAAATTTTAAAGACATAAGGCAAAAGTGACTGTAGTCTGATGTCTGTAGTCCTACGTCTTATTCTCCCACAACAACTTTGGCGTACCGAATGACTTTAGTATCAATCTTATAGCCTTTCTGAATAACGTCGACAACCTTGCCTTTCAAGTCCTCGCTCGGGGCGGGGATTTTGGTGATGGCCTCGTGCAAATCGGTGTCGAAAACCTGATTCATAGCGTCGATTTCGACCACGCCCTTGTTCTTTAAGAACTCTTGTAATTTGCTGTAAATCAGCACAACGCCCTCGCGAACAGCGGCCACGTCGGTTGCCTTTTCCATACTCTGCATTGCGCGCTCAAGGTCGTCGAGCACAGGCAGCATTCCCGACAAAGTGTCACCATTGACGGTTTTCAGCATATCGGAACGCTCTTTCAGCGTGCGTTTGCGGTAGTTGTCGAACTCCGCCGACAGCCGTAGATAGCGGTCTTTCTGCTCCTCGACTTGCGCCTTCAACTCCTCAATCTCCTTCTCGCGGGCCTCGTCCTCTTTGCGCTGTTTGCGGTTCTTTTTTGATTTCTTCGAATCGTTTTCAACTTCTTCGTTTTCAGTTGGTTGAGTCTGCTCAACATCAACCTTGACTTCGTTCTCCACCTGCTCGGTGTTTTGTTCTTTATTCTCCATTTTTATATTGTTTTTATTGATTTTTCAGAAAAAATAACGCTGCCAATCCCTACAAATTGGCGACCAAACGCAGTTTTGCGACAAAGTGGCAGAGTGGGTTGGAATTTAGGATTTATGAATTAGGATTTAGGATTTGTGCAACGTGTTGGCGGTTGTGCCGAAATCTATGCAATTTTGGCATTGGATTCCATAATTACATAAAATCAATATTGGTTAACTATAAGAATTTGAGTAATTTATTCAATAAACAAGTTTGAGTTTGCGGAAATTCTCAAAATGTTTGGGTTGACAGGGATAGTTAGTACGCAATAATTGGCTCTTATTCTAATAATACCCATAACTATTGTTAGAAAACAAGCCGCCAATCTCTCCTGTTTCCGGGTTGAAATATCGCTCTTCCCAAGCATCATGGTATCCCAATTTTATTAGCATTGAGTAATCATTAATCTTTTTTCTACACCAATAGACTTTATTTGTGTCCGGTTTTTCATCTCTAGTAGGTCCTCGCCCCAAATTTGGCATAATGGGGTATGGCATCTCCACTACCTTGTGCACGCTGCTATCGGCATTGTAGATGGTTGTTTTGTATTCTCCTAATTCTGATGTTGTTACGATAATCTTGTCCATATTTGGGGAGGGAAGAGTCCCTTCTTGCCATACATTGGAAATAACAATGGGTTGACCTTTATAATTCCAACGAACTCCGACTACTGCAAATTTATGTTCATCGTAGTAGTAATCAAAATCTCTAGAAAAGAGCATTGTTGGCATTTGTTGATATTTCTGAGTATCAAATGCCACGATCACTCCTTTATCATTAAACCATTCAAAATCTGTTATTATATCCATAATATTAGTTTTTTTAGTTCAACTCTCTTAAGTATCTTTCCTCAAAGATAAAACAAAACCAATAGCAAGGCAGCGGCTAATACATAAACCCGAAAAGCCAGAGCGGAATGGCTATTCTTCCTCCAGCTTCCGCATCTCGGCCTTTACAAAATCCATCAGCTCGGCAATGTAATCGGTTGTGAAGCAGAATTTTATACCAGCGGCTTCGTATATTTCGGGAATGGAGCGGCTGTAGCCCAACTGCAACGCCTTTTTGTAGTCGGCAATGGCTTGCTGCGGATTCTCGGTGAAGCGTTTCCAGATGCTGATTGCGCCAAGTTGCGCAAATCCGTATTCAATATAATATAGTGGTATCTCGAAGATGTGAAGCTGGCGTTGCCATTTGTTCGCCAGAAAATCCTCATAACCAGAGTAATCGACGACACTGCAACCAAAGCGTTTCTCGATGTCGAGCCAGGCTTGCTCGCGTAGCTGGGCGGTGTGCCCCGGATTCCTATATAGGAAATGCTGGAACTTATCGATGGATGCAATCCACGGCAGAACACTTATGACATCCTCCAACTGATTGAGTTTGGCTATTTTAAGCTGTTTCTCGTCTTCGAAGAAATGGTCCCAATGAGCCATCGACAACAGCTCCATGCTCATGCTGGCAAGCTCGGCAACCTCGGCAGGTGTGTTTTTAAGCTCGACAAGCGGTTGATTGGCGCACAGAAATGCGTGGACGGCATGTCCGCCTTCGTGCATCAGTGTTACCATATCGTGCATATTTCCAACGGCATTCATAAAGATGAACGAGGTGTTGCTGTCGTAAAGCGGGTAGTTGTAGCCGCCTGGAGCCTTGCCAACGCGCGAGTCGAGGTCGAGGCGGCCAAGCTTGCGCATGGTGCTCATATAGATGCCCAGCTCCGAGTCAAGGTCGCGGAAGCAACGGGCGGTTTTCAGCACAAGCTCGTCGGTGTTTTTGAACGGCTTCAGATGGGTGCCAAGCGGCAAATCGACTGTCAAATCGTATGGCCGCAAGGGGTCAACATTCATCAGTTTCTTGCGGCGCAGGTTTATCTCCTCAACTATCGGAACAACAATTTTTTCGATAGCGTTGTGGAACGCCTCGCAGTCGGCCACAGTATAGTCGAAGCGGCCAAGCTGGCAGAAACGGAAATCGAGATAATTGTCGAAACTGGCATTTTTGGCGATTGTGGCGCGCATGGCCAATAATTTGTCTAACAGCGTGTTGATGCGGTCTTTGTCTTGCAGTCGGCGGTTGCCCATAAGCTCGTAGACACGCTGGCGCTCGTTGCGAGGAGCCGTCTTCATATAGTTGCCGGCCTGTTGCATGGTCATATCTTGGCCTTCAATGTTGATAGTCATCTGCGAGCAAATTGCGCCAAACTCTTGCTCGGCTTGCTGCAGCTCGGCCTCAATGGGCACGTTCTCCTCGCGGAAGAGTTTTGCGGCCATTTTGGCACTGCGCACCATGGTGAACAGTTTCGCCTTATCTATGTGAATCTGAACATCTTCCTGAAGGAAACGCTTGTTCAGTTTGTCGGAAACAATGGCTATTTTGGGCTCAATTTCGGAGACAAATGTGTTAAAAGCCTTTTCGGCCTCCTTATCGGCTGTGTTACAAGTGGTTTTGATGTAGCGCCAAGCGAAATTCTCGTCAACAAAACCTTCGAGCTCGCTACTGTCGGCAAGCCATTTGTTCACTTGCGTCGTGGTCTCGAGCGGGCGCTCAAGCAAGTCGTTGTAATATGGTTCAAGGTCGGCGAAAGAGTCTATTTTCAAGTCCGATTTGACAAAATTGTGTTTCTGTTCCATTGCTTCTTGTTTTTTGTCACAATTTTCGGCAAAAAAGCGAACACGGCAAAACAATTATGCACCAATTACAATCCGCCGCCGTCCGAAAAATCAGCAATCGAATATTGTCAGCTTCGTAAAGTGCTGAATGTTTGAAGGTTAATTAAAATTGAAAAATTTACAGAAAATCGGCGGCGAATAAAAATAAATACTAATTTTGCCAACCGAAATACATGGTGCGTGTAGTTCAGTTGGTTAGAGCGTCAGATTGTGGTTCTGAATGTCGTGGGTTCGAGCCCCACCCCGCACCCCAAAAGAGCCGGTTCAACAGTTGAATCGGCTTTTTTATTCCTTGTATTTTCACACTTTCCTGACTTTACTCATCCGATTTCAATCGTTAATCATTGTTCATCAATCTTTAATCATTACTCCTTCCACTTTACTCTCTTTAAATTATATCTTTACGCTCAAAATTAAGCATCGCGATGCGGAGACTTTACATATTGATAGCATTGGTGGGACTTGCGGCAACGGTCAGCGCGCAGGAGTCGCATTCGATGTATATGAATCAGGAATTCAATCACTTCGACCGGTTTGCCTACCAAAAAGACAACCGCATTCACACGTCGGTTAAGCCGTACCAAATGCGGCAGATAACCCCGATTGTGAATGTCGATTCGATATATCATATTGAGACGAACAGCCTGGTTACCGACTTGATTTTCAACCGAAGTCTGATTACTTTGAAGCGCGACGACATTGAGTTCACCATCGACCCGCTGTTCAATTTTGAGATTGGCCGCGACGCCGATTACGACAATATGAGTTGGATAAACACGCGCGGATTTGTGCTTAACACGCGTATCGGCAAAAAGATTTTCATAACGTCGGATTTCTATGAGAATCAGGCCAAATTCTACGATTACCGCCGTCAGGTTGTGAAAGATACAAAAGCCATTCCGGGCCAAGGCTCGCCAAAAACTTACAAGGAGGACGGCTACGACTACGCATGGGTTGACGCCACCGTCAGTTTCCAGCCCGACGAGCATTTCGACATCACCTTCGGCCACGGCAAAAACTTCATTGGCGACGGCTACCGTTCTATGATTCTGAGCGACGCTTCGTTCAACTACCCGTTTCTGCGCATCACCACCGACATCTGGAATATCAAATATGTGAACCTTTGGGCTCAGTTCCAAGACCTTACGCAACGATACAACTACGGACACGCTCACGACAAAAAGTGGGGCTCGTTCAATTATCTCGACTGGTCGGTGACACCATGGCTCAACGTCGGATTTTTTGAGGCGGTAATCTGGGCCAATGCCGACAGCCTCGGGCATCGTGGCTTCGACATCAATTACGCCAATCCGGTGATTTTCACCCGTCCGGTTGAGTTCTCGGTTGGTTCGCCCGACAATGCGCTTCTGGGCCTGACCGGCAAACTGACACTTTGGCAAAACCACGTGATTTACGGACAGTTCATCATCGACGAGTTTAAATTTGAGGATGTCAAAACAGGCATCAAACATCAATTCAACAAAGAGGACTCAACAATTCAATGGGGCTGGGCGGGCAACAAATGGGCGTTCCAAATAGGTTATAAGACATTCGATTTGTTTGGACTGCAACATCTTGATATTCAAGCTGAATACAATATGGCGCGACCGTTTATGTACTCGCACATCGACCACATAAGCAACTACGGGCATTATCGGCAGCCGCTGGCGCATCCGCTTGGCAGCAACTTCAAAGAGGCGGTGCTGATTGGCCGTTACAACTACAAGCGCCTGTTTCTGGAGGCCAAATACACACGCGCCATGCACGGCAGCGACATCAACGGCCTGAACTACGGAAACGACATCTTCAAATCGTACGCCGACCATCGCGCCTCCGAGTATTACAACTCGATAGGCCAAGGCGAAAAGGTGATTCTGCAGAACACAAATCTGAAGGCGGCCTTTTTGATAAATCAGCGCACCAATTGCAATATTTATCTCGGATTTACGCGCCGCTCGGAGGAGATAAAATCGGAGAAGACAGCTAACAATTTGATAACCTTTGGTGTACGGACATCGCTCCAAAATATTTATTACGATTTTTGATAGATTTTTTTAGCTGTCGGAATTAAATGGATTGCTATATTTGCAGCCCAAAACGGAATTTTGGAAGTCAATAAACCGAAAACATGTTTAAGAACGTGTCGGGTAAAATTATGGGTAAAAGAATCGTATCGTATATAGGCATCGTGCTTGTGGGCTTGCTGTTTGTTGATTGCAGCGAGTATTACCGCATTCAGAAAAGCGGCGACTACAACCTGATGTACCAGAAAGCCATTGATTATTACGAATATGAGGACTATTATCACGCCAAATCGCTTTTCGACGAGGTTGTGAACGTGATGAAGGGAAGCGAGAAAGGCGAGACGGCGCTGTTCTTATACGCCTACTGCCACTATAAGATGCACGACTACACAATGGGCGCCTACTATTTCGAGTTGTTCTACAACACCTATCCTTTTGCCGAGAAGACCGAGGAAGCTTACTTTATGGCGGCGCAGTGCTACTACAAGGAGTCGCCGCGACCGTCGCTTGACCAGACAAGCACGCGCCGCGCAATAACCGCAATGCAGACATACATAAACAAATATCCGCAGAGCGAACGTATTGCTGAAGCCAATCAGGTGATTTCGGAGTTGAGGCAGAAACTGGAGCAAAAATCGTATGAGAACGCCAAATTGTATTACAAACTTGGTGAATATCAGGCAGCTACAATAACGCTAAAAAATAGTCTGAAAGAATATCCCGACACAAAATATCGCGAGGAGCTGATGTATCTGGTTGTGAAATCGAACTTCATGCTTGCCGAGAACAGCGTCGAGGATAAGAAGGCTGAGCGCTACCAAAACACTGTGACTGAGTACTATTCGTTCATCGACGAGTTTCCGCAGTCGCAGTATGTATCTGAAATGGAAGAAATGTATAACCAATCTGTAAATCAGATTAAAAAACTATAAAAATGGATTTTAAGAAAAGCAACGCCCCTGTAAGCACAATTACACGCGACGTAAGACCAATTGAAAACGCCACTGGCAATCTGTATGAAAGCGTAGTGATTCTTTCGCGCCGCGCAAACCAGATTTCGGTGGAAATCAAAGAAGAACTTCAGAAAAAACTGGAGGAGTTTGCATCGTACACCGACAATCTTGAAGAGGTGTTCGAGAACCGCGAACAGATTGAGATTTCAAGATTCTACGAGGGTCTGCCGAAACCGACTGCATTGGCTATCGAGGATTTTCTTGATGGCGATGTTTATTGGCGCAAACCCGAAGCTGAGCTTTAACAGTTTCTTCTTCAAGCAATTGACTAACATTGGCGTTATCGGGGAAAAACATATTGCTTGGCGTAACTGGCGGCATTGCAGCGTATAAGGCGGCGCAACTCGTTCGCTTGCTTGTAAAGCAAGGTGCCAGTGTCAAAGTTGTGATGACTCCCACCGCAAAACAATTCATCACACCGCTCACACTTGCCACACTATCACAGAATCCCATTCTGGTTGACTTCTTTAATTCCGAAAACGGCGAGTGGAACAGCCACGTCAAGCTGGGTTTGTGGGCCGATGCCATGATTATAGCGCCCGCAACAGCCAACACAATAGCCAAAATGGCAAACGGCATTGCCGACAACTTGCTCACAACGAGTTATTTGTCGGCACGTTGTCCTGTGTTTGTTGCTCCGGCAATGGACCTCGACATGTTTGCGCATCCCGCAACGCAGAAGAATATTGCAACGCTGAAATCGGTCGGCAACATTATTATTGACGCCGAAGACGGCGAGCTTGCAAGCGGACTCAACGGCAAAGGTCGAATGGCCGAACCGGAAACGATAGCCGCCTGCATATCAGCCTATTTTGAGCAAAACAGCCAGCTCAGCGGTAAGACGATAATGGTCACCGCCGGCCCGACATACGAAAACATTGACCCTGTGCGGTTTATAGGCAACTACTCGTCGGGGAAAATGGGTTTTGCGCTTGCCGAGGCAGCTGCCGCACAAGGCGCAAAAGTGATTTTGGTAAGTGGACCGACACAATTGTCTGTAAATCATCCGAATATTTGTCGGATTGATGTCACATCGGCGCAACAGATGTTTGAGGCCTGCACCGCCAATTTTGCCAAGTGCGATGCGGCAATAATGGCCGCAGCCGTGGCCGATTACCGACCGGCAGCCATTGCCGACCAAAAAATCAAAAAGACCGATAACAACCTGACAATCACGCTTGAAGCAACGCCCGACATTGCCAAAAGTTTGGGGCAGATGAAAAGCCCAAAACAGGTGCTTGTCGGTTTCGCCCTTGAAACTGAAAACGGTTTGCAAAACGCCGAAGAAAAGCTGAAAAAGAAGAACTTAGACTTTGTTGTGCTGAACAACGCCAACGAAGCCGGCGCGGGATTCAATTGCGACACCAACCATGTCACTATCATCACAAGTGGCGGAAAAAAGATTGAGTATCCGACAAAAAGCAAGTCGGAAGTTGCCAATGATATTGTAAGTCAACTGATTACCTGCCTCAACAAATGAGAACAGCAACAAAAATATTGTTATCGGCAATCTGCCTGTTGCTTTTTGTTGCACAAACAGCTGTGGCACAAGAACTTGATATCAGAATTCAGGTAAACTACAGCCAGTTGCAAGGCGCCAACACCAGCAAATTTGAGGAAATGCAGAAGGCGCTTACCGAGTTCGCATCGAACCAGACTTGGACAAACAATGTGTTCAAACCGGAGGAACGTATCAAGTGTAACATCTTGATTACCATAACAAAAGAGGTTTATTCCGATGAGTTTAAGGGCACAATGCAGGTTATATCGAGCCGGCCTGTATATGGCACCGGCTACGACAGCCCAATGCTCAACATCCTCGACCATAACGTCCAATTCAAATACAGCGAGGGCGAGACGCTCACTTTCGACGAGAACACCCACAGCGAACTGACATCGCTTGTGGCGTACTACATCTACATAATTCTGGGCTTCGACTACGATTCGTTCTCGAAACTTGGCGGCACGCCTTATTTTGAAAAGGCGCAGAAGATTGTCTCAACGGCGCAAAGCTCGAGCTACAATGGCTGGAAATCGTTCGAGGACAAGAAGAACCGCTACTGGCTGTCGGAGAATCTTATGAACTCTGTTTATTCGCCTATCCGCGAGTATTCCTACAAATACCACCGCCTTGGCCTCGACCTTATGAGCACGCGCTTAGTTGACGGCTGCAACTCGATTGCCGAGGGAATGAACGACCTGATGAAGGTGCACCGCCAAAAGGCAGGTTCGTATCTGATGCAGATTTTTCTTGACGCCAAAGCCGACGAGATTGTCAACATTTTTGCCGGCTCGTCGGACCAAGCACAGCAAAACAAGGTGTATAACATTGTCAAGGAGATTGACCCAGCCAACTTGACAAAGTACGACAAAATAAAAAAGAAATAATCTAACAATCAGCCCGTTATGTGGATTGCCGACCGCTGGAAAGACTATCAGGTGATTGATTGCTCGTGTGGCGAGAAACTTGAGCGCTGGGGCCGTTATACGCTTGTCCGCCCCGACCCGCAGGTTATTTGGAACACCCCAAAAAACGAAAAAGGCTGGAAAAAGATGAACGGACACTATCACCGCAGCAAGAGCGGCGGCGGCGAGTGGCAGTTTTTCGATTTGCCGCAGGAATGGTCGGTCAACTACAATTTGGCTATCGGTAAAGAACTGACATTCAGACTAAAGCCTTTCAGTTTCAAGCATACGGGCGTTTTCCCCGAACAGGCCGTCAATTGGGATTGGTTTTCGAAACTGATTGCCGACGCAAAACAAAAAAATCCCGAAAGAAAAATCAACGTTCTCAATATGTTCGCCTACACAGGCGGCGCCACAATAGCCGCCGCAGCCGCCGGTGCCAATGTCACTCATGTTGACGCGGCAAAAGGTATGGTGGCTTGGGCGCGTGAGAATGCGGCTGTGTCGGGCTTGACCGAAGCTCCAATCCGCTGGATAGTAGATGATTGCGTTAAGTTTGTTGAGCGCGAAATCCGCCGCGGCAACCACTACGATGCCATAATAATGGACCCGCCCTCGTACGGCCGCGGCCCGAAAGGCGAGATTTGGAAGATTGAAGACAACATTTTTCCACTCATCGAGCTTTGCTCACAACTAATGAGCGACTCACCACTATTCTTCCTAATAAACTCATACACAACAGGTTTACAACCAGCCGTGCTATCGTATATGATTAGTACCGCCTTGAAACGCTTTGGCGGAAAAGTTGAGGCGAGCGAAGTCGGTCTGCCAGTGTCGTCGAACGGACTTGTGCTGCCTTGCGGCGCAAGCGGAAGGTGGACGGCGTAGGAAAATTTTGAAGGAAGGAATCTGATTGATTAAATCAACCCTGCCTCAATCAGCTGCACAATCTCCTCGATGTACATATCCTCCTCGTCGGGGTCGTACTCGCTTTTCAAATTATCGCCGAAAATGCGGGCGACACCTTGCCAAAAATAGGCTGAAAAGTCACCCCGATACTCTTGAATAAGGTTAAAGGCTGTGTTGTTTATCTCGCGGTCGACAAGTTTCAGTAATATGCGGCCTTGCGATATAGTGAGCGCGCGCAACTCCTTCTCGTATCTTCTAAACATCTGTTTTTCATACGCTTTGATGTATGCTTCGCGCTGTTGAGGGTCGGTTACGCCCACAAGATGGGCATTCATGTTGTTCAGTTCGTCGCGGGCGGCAACGGCATACGGATAAGCCTTTTTGACATTACGCATCAGCTTGTCATATTTTATCTGTTTCCGCTTGTTCTGAAAATGACGGATTGTTACGGTTTCGATATTGATAACGGGCATTGTGTCGCCGTCAACAACGATATAGTTCAGCGCTTTTGGCCCAGAATTGCTGTTTTGACCGGCAACGCAGCCTGCAATAAAGAGAAATAATATCGGTAGTATTTTCCGTAACAACATGGAGCAAAAGTAATTCAAAAATTCACAATGTTGATGTCAGAAAAAACACATTCGGCACTAAAAAAGCCCGATTCGCACAGAATCAGGCTTTTAATCATCCTTCAAAATTCAATTATTCAATCAGTCAAACCTTCAATCATTCAATCACCGCTACAAATCCTCCATTCGGCTGCATTGTAACTTCAAAGACTTTTAAATCAGGATTTTCGACAACCGAATGAGCCATTTGCCATTTGTTGTCGGTGTCGGTGAAGAGTTCGGCTTTGGTTGCGGCGCCAATCTCGCTCAAATCGAGAGTGAGCGTGCGGACGGTTTTCTCGCCGTTGATTCCAGCCACATACCATTTGCCGCCCGACTTACGAGCCGCCACAAAATATTTGCCTGGATAGCCGTCGATAAACACCGACTTCTCCCACTGCGTCGGGAAATCTTGCAAAAGGCTGACCACATAATCGGGTTGGGTGACCATTCCGTCGTCGGTTTCGGCAAAATGCTGAACGCCAGACAGGAACAGCACGGGCAGCGCCAACTCAAAAGCGTTGGTTGTGGCGCGTTCAATGCCGGGTATCGGCGCAAGGCTCATTGGGGTGAAATCCATCGGGTCGAAAACGTTGCGGGTGAACGTCCAGCAGCACGACTGCGTGGGTATCATCTCCTGATATTCCTGCGTAAATGTCGAATACTCAAAGCCTTTCACGGCCTCCATCGTCACCAGATTGGGATAGGTGCGCTGCCAACCGCGCGGAAGGGTGGCGCCGTGACAGTTGACCATCAGGTGGTGGCGGGCCGCGTCGGTAAAAATGTCGCGGTAGTACTGCATCACAGGCTGTCCGTCGCCAGCAAAGAAATCGACTTTGATTCCCTTTATGCCCATCTGTTCCAAGCGGCTGAACTCCGCCTCGCGCAATTCGGGCGTCAGCAAGCGGCTTTTGGGCGTGTATTCGGTTGTGTTCCAGTCGCCCGACGAGTTGTACCACAGAATCAGTCCAACGCCTTTCGTGGCGGCATATTTGGCCAGCGCGGCGATTTTTTCGTAGCCAATATTGCGGTCCCAGTTGACATCGACAAGGCAGTACTCCCAGCGCATTCGGGCGGCGTAATCGACAAAGCGCTTCTGCACATCATACACCACCGACTCGTCCTTCAGTTTTGCCCAACTCCACGACGCGTGGCCAGGCTTAACCCACGAATAGTCGCCATCGACGGCGGGTGTGGCAAGGTCGGTGCCAATGGTCGATTCAACAATGCCTTTCAGGTTCGCGGAAACCGAAACCGTGCGCCACGGCGACTGCCACGGGAACTCTATCACGGGGCGAATGTCCTGCGTGGCCGTGTCGATAACCTCCTGCGGCATCGGGAAGCGCACTTTATATTCGGGCGTACCAGCAATTTCGGTCAAGCGGGTGCCGCAATATTGCGTTGTCAGGCCAGTTTCCGAAACCAGCACCCAAGCACCATTACTTTGAAACAGTGCGGGATAAACCCAACCCGACGGCCACGGACACGGCGTCCCGACGGGCACGTTCTGCGAGTAATTCTCCTCGTACGACGGATTGGTGTAGCACCAGCCCGTTTTGGCAATGGCCATTATCTGCAGCCACGCCCTTGCGCTGTCGGCAAAACAGAAAGTGCTAAACTCGTCATTCACAACGTTTTGGCCGCCTTTCAAACTATTGATTCGATAGCTGAACGCAAACCCATCGCCAGACACACGGAAAGCGATTCCAAGCGTATCGCCCGATTGTGCCAACAAGTTGAAAATCTTTTCGTTAGCACAATATTGATAATCGGTTTGCTTGCCTGTTTTGAGCGAATAATTGTCGGTAACACCCGATTCGGCAGTCGAAATCAGGCGCAAACCATCTTTTAGGTTGCAGCCGTCGAGTTCCAAGCCCAACTTCGACGGATAGATAACTGTCTTATTATCAAGCGTTGCCGAATACATCGGCTCGCCCGCTTGATTCAGCCCGAAATTGATTTTCAGCCGTCCGTCGGGCGACGAGACAAAGTTGCCGCCGCTTGTGCAACCTGCCAGAATTATCGCGGCAGCGGCCGCAATGCTCAAAATTTTCATAATTTATTATTTGAGAATTGAAGTTTGACCACCGATTTTGCAGGCAATTCAAATTTCATTGTGCCTTTCGACGATTTCTGCACGGCAATTTCGAACGGCTTCAAAGTAATCTTTTCGGCCTGACCAAAATCATTGAAATCATTCATATTTTTTGAAGTGATTATCTCGCCTTTCATATTTTTCGCAGGAACGCTACCGAGTTCAATATCAACCATTTCGCCCTTATTTGGGTTCAGATTGACGAGCGTGAGCGTCACCACGCCGTCCTTCTCCGAAGCCGAAGCGCAAACGGTCTTTGTCGATTTGCCCTCAAAGGTGTACTTATCACTCTGAACATCAGTGGGTATCAGTTTCGCACCCTGGTGGTCGGCGTACATTTTGAAAACGTAGTAGGTCGGGGTGAGCACCATTTTGTCGTCTTTTGTCAGGATAACAGCCTGTAACACATTGACCATCTGCGCGATATTGGCCATCTGCACACGTTCGGCGTGGTTGTTGAAAATGTTCAGCCCCATACCAGCCACAATGGCGTCGCGCATAGTGTTCTGTTGGAAAAGGAAGCCAGGATTGGTGCCAGGCTCAACATCGTACCAGCAGCCCCACTCGTCGAAAATCACGCCCACCTCGTTGTTGGGGTCGTACTTCTGCATTATGCCAATGTGCAGGTCGAGAAGGCTGTCCATCGCCCAGGCCTCGCTCACGGTCGAGTACCACAAATCTTCCTTGAAATCGGTGGCCGAGCCCTTCGAGCCTGTCCACGTGTTGATTGGCAAAGTGTATTTGTGCAGCGACAAACCTTGCGTGATACTGTGCTGTTTTTCAGTCTTTTTCATCAATACTTCGGTCCAGTTGGGGTCGTCGGCAGTGGCACCGCAGGCAATGCGGTAGGGCGCGCCACCGCAGAAGGTTGCGAAACGGCGGTAAAGGTCGGCGTAGTATTCAGGCTCCATATTGCCGCCGCAGCCCCAGTTCTCGTTGCCGATACCGAAATATTTGACGTTCCACGGGTCCTCGCGGCCGTTCTCTTTGCGCAATTTGGTCATCGGGCTCTCGTTGACCGAAGTTATGTACTCAACCCATTCGGCAGCCTCACGCACATCGCCCGAGCCCACGTTCAGGTTCACGTAGGCATCGCAACCAAGCAACTCGCAGAAGTCGAGAAACTCGTGCGTACCGAAACTGTTGTCCTCCGTCACGCCGCCCCAGTTGGTGTTGATAATCGACGGACGTTTCTCCTTCGGACCAATACCGTCTTTCCAGTGATAGGTGTCGGCGAAGCAACCGCCTGGCCAACGCAGCACGGGGATTTTCAACGCTTTGAGCGCCTCAACAACATCGTTGCGATAACCGTTGGTGTTGGCGATTTTCGAGTCGGGACCAACGTAGATTCCACCGTAAATGCAGTGCCCAAGGTGCTCTGCAAAATGTCCGTAAATGTCTTTGCTAATGGTTTGTTTGGCGTTTTCGGGGTGAAGCGTGATTTTGCTTTGAGCCGATACTGCAACAGCCACTGCCATTGCGCCAACTGTCGATAATAATCTTAAGTGTTTCATTTTAAATATTATTTGTGATATTAATTGTGTTTTCTTGATTTTCAAAAATATAACATTTTGCTTATAAAATATGTCAAAATCGAAAAGTTGCCGCGCTGTTAATCAAAACATTTCCATATTTATATTGTATGTTTCAAAAAAAATATGATATTTGTATCACCTTTAAAACTACTAAAAATCATATTTTTATCATGAAAAACATACTTTCAAAAGCGTTTGTAGCCGTTTGTTTGACGGTTATGACATTTGCTGCAGTTGCGCAGAATTCATTCAGTTATCAAGCCATAATTCGCGATGGCGGCAAAGCTCTCGAGAATAAAACAGTGTGTTTGCGGCTCAGCGTCATGACAGATGACAGCGTTTATTATCAGGAGAAGCATGCTGTAACCACCAACGCCTACGGCAACGTGAGCGTGAGTGTTGGCGAGGGGGAAATGCTCAGAGGCAGTTTCGATGCCATACCATGGGAGACAATGCAAGTGATGATGCAGGTTGAGGTGAGCGCTGACGGAACCGACAACTACGTCAACATAGGCTCGATGCAAATTCTGCCGGTGCCTTACACTATGTATGCGGCCAGCGCAGCCACTGTAATACAGCCGAAAGAGGCTACCGAGAACCCGATTTTTGAAGTACGCGACAGCGAGGGTAACCTGATGTTCGCCGTATATGAGACCGGTGTCAAAGTGTTTGTCGACGATAATAAAAACGATAACGATAACGAAAGTGGAAAAGCAGCAAAAAGCAAATTCGCAGTGGCTGGCATGTCGGCAGAAAAAGGTGAACAGAGCCTTCTTACTATAAATGCCGACGGCACAACGGTTTATGTTGACGATAACACTAACGAAAACTCTAACACTAACAAGGCTGCTAAGAGCAAATTTGCGGTAGCAAGTCTTAGTAGTAAGGGGAACGGAGATTTGCTGACCATTGACGGCTCAGGTTCAACCATTTACGTTGACCAAGACGCTGATGGCAAGGCTGCAAAAAGTAAGTTCGCTGTGGCGGGACACTCGGCCAAGGGCAAAAAATCAAAAAACAATTACTCTATCGACAACAACAATTCGACTCTTTATGTCGATTTCAACGATAACGCTTCGAAAGCCGACACACGAGTGCTGACAATCGATGGTGCTCAGGCCACATTCTATGTTGATGCGGACGATAACTCTAAGGCTGCTAAAAGCCGTTTTGCTGTGGCCGGAGTCGGGGCAAACAAGGAGGTGCAGACAGCGTTTGTGATTGACGGCTCGGGAACAGTCGTCTACATTGATGACCTTGAAGGTGACAAAGCGGCTAAAAGCACCTTTGCCGTAGCTGGCCAATCGGCGCAAAAAGGCAACAACAACTTCTTCATAATCCATCGCGACAGCACCCGCATTTATGTTTACGATGAACCTGCGTCTGTTGATACAGCCACCGGCACAGTTGTAACGTCAAGCCTGACTTCCGCTTTTGCAGTTACAGGCATAACAAAAAAGGAGAATATGCTTGTTGTTAACCGCGACAGCACCATTGTTAAGATTGACACCTACGTTACTGAGGAAGTACAAAGCACCACAGGTGTGGTTGAAAAAGTGGTTGATGACACCAAGCCAGACAAGGTTTATTCGACAGGAACAATTTTCCTATCTATTAACAACAATACTGGCTATGAATTTCCTTCTATTATTGAAACAAATACATCATACGCCTACTATCATAGTAAAATTGGTGAGTATCTATATTTAAAGTTTTCTTTTGACGACAATGATGAAGAGTACCGCAACTATTGGCTCTATGATGGTAAGATATATGAGGAACGGGGTGAATATGATTATGGAGATAAAGGTAACCATAAAGGACAAAGCCGTCTCCGTCATGGTGCTAAAAATGATTCCGGTAAATTTGAAGTTTTTGAATCGCGCGATTGGAACGGCAAGGGGCTTTTGATGCTAATGGAACGCACCTTGCGCGATAGCGGTTATTCGGTTACTCCTCTCGATGGCACAAACTATTTTTATCCGAAAGATGACCCGGATAATTATATTGTAAGCTCGGAAAGCAACATAATAACAGGTTTGAGAGGCGACGAAGATAATGCTTCGGGAGTGGAAATATTTAGTAAGTATATGGGCACATTCACCGACATTATTTATTCTTTCGGTTGGATTCAATATTATTTTGAAATGGTAGATATTAATACTATCGACTGGGGTAATCTGAACGAAGAACAATATGGCTATACTTTATTTGGCGATGATATAAATTCGGAAATTATAATTGCTAAGGAATCGGAATTTGCCAACGGCGAAGACTTTGATAATGAAGAAGATGCCTTCGTTAATAGAGGTGATAGCTACAGGCACACTTTGTCCGACATAGAGGATATGTTTGCCGCAATGCGCGATGGCGTTTCAGTTACTGTACAATCAGGAAACCCATTGTATGGTTCAGTTCAAATTTCGAAGAATAAGGAAAAGTACAAATTCGGAGAAACAATAACGATAAGTGCCGTTCCATTGCAAGGTTATATGTTCGCTGGCTGGAGCGACGGTAGCACTGCTAATCCGCGTATTATCAATGTCATAAACAATCTTGATATTACCGCAAACTTCACAAGCATTGCCTCAAACTACCAATTGGTTGACCTTGGTTTGAGTGTGAAATGGGCGAACTGCAACCTTGGTGCGGCAATGCCAAGCAACGCTGGCGGCAAATATGCTTGGGGCGAAACTATATCGAAACAGACTTTTACAAGTGAAACATACACTCTTACCGAGACAAGCCAATTCCAAGATGCCGCAACCGTTTTGCTTGGCGAAGATTTCCGTATGCCGAAAGCCGACGATTGGCAAGAGCTAATGGATAGTTGCATTTGGACATTTGACGAAGATGGCAACGCCACAGTAACCAGCCGCATTAATAACAATAGCATATTATTGCCTATAGTGAAATATTATAACGATGAAGGTCTTGCTGCACCATATTCATTATATTGGAGCCGGACCCTAACAAATAATAATTATAATAATGAATACTACGCTTACATGGCAATGTTTGGTTGCGATGAAAATGAAGGACGGCTTTACCCCAGGAAAAACTTGAATGGTGCGCCATGCTAGATCGGCCTTCCTATTCGCCCTGTAGCCAACACTTACACAGTTAAAGCAACTACTAAAGGAGAGGGCGTTGTGGATGTTTGGGGCTCTGGCGTATACCCTGTTGGTTCTCAGGTAACATTAACAGCTACCCCGGCAGAAGGTGCTGAGTTTATACAATGGAATGACGGCGTTACGACTAACCCTCGCATCATAACGATTGGTGAAAACAACCAACATTTCACAGCTTTCTTCAATAAGCAAACTTTTAAAGGTGTGGAGGGCAAGAAACATGAACAGATAGACATTAATGCCGAGGTAACCACTGACCAGAATTTGACCTACAACATTATTCTCGACAATGTTAAACGCATTGTAGAACATGAAGAATGGTGTAGTGGCATGATTATTCATAACAAAAACGCAAACACTGAGCTAACAGTTAATATCAAACTTGTTGGAAATAGCGAGATTTGGGGAGATAACCATGGAGGATTTAAACTCAGTGGAGAGAGTGGAGCGAAAATCAAAGTTGTATTTGACACTGAAAGCACGGCGTCATTTACTTTTGGCGCCAAAGATAATAGTACAAAAGATTTGCAAATACAAGGCATTCTTAACACAGACTACACAATCAGTATAGCTCAAGGTTGTTCGTTTACCGGCATAGTCAATAATACAGAATACAACAGCCCTGAAAGATTCTTTGAAGAGGCTGCTAAAAATGCCGCAGGAGAAAGCACTTTCACTATTAAGAGGGACATCGGCTCCAAAGCGCTAGGGACAACGCTGGAAGTTGGCGATATAGTATTTAGTGATGGTAGCGCAACGCCATACGTTGAAGGTTTGAAACTCAACAAAACTCAGAAAGATTCTGCCGTTGCCGTCATCTTCTATAAAGGTACCGACTGTTCAGACGATGGCTCTACGCGCACCTTGGGTGTTGGCATTCATAACTCTGCCGAAAATGGTACTGACGGACAACTTATGTGGGCAACCTATGATAAAAGAAATACTAATATCAATTCAATAATATGTACCCCAACTATTAATAAGACTGTTGATTGTGCCCGTACTACAGACTTCAAAAAGTCTAATGACATTTTAGTCAAAAACGGCAGCAATAACTGGACATTATTATGCCAGCAAGACAATACTGCAGCCGAAAATGCAGCAGAATACTATCCGGCATTTAACTGGGCCAACAATTATGGTTCAACACACTACCTTACAGGCTCTTTTGCCATTGATTGGTATCTGCCAAGCCTTGCAGAGATGTGCTATCTTTACCGAAATTTGGAAACAGTAAATAATGCGATTGAGTCTTTGGGAGGGACAATGATAAAGACCTCACAAACTTGGAAGGATGATAATACTTGTGAAGATTGTGCCGAATATTGGCCTTCATCGGAGTATTATACAAGTTATGAATGTGCATGGTATATTAATATGGGTAATGGGTATTTGAATTGGCACTATAAGAATTGGGGCAAATATGTCTGCTGTGTAAGAGAGTTTTCAGACAACTGATTCTAAAAAGCCGCTATACAAAAACGCACCATTCAAGACAAAAACTTGAGTGGTGTTTTTTTAGTACTGCACAAATCGCAAAGATGAAATGACTTGCGAAGCTTGGCGGAGTCAAAAATCAGAAAAAGTTTTTCTAAAATTTTGTCATATTATTAGAAAAGTTCTACTTTTAGCGACTGAAAAAAATTAAAAAAGTTATGGAACTTAAAAAGAATCCGAAAGTCGATTTAAGACGTTACAGCGGCTTGTTTTTGGAGGTGGGCTTTGTAGTGGCTGTAGGAGTTGTGCTCCTCGCTTTCAGCTATACTGTCCATGAGAAAAACACCGCAGGCTTCGGCGAACTTGAAGATGTGGTTGCCGAAGAGGAAATCATACCTATCACACGTCAACAGGAAATAACTCCTCCTCCCCCGCCGGAGGTTCCAAAGGTGGCCGAGGTTATCAATATCGTGGATGATGATGTCGATATTGACGACGAGCTTGATATTGAAGACGTTGAGGCTGACCAAGATACCGAGGTAGCCATTGTCGAGGTTGCTGAAGAGGAAGAGGAAGAGGAAGAGCAAGTGTTCTTCATTGTTGAGAACATGCCTGAGTTCCCTGGTGGTGATGTCGCATTGCGTAAATACCTTGCACAGAACGTGATTTACCCCGAAATTGCAAAAGAGAACGGCCTTTCAGGTAAGGTTTTCGTGCAGTTCGTTGTTAATCAGAAGGGTGAGGTCGACAATGTGAAGATAGCACGTAGTGTTGACCCGATACTTGACAAAGAGGCCATCCGTGTTGTAAAGAGCCTGCCGAAATTCAAACCGGGCCTGCAGCGTGGAAAACCTGTGAAAGTATCATACACAGTGCCAATCAACTTCCAGTTGAATTAGGATAACAATAGGATAAGAATGCCGACAAAATTTTGTCGGCATTCTTTTTCTTCATAAAGCAAGGCCGGCGCAAAACCGGCATTGTGGGTTAAAACAGATTGAGTCAACAATTCATTTTCATAATAAATTAATTACTATGTCACAGAAAAAACGTGTTTACACATTCGGCAACAAGAAAGCCGAAGGTAAAGCAGACATGCGTAATCTGTTGGGTGGCAAAGGTGCCAACTTGGCAGAAATGTGTCTTTTAGGTTTGCCGGTTCCGGCAGGTTTCACAATCACTACCGAGGTTTGTACGGAGTATTACGAGAACAACTGCGAGCTGCCGGCCGAGCTTGAGGCCGACGTTTGGGCTGCTATGGCCGAAACAGAGAAGATAATGGGCAAGAAATATGGCGACCCCGAAAACGCACTTTTGGTTTCGTGCCGCTCGGGTGCGCGCGCCTCGATGCCTGGTATGATGGACACCGTGCTCAACATTGGCGTCTGCTCTGCCACAATCCCCGGACTTATCAAAAAGACTGGCAACGAGCGCTTTGTTTGGGACTCGTACCGCCGTCTGATTATGATGTATGCCGACGTTGTTATGGAGAAGGCTGAAGGCTTGGACTTCAACATCCGCAAACAACTCGACGATATGCTCGACGACTACAAGAAACAGAAAGGTTACGCTTCGGATACCGACCTGAGCGCCAACGACCTGAAGTTCCTGGCCGACGAGTTCAAGAAGAAAATCAAAGTCGTTCTGGGTAAAGAGTTCCCCGATGACGCAAAAGAGCAATTGATGGGCGGTATCAAAGCCGTGTTCAAGAGCTGGAACGGTAAGAAAGCCGTTTCGTACCGCCGCATTGAGGGTATTCCTGACGACTGGGGTACTGCCGTTAACGTTCAGTCGATGGTATTCGGCAATATGGGCGACACTTCGGCTACTGGCGTTGCCTTCACCCGTAACCCCGCCACAGGCGAGAACCTGTTCTACGGCGAGTGGCTTATCAACGCTCAAGGCGAGGACGTTGTTGCAGGTATCCGAACCCCGAACCCGCTTAACGACGAGACCAAGAACGAGCAGAACCAACACCTGAAAAGTATGCAAGAGGCTATGCCCGAGACATATAAAGAGTTGGTTGAGATTCGCGACATTCTTGAGAAATCGTTCCACGATATGCTCGACATTGAGTTCACCATTCAGGAAGGCAAGCTGTTTATGCTGCAATGCCGCGTAGGCAAACGCACTGGTACCGCCGCTCTGAATATGGCTATGGATATGCTTCACGAAGGCCTGATTGACGAGAAGACCGCCGTTTTGCGCGTCGACCCGAGCCAATTGGACGAGCTGCTTCACCCGATTCTCAACCCGTCGGAAGAGAAACGTGTGAAACCTATCGTTAAAGGTCTGCCTGCAGGTCCTGGCGCTGCCGTTGGCAAGGTTGTCTTCACCGCCGAAGACGCTGTGGCTTGGCACAAGAAGGGTGAGAAGGTTATTCTTGTCCGCGAGGAGACCAACCCCGAAGATGTTGAGGGTATGCGTGCCGCCGACGGTGTTCTCACCGCTCGTGGTGGTATGACCTCGCACGCCGCTTTGGTGGCTCGTGGCTGGGGCAAATGCTGCATTGTTGGCGCAGGCGCTCTGCACGTCGATGTGGCTAACAAGACTGCCAAAATCATTGGTACCGATATCGAATTCAAAGAGGGCGCAACACTCACTTTGAACGGTACCAAAGGCAACGCATATATGGGCGAGCTGAAGCTGATGGACGCTTCGGAAAATCCACGTTTCCAAGAATTTATGCGTTTGGTTGACAAAAACCGCAAGATGGGTGTCCGCACCAACGCCGACAACCCCGACGACGCTCGCATTGCACGCGAATTCGGCGCCGAGGGCATTGGTCTGTTCCGCACCGAGCATATGTTCTACGGCAAAAACTCTGAAGAGCCGTTGTTCCTGCTTCGCAAGATGATTTTGAGCGCCGACGCCGAAGAGCGCCGCAAGGCTCTCGACGAGCTGTTCCCATTTATGAAGAAGGATATGAAGGCCACTCTGTTGGCTATGGATGGTCTGTCAGTAACCTTCCGTCTGCTCGACCCACCGTTGCACGAATTTGTTCCGCAAGGCGCCGAGAAACAAGCCGAACTGGCTGCCGCTCTGGGCATTTCGGCCGCTGCCGTTGCAAAACGCGGCGAGGCTCTGCACGAGTCGAACCCGATGATGGGACACCGTGGTGTACGTTTGGGCGTTACCTATCCCGAAATCTCTGAAACACAGATACGTGCAATCTTCGAGTCGGCTGCCGAGCTTATCAAAGACGGCAAAGACCCGCACGCCGAGATTATGGTTCCTGTAACCTGCGATATGAGCGAGTTGGAATATACCCGCAAGATTGTCGACAAGGTTTACGCCGAAGTTTGCCAAAAATTCGGCCTGAAGGAAATCGGCTTCAAGTTCGGTACAATGATTGAGATTCCGCGCGCCGCTCTGCTGGCCGACCGTATGGCAAAATATGCCGAGTTCTTCTCGTTCGGTACCAACGACTTGACACAGATGACCTTCGGCTTCAGCCGCGACGACATTGGCGCCTTTATGTCGGCTTATATCGACAAGAAGATGCTGCCCGCCGACCCGTTCCAGACTATCGACCAAGATGGCGTTGGTCAGCTGATTGCTTCAGCTACCAAGAACGGCCGCTCAACACGCAAAGACTTGAAAGTGGGTATCTGCGGTGAGCAAGGCGGTGACCCCGCTTCGGTTGAGTTCTGCTACAAATCGGGCTTGAACTACGTGAGCTGCTCGCCGTTCCGCGTTCCAATCGCACGTCTGGCAGCCGCACAGGCAACAATTCGCAACAGCAAGTAATCAATCTTGATAATCAGGAAAGCCCGTCGCATTTTTGTGACGGGCTTTTTTTGTTTTTGGTGGTAACCATACCACCTTTTTTAAGAAACACGCAACCTTTTGCCCAAATATCGCATCTTTTATTTGTCGATTTATTTTTAACTTGCGCTTTTGAACCTCATAAAAATATGGATATGAGAACAAAGAAACATATATGGCTGATGCTGGCTGCTGTCATGGGCCTTGCCGCCAATGTCAACGCTCAAAGCTACAAGGAGTGGGCGGCCAAGGAAGAAGCTGAAAAACAGGCTTTTATTGAGAATGAGAAGAAAAGTTTCCAGCAATTTGTGAAGGAACGCGACGAGGAAATCCGCAAAATGGACGAAGAGTTCAAAGAGTTTCTGAAACAGGAATGGAAGAACTACGACTCGAAAGAAGTGGATTACAAACCCGACGCTCCAAAACCGGCGGAAATCCCTGTATATAAGGAAGAACCGAAGCAAACACAGGCTATGCAAATTGAGGTGCAGGAAAAGGTGGAGAGCTTTGCCGAGGCTCCGAAACTGCCGGTAATGTCGAAATCGGATGCCGACGGATTCAAGGCCTCAACAGCCAAATTCAATTTCTACGGCAACAATGTAAGCGTCAGATACGACAACGCCGCTGCAGTGCGCATCGGGAGCATCAACGAGCAAAGCATCAGCGATGCGTGGGACAAGCTGAGCAAAACCAACTACAGCTGCACGCTGAACGACCTGCTACAATGGCACAGCGAGCTTAACATGAACGATTGGGGATTGTATCTGCTTATAAAACAGGCCGCTGCCAGCATCACCGATAACCAGAACAGCCGCGTGCTACTCACTTGGTTTATGCTGACAAAAGCCAACTACAAAGCCCGCCTAGCCTACAAGGGCAACAACCTCTACCTGCTTCTGGCGGCAGCCAACAACATCTACGGCATGCCGTTCTTCACTTTCGAAAACCAGCGCTACTATATGCTCGACGGAAAATCGAGTAGCGTTTACACCTACAGCCAGGATTTCCCCGAGGCGCGCTCTATTGTCGATTTGAACATCTACAAGCCGCTCAACGGCAACGAGCAACTCAAGAAACGCAACCTCGATTTTGAGTACGACGGCCAAAAATACCAGTTCGGCATCAAATACGACCAGAACACAATCAACTTCTACAACGATTATCCGCAGGCCGATATCAAGATTTATTTCGATGCCACGGTAAGCCGCGCCACCAAAGAGTCGCTGGTAGAGTCGCTGGTGCCGGTCATCGGCGGTATGGACGCTGTCGATGCTACGGAGTTCTTGCTCAAATTTGTGCAGTCGTTCGCGTATAAGACTGACGACCAACAGTTTGGCCACGAGAAGTTCTTCTTCCCCGACGAGATGTTCTACTATCCTTACTCCGACTGTGAGGACCGCGCCGTGCTGTTCGCATATCTGGTAAAACAGCTTGTAGGACTGGATGTTATCGGCCTCAACTACCCCGGACACATGGCCGCCGCCGTATGCTTCAACAGCGATGT
This sequence comes from Salinivirgaceae bacterium, assembly GCA_017551905.1. GTDB lineage: Bacteria > Bacteroidota > Bacteroidia > Bacteroidales > SZUA-534 > RUG13583. The sequence continues at coordinate 24,756 of JAFZKK010000049.1, forward strand.
GCCAGGCAACTATTTGGAACACAACGGCCGCCGCTTCGTGGTTTGCGACCCGACATATATTGGAGCTTCAATAGGACAAGCAATGCCGCAGTATAAGAAAGTGGCGGCAAAGATTGTCGAGAACGCCTCGCAGCCTAATCTGGCCTCGCGCGCTGTCAAGCTTTGGAAGATTGCCAACAAATACGGGCTTCATCAGGGCGACAACAAGCACAACATTGTCTTCGATGGCAAAGGCGACGCCTATATGTGCGGCTATTTCAACGGTGATGTCGAATTTATGGGGCGCCAGCTCAGCGCCGAAGGAACCGATGTTTTTGTCACGAAGATTACGGCTGACAACGAAGTCGAATTCCTCTACCGCATTGGCAGCAAATCGGACGATGTGGCCTACAACATTGTGCTCGGCGACGATGACAGCTTCTACTTTTCGGGCTCGTTCAACGGCGAGATGACTGTCGGCAGTAAGAAACTGAAAACCGACAAGAGCGATTTCTTCATCGCCAAATGCTCACGCGACGGGCAAATGGAGTGGATAAACCAAGCCAACATCGGACACCTCGACAGCATAAACAACACCTTCGCCGCCCAGTTCGACAACAAGGGCAACCGCCTGTGGACCCGCACCTACGCTGAGTCGGAAGATATGTCGGACTATGGAATACACATCGACAAAGACGGCAACCCGTTCCTTACCGGCTCAATGCTGGCCGCCGTGGGACTGTCGAGCAAGTCGTACGAGGCAATTGCAAACGCAAAGAAAAGCACGTTTGCCGTTAGCGGCATGAGCGCAACCGATGAAAGCATCGCTCCTGAGATAGCCGGCCTGATAGCGGCTGTCGAGCGGCTTAACATGACGCAAGGCTCGATGCCGGGCAACGAGGTGCAGAACACCATAAGCGGCCAAGACCCGGAGGCAAGCAAGCGTGCGATAGGCGTCTACGATGCGCTGGCTAATGTCGAGTTCATACGCAACGGACAAGGCATTGTAACCGTGAGGACTATGGATGGCAATCCTATCGATTTCAATACCATTAAGTTAGCCAACAATTCGAAGTTCAAAATGTCGATTTACAATACCGGAAATGTGCAAATCGATTTTCTGTCGGGCTCGCAATACGGCGGAAAACGCATCTGGTACGGCTTGAATTGCATAAAGTTGCACAAAACATCAGGCAACATGACCTTCGACTATGACATTAACCACACTTGTAAGACAATCAATGTCAACGAGTTGGCTTCTGATAATTTGAATTGATTCCGATACGCAGGAGACTTTCCTATCACAACTCAGGAATCTCCGCCACAGTGAATGTGCTGCCTCCGATGAAGATGAAATCGTCGGGGGCGGCATTTTGTTTGGCAGCCGCAATTGCCTCTGGCACAGTTGGGTAGCACTGCCCGTGCAGACCGAAGACGGCGGCTTTCTCGGCAAGTAACTCGGCTTTGAGCGCACGCGGCACTTGTGCATTTGTGAAATAATAGGTTGCATCGGTCGGCAGCTGGCCGAGAACTTTTGCGTGGTCCTTGTCGCTTACCATACCAATTACAACATGCAAATGATTGTATTTCTGTAATTTCAGTTGTTCAACAACCTGACGGATGCCATCGTCGTTATGGCCGGTGTCGCAGTAGGTTGGCGGACAATCGGACAATTTCTGCCAACGGCCTTTCAGCCCAGTGGTGGCAATGGTTGAAGCCGCGCCGGCAATAATATCGCACTCATCGACAGTGAGTTTCTGGCGCAGAACATCGAATGCCGCCAACACCGTCAAGATGTTTTTGCGCTGGTAGCAACCCACAAGGTCGAGCGCAAGATTTTCATATTCAGGCTTTCCGTTGTGGCTGATTGTGAGATTGAGGCTGTCGGCTGTCAGCGTGGCACTCTCGACGCGGCGGATGCGGTCGGCAAAAACAAGCGGTGAATGTTCGGCGGCGGCTTTCGCCTCGAAAACGGCATCGGTCTCGGGATGGCTCTGCCCCACCACCACAGGCACGCCAGGCTTGATTATTCCGGCCTTCTCGCCAGCAATGACGGCCAATGTGTCGCCCAACATTGCCGTATGGTCGAAACTTATATTGGTAATGATTGATACTAAAGGCGTTATGATGTTGGTTGAATCGAGACGACCGCCCAAACCCACCTCAACCACCGCCACATCGACGGCGTTGCGGGCAAACCAATCGAAAGCCATCAGCGTCGCCATCTCGAAAAACGACGGCGCTATCTCGCTGATTTTCTGCCGATGACGTTCAACAAAACCAACCACCTCGCTTTCGGGAATCATCTCGCCATCGATGCGGATGCGCTCGCGGAAATCTTTGAGGTGCGGCGACGTGTAAAGCCCCACCTTGTAGCCTGCCTTTTGCAGAATGGCCGCCGTGATGTGCGACACCGAGCCCTTGCCGTTGGTTCCTGCCACGTGCACCGTCCTGAATTTCAAGTGCGGATGGCCAAAATAGTCGTCCAAAGACAGAGTGTTGCCCAAGCCTGGTTTATAGGCATCGGTGCCAATATTCTGATAGAGTGGCAGTTGCGTGAACAAAAAATCAAGAGTTTGCTTGTAGGTCATTTTGAACGTAAACGATAACTAAAAACGATGACGATGACTAAATCATTAACGAAAAACCCTACATCCTAACTTGCATCAAACCGCCGGCGTCAGGAAAAAGAATTTGATGCCAAGGGCAACTGACAAAACAATTATCACAATTCCGCTTATTCGGTTAAGCCACAAAATGCCTCGCAGACGGAAGTGTTTGCGGAAAATATCGACTAAGTAAGTCAACGTAAACCACCAAATCACAGCTCCAGTAAAAACTCCCCACACTAGCGACAAGCCGTTATAGAAAGTGGCTTCCTCCGACATCAGGCCGAGCATTGAGAACGCCGCGCCAAAAAAGACTATCGTTAGCGGATTCGACACCGTGAGGAAAAAGACTGACACATAATCAGATATGGCATTTGTCCGCTTTGCGCCCGTGCGATAGTATCGATATTGATTGATAGGGTTTTTCATCAGCATTCGGAACCCCAGGAAAAGCAAAATAGCGATGCCGACTATTTGGAAGACGAGCCGGTTTTGATTCATAAAATTGGTGATGTAAGTAACACCGAAAGCGGCCAAAACGGCGTAAGTGGTGTCGGCGGTGGCTGCGCCAAGGCCCGAGAAGAACCCCATGAACCGGCCTTTGTTGATGGTTTTCTGCACGCACAACACGCCGATAGGCCCCATGGGAGCCGATACCAACAGGCCAACCAACAATCCTTTCAGAAATATTTCGATGTTGTACATTACCCTATTTTGACGCAGTGGCAAAAGTAGCATTCTTTTCTTTGCGAGCCCACCTTGCCCTGTTTTTTAATTGCTATTCCTCCAAATTGTCTGCCGGCGACTGTTTTTTTGAAGCCCGATAATCGCGCCATTGGTGCCATTTGGTCGAGAAAAGTTCGCCCACTCCATAGTTTTTCTCAAGTTCGAAACGATAGGCTAAAGTAGCCTGTGCCACAGCGCTCACATTGTTGATGCTGACACCATCGTTGCCCATTGCCGACTCAATTGCCAAAAGGCTGCCACCGGCATTGAAAAACCAGTGTTTGCTGTTGAATCCGAAGCTCACATCGCCTTGAAAATAAAGGTTCAGAGCATCGTGCCGGCGGTCGGGCGCATCGGTGAGTTGCAGCTGACATTTGTTGTAGGCCAAGCCCATCTGCATATCGAGGTTGAAGAAGATTTTTGCCGGTGTTACAAACGTACGCGCATAGCCGCCACCCGCGCCAATCAAAGTGTTGCTCACAGTTTTTATTTGCTCGTGATAGTCGAACGACTCGTTAACAGCGCGCGGAACAAGCGACGAATCGCCGCTTACCACATTCATATTTAGCAAGATACCGACAACGGCCGAACCGGCTGACCGTCGCTGCAGCTCGCCATGCGATGTGAGCGCTTTGCGCGAATATTTTGTGTAGTTAAAGTAGTAGTCAGCCGAGACGCGCAGCGACGCTGTGGTGATGTCGGGGCGGTCGAAGCGAGAGCCGACGGGCCAGTTTTGCAGAATGCTCTCGGCGTTTTCAAGATAGTAGCCTTCGTAGAGACTCCCTGAGAACTTCAGTGTCACGGCCGGCAGCAAAATTTGTGTCGAAAGGTTGGTCTTTTTGCCGCTGCGGTGGCGGTCGAACAGGCCGGTACTGAAACCGAGATTCAGCGACAGCCACTTATAGGCGAAACCCGCGCTCACCGACGACGACGAGTCGGAACAGCTGTATTGCAGCGACGAGAGGTTTTTCAGGTCGTCGATGCTGAAGGCCGAGTTTTTTTGGAACAGCGATGCGTTGACGCTGAACATCTGGCTCAAATCTTGAATATAGGCCGTGTCGCGCTCGGCGGCAAAGACGCTGATGTACGTCTCTTTCAACCACTGCGCTTCAACCTGACCGATGCTCACTGTCAGTAAAAGAAACAATATTGCCAAACACTTGCGCATCGGGTTATAGAACCTTGTGTTTTGGCACAGTGGCCACAAAATCTTTCAGATAGAACGGGTCGAAGTAGGCCACATCTTTGAAGTCAGCGGCGGCGAAAGCCTCCTCGGCCAACCCCACCATATTACGCGCCAACGAGCAAACGCCCTCAACAAACAACGCATTTGGCGAATCAATCACTTGTCGGCACTTGTCGGCACCATCACCATAAAAAGCTATCTTTTTGGTTCCCAACAATTCGGTAAAACTATCGGCATCGATAATGAGTGCCTGCGTGTCGCTTATCCGCCGCAATTGGGCATCGAACATGGCAGTGTAAACCTCCATGCGGCGCGCGTCAATCATTGAACAGTAGATGTCGGGCTTCTCGGTCAGTTTCTGGTCGGCCATTATCGCCATCGCCTTAAGAGTGTCGATAGCTAACAGCTTGCAACCCAGTGCGTAACAGATACCCTTGGCTGTCGAGACGCCGATACGCAGCCCGGTGTATGAACCCGGTCCCTGACTGACGGCCACAGCGTCAAGTTTCTCTGGTTCAATGCTGTTTTCCTTCAACAGCTGTTCGGCAAAAACCGTGAGTTGCGTGGCGTGCGATTTGTTTTCGAAACTTACTTTGTCAGCTATCAGCCTGCCGTCTTGCGCTATGGCAACCGAACAAACTGATGTCGAGGTCTCTAACGATAGAATAAGTGCCATATCGATATTTTTAGGCTGCGAATATAAAAACCTAAACGCAAACAGAAAACACTGACGCAAACCCAAAATGAGGGCAAAATTGAAGGTTTAACATATAGTTATCATATAGGGAACATATAGGAATCATTAAGGAAAGATTAAGGGAGTTACGGGACACAAAAAATCCGCAGACAGCTTTTTTCATGGTTGCCTGCGGATTTAATAACTAACGGCTATTTGTCTTTTTTAACTACTAACCCTAACCTCGTAACATCCACGCCGTTATATAAAACCTTAATCAAC